>NZ_LDJP01000001.1 GCF_001431505.1 Stenotrophomonas daejeonensis
CGACGCGAGTCGCGACCGGGAACTTTCGCGGGAACCCGGTCGCGACTCGCGTCGCTCCTGCACGCTTCTATGATCGGGCGCGCTCGTCGATGACCGCGGTGACCAGCGCACCGCTGAAGAACACCACGCTGGCGTAGTAGACCCACACCAGCATCAGCACCAGCGTGCCCATCGAGCCGTAGGCGCTGCCGGGCGCGGCATTGGCCAGGTACAGACCGATGCCATAGCGGCCCAGGGTGAACAGCAGCGCGGTGATGGCGCCGCCGCCCAGTGCCTGGCGCCATGCCACCGGGCGGTCGGGCAGGTAGTGGTAGAGGAAGGCGAAGCCCAGCACGTACAGCAGCAGCGTACTCAGGTAGCCCACCGCCGGCAGCAGCGAGGGCAGGTGCGCGAACACCACCTGCAGCGCGGTGGTGGCGACCATCGACACGATCAGCAGGAAGCCCAGCGCCAGCACCACGCCGGCCGAGAAGATGCGTTTCTTCAGCCAGCCCAGCGCGCCGTCGAAGCGCTGTTCGTCCGAGCGGAAGATGCGGTTCAGCGCCGCCTGCAGCTGCGCGAACACCACGGTGGCGCCGACGAACAGCAGCAACAGGCTCCACGCCCCGGCCAGCGAGCCCAGGTCCGGCCGCGCGCTGGCGTTGGCGATCACCGTGCGCGCCACCTCGGCCACGCTGCTGCCGGCCAGGCCGGCGATCTGCTCGACCAGCGCCTGCTGTGCCGGCGGATACAGCGAGGCGGTCAGCCACAGCAGCAGCATCAGCAGCGGCGCCAGCGACAGCAGGGTGTAGAACGCCAGCGAGGCCGACTGGGTCATCACGTCGGCTTCGACGAAACGCTGCAGCAGCGCCGCCGGCAAGCTGCGTTGCAGCCGCTCCAGCCGTTGTTTCAGGGTGTCTGGGAGGGAAGGGGGCATGCGCGGGAGGGTAAGCGCGCACCCGTGGCGGCACAGCCTGCGACGCGGGTGCGCGGTGGCGTTGCCGGCCGCGAAGGATGTAACCGACGCAGCGGTAAAGGGGAGTGAAGCCGGTCGTGTTATGGAGCCATCCAAGCGAGGCCGGCCGTAGGTGCGGGGCTTGCCCCGCACGGAGTTTCCCCGGGAAAGCCCCTGTGCCGGGTGAGCCCGGCACCTATGCATTTGCGCGGGGCACCGGCCTCGCATTCGCGTGCCGGTGGCGGGTCAGCCGGCCAGCGCCTGCTTGACCAGCTTCGACACCAGCCCCATGTCGGCCTGCCCGGCCAGCTGCGGCTTGAGCACGCCCATCAGCTTGCCCATGTCGGCGGCGCTGGCGGCGCCGGTCCGGGCGATGGCGGCGTTGATCGCGGCGAGGATCTCGGCCTCGCCCATCTTGGCCGGCAGGTAGCGCTCGATCACCACGATCTCCTCTCGCTCGACCTTGGCCAGGTCCTCGCGGTTGGCGGCCTCGTACTGGCTCACCGAGTCCTTGCGCTGCTTGACCATCTTGTCCAGCACGCTGATGACTGCGGCGTCGTCCAGCTCGATGCGTTCGTCCACTTCCCTCTGCTTGATCGCCGCGTTGATCAGGCGGATCACGCCGAGGGAGTGCTTGTCGCCGCCCTTCATGGCGGCCTTCATGTCGTCGGTCAGTTGCTGTTTCAGGCTCATGGATCACCTCTTGCGGGATCGGGAATGCGGGGGTCGTGGGTGGAACCCGGGAACGCAAAAAGCCGGCTACGCTCGCGCGTGCCGGCTCCTGCTCCGGTACGGAAGGCCGGGGCCTCCGTCCGGGAGTTGCGTCCGATCAGTACAGGCGCTGACGCTTGGTGACGTCGCGCGAGGAACGGCGCAGCTGGCGCTTCACGGCAGCAGCGGCCTTGCGCTTGCGTTCCTGGGTCGGCTTTTCGTAGAACTCGCGCTTGCGGGTCTCGGCCAGCACGCCGGCCTTTTCGCAGGTGCGCTTGAAGCGGCGGAGCGCAAACTCGAAAGGTTCGTTCTCGCGGACTTTGACGCTGGGCATGGAATCTCCGGGACACAGTGATACCGGGTCACGCCCGGCGAGCCGCGCATTATAGCCGCTTCGCCGGGGCGTGCAAGTGGGGCGGGTAGGCGGGGCCGGGCAACGGGTCCACAATGGCGGCATGAAAGTCCTCGGCATCGAATCCTCCTGCGACGAAACCGGCGTGGCGGTCTACGACACCGCGCTGCCCGGCGCGGCCGCGCTGCGCGCCCATGCGGTCTACAGCCAGATCGCCCTGCACGCCGAATACGGCGGGGTGGTGCCGGAGCTGGCCAGCCGCGACCATGTGCGCAAGACCCTGCCGCTGATCCGGCAGACCCTGGACGAGGCCGGCATCGCCGTGTCCGAGATCGACGGGGTGGCCTACACCGCCGGGCCGGGGCTGGTCGGCGCGCTGCTGGTCGGCGCCGGGGTCGCGCGTTCGCTGGCGTGGGCGCTGGACGTGCCGGCCATCGGCGTGCACCACATGGAGGGCCACCTGCTGGCGCCATTGATGGAGGACGACCCGCCGGCGCCGCCGTTCGTGGCGCTATTGGTATCCGGCGGCCACACCCAATTGGTGGCGGTGGATGCGATCGGCAGCTATCGCCTGCTCGGCGAAACGCTGGACGACGCTGCCGGCGAGGCCTTCGACAAGACCGCCAAGCTGATGGGGCTGCCGTACCCGGGCGGCCCGCAGCTGGCCAGGCTGGCCGAAATCGGCACGCCGGGGCAGTACAAGTTCGCGCGGCCGATGACCGACCGGCCGGGGCTGGATTTCAGTTTCTCCGGCCTGAAGACGCAGGTGCTGCTGGCCTGGCGCGACAGCGACCAGGGCGAGCAGACCCGTGCCGACATCGCTCGCGGCTTCGAGGACGCGGTGGTGGATACGCTGGCGATCAAGTGCGAACGCGCGCTGGACGAAGCCGGCTGCGACGTGCTGGTGGTGGCCGGCGGCGTCGGCGCCAACAAGCGCCTGCGCGCGAAACTGCAGGACGCCGCGCAGCGCCGCGGCGGCCGCGTCTGCTTCCCGCGCCCGGCGCTGTGCACCGACAACGGCGCGATGATCGCCTTCGCCGGCGCGCTGCGCCTGCAGGCCGGCCAGCACAGCGCGGCGGAAGTGAAAGTGGTGCCGCGCTGGGACATGGCGACGCTGCCGCCGTTGGCGGCAGGGAGCGGGGAACAGGGAACGGGGAATGCCTGATCGCGGCGGGCCGATGGCGTGTCCGATCGCGATGTGCGTCGCTCGACCCCATGTCTTGGCGCTTCGTCGCCGGATTCCGGGCCTGCGCTTCCCTTAACGCGCCAGCACGTAACATCCCTCGTTCCCCAATCCCGCATCCCCGCTTCACACATGGACAAGGTATTCATCGAAGGGCTGGAAATCGACGCCCTGATCGGCATCTACGACTGGGAGCGGCGCATCCGCCAGGTACTGGTGTTCGATCTGGAAATGGGCTTCGACAACCGCAGGCCCGCCGCCAGCGACGACATCGCCGACACGCTCAACTACAAGGCGGTCAGCAAGCGCTTGATGGAATACGTGCGCGGCTCGGACTTCGGGTTGGTGGAAACGCTGGCCGAGCGCTGCGCGCAGATCGTGCTCGACGAGTTCGAGGTGCAGTGGCTGCGGCTGAAACTGAGCAAGCCCGGTGCGGTGCGCGGCGCGCGCGCGGTGGGCGTGGTGATCGAGCGTGCTCGATCACCGGGAAACTGAGATACGGGAGCGATTGATGTTGGAAAAGATGGTGCAGTGGCCGTGGTTGCAACAGGCGCAGCAGGCGCTGGAAGCCCACCCGGGCGCGTATTCGGTCGTGGTGTTGGCGTTGCTGCTGCTGGCCGCATGGCTGGCCAACTACGTGACCAGGCGGATCCTGCTGCGCGGGCTCAAGCGCATGCTGCGGATGCTGCCGGCCGAGCAGGGCGGCGGCAGGCGCGACCTGAAGGTGATCCCGCGGCTGGCCAACGTGGTGCCCGCGGTGGTGATCGCCGCCGGCATCGTGCTGGTGCCGGGGCTGCCGCCGGGGCTGGTGCATTTCATCGCCGGTGCTTGCCAGGCATGGGTGGTGCTGACCGTGGCACTGGCGGCAAGCCATGCGCTGGACCTGTTCAACGCGATCTACGAGCGCCGCCCGGACGCGCGCGACAAGCCGATCAAGGGCTACCTGCAGGTGGTCAAGATCGTGGTGTTCGTGCTGGCCGGCCTGTCGATCGTGGCCACGCTGGCCGGGGTCAAGCTGCTGCACCTGCTGACCGGGCTGGGCGCGGCCACCGCGGTGCTGATGCTGATCTTCCAGGACACCATCCTCTCGCTGGTGGCCAGCGTGCAGATCAGCGGCGACGGCCGCGTGCGCATCGGCGACTGGATCGAGATGCCCAGCCAGAACGCCGACGGCGACGTGATCGACATCGCCCTGCACACGATCACCGTGCAGAACTGGGACAAGACCATCACCACCTTCCCGACCCGGAAGCTGGTCACCGAGTCGTTCAAGAACTGGCGCGGCATGCAGGAGTCGGGCGGGCGCCGGATCAAGCGGCCGCTGCTGCTGGACCAGCACAGCGTGGGCTTTCTCGACGACGATGCGCTGGCGCGGTTGGAGCGCTTCGGCCTGCTCGACGACTACCTGGCCGGCAAGCGCGAGGAATTGGCGCAATGGAATGCGCAGGTCGCGCAGGCGCACCCGGAGGAGGTCAACGCACGGCGGATGACCAACCTCGGCACCTTCCGCGCCTACGTCGAGCGCTACCTGCGCAGCCACCCCGGCATCAACCAGGGCATGACCCTGATGGTGCGGCAGCTGGCGCCGACGCCGCAGGGGCTGCCGCTGGAGCTGTACTGCTTCACCGCCTCGGTCGCGTGGGTGCAGTACGAGGCGGTGCAGGCGGACGTGTTCGACCACCTGCTGGCGATCCTGCCGGAGTTCGGCCTGCGCGTGTTCCAGCAATCCAGCGACGCGATGTTGATGGCGCTGCGGGAACGGGCGGCGTCGTGAGCCGGCGCCGCCGCCGGGTTTCACGGCGGCGGCGCTAGAATCCGCGCCCTGAAAGCGTTTTCCCCACAAGGACTGCCGGTGGCCGCCGACCGCATCGAAACCCTGCTCGCGCGCATGACCCTGGAGGAAAAGGTCGGCCAGCTGGGCGTGTTCGCCGACATGGTCCGCCCGTTCGCGCCCGACGTGAACCCGGAGGCCAACGTACGCAACGCCGGGCAGGTGCTGGAACAGGTGCGCGCCGGCCGCGTGGGCTGCCTGTTCAACGGCGTCGGCGCGGCGCAGGGCCGCGAGATCCAGCGGGTGGCGGTGGAGGAGAGCCGGCTCGGCATCCCGGTGGCGTTGGCCGCCGACGTGATCCACGGCATGCGCACGGTGTTCCCGATCCCGCTGGGCGAGGCGGCCAGCTTCGAGCCGGAGCTGGCCCGGCGCACCGCCCGCGCCACCGCCATCGAGGCCACCGCCGCCGGCCTCCACTGGACCTACGCGCCGGCGGTGGACGTGGCCCGCGACCAGCGCTGGGGCCGTGGCGCCGAGGGCGCCGGCGAGGACGTGCTGCTGGGCTGCGTGTTCGCCGCCGCGCGCGTGCGCGGCTTCCAGGGCGAGGACCTGCGCGCGGCCGATTCGCTGCTGGCCACGCCCAAGCATTTCGCCGCCTATGGCGCGGTCGCCGCCGGCATGGAATACGCACAGGTGGACATCGCGCCGCAGACCCTGCACGACGTGCACCTGCCGCCGTTCAAGGCGGCGTTGGTGGCCGGCGCGCACGCGCTGATGAGCGCGTTCAACGACATCAACGGCGTGCCGGCCAGCGCCAACCGCTGGCTGCTGACCGACCTGCTGCGCGGGCAATGGGGTTTCGACGGCGTGGTGGTGTCCGACTACACCGCCGACATGGAGCTGGTCGCGCACGGCTATGCCGCCGACGAACGCGATGCCACCTGCAAGGCGTTCGGCGCCGGGCTCGACCTGAGCATGCAGAGCGGCTTCTACGCTGCGCACCTGCCGGCGCTGGTCGAAAGCGGGCAGGTGCCGGTGGCGCTGCTGGACGCATCGGTGCGCCGCATCCTGCGCCTGAAGGAAGCCATCGGCCTGTTCGACGACCCCTACCGCTCGCTGGATCCGGCGCGCGAGGCCGACGATTCGTACATCGCCGCGCACGACGCGCTAGCGCGCGATGCGGCGCGGCGCTCGATCGTGCTGCTGAAGAACGACGGCGCGCTGCTGCCACTGCGCAAGGCCGGGCAGAAGATCGCGCTGATCGGCCCGTTCGCGCAGGACCGCGACAACATCGAGGGCTGCTGGACCCTGTTCGGCGACAAGTCGCGCTACGTCACCCTGGAAGCCGGCGTGCGCGCGGCGCTGGACGACGACGCGCTGCTGGAAGTGGTGCCCGGCTGCGCGCTGGAGGAACCGCTGGACGGCGGCATCGACGCGGCCGTGGCCGCCGCGCGCCGCGCCGACGTGGTGGTGCTGGCGCTGGGCGAACCGCAGCGCTACAGCGGCGAGGCGCAGTCGCGGGTGGAGATCACCCTGCCGCCGGCGCAGCAGGCGCTGGCCGAGGCGGTGGCCGCCACCGGCACCCCGGTCGTGGTGCTGCTGCGCAACGGCCGCGCGCTGGCGCTGCACGGCGCGGTGCGCGATGCGCAGGCCATCGCGGTGACGTGGTATCTCGGCACCCAGACCGGCCATGCCGTGGCCGACGTGCTGTTCGGCGACTACAACCCGTCCGCGCGCCTGCCGGTGAGCTTCCCGCGGCACTCCGGGCAGCAGCCGTATTTCTACAACCACCCGCGCAGCGGGCGCCCGGAACTGCCGGGGGTGACCGAGTTCAAGGCGCGCTGGCGCGAGGTTCCCAACGCGCCGCTGTACGCCTTCGGCCACGGCCTGGGCTACGCCGGCTTCGCTTACGGCGTCCCGCAGCTGGGCATGCAGCGGCTGGGATGGGACGACGAACTGGTCGTCACCACCACCGTCACCAATACCGGCGCGGTAGCCGGCGAGGAGGTGGTGCAGCTGTACGTGCACGACCGCGTCGCCAGCCGCGTGCGCCCGGTGCGCGAGCTCAAGGCCTTCGCCAAGGTCGCGCTGGCGCCGGGCGAAGCGGAGGACGTGGTGTTCCGGCTCGACCGGCAGCAGCTGGCCTTCACCGGCGTCGATGGCGTGTTCGCCGCCGAGCCGGGCCTGTTCGACCTGTGGGTGTGCGCCTCGTCGGCCAGCGGCGAGCCGGTGCAGTTCGAGCTGCTGCCGCCCGCCGACGTTTGACCGGGCGTGCCCGGTCAAGCGACGCGGGGGCTCGTACGTAGCTGCGGGGCTTGCCCCGCAGGAGGCTTTGGCGGGAAAGCCCCGTGCCGGGCAAGCCCGGCACCTACGGCGTGCGGCCTTGTACGTAGCTGCGGGGCTTGCCCCGCAGGAAGCTTCGGCAGGAAAGCCCGTGCCGGGCGCACCCGGCATCCACGGGTGACAGTTGACACCTTGAAGCGGCGGCCGGCCGTGCGATGCTCGCCGGGCCCAACGGAGAGCCGCCATGCCCGCACCGCTGCCCGTCTACATGCCCTGGTTGATGACCGCCGGCTTCGGCTGGCTGTACTACCGCCGCATCCGCCGCCATTTCGGCTGGCAGCCGTGGCGGCCACGCCGCACCCTCGTGCGCATCGTGCTGCTGGCGGTGGTGGTGGCATTGCTGGGGCTGGCCGCGCTGTACCTGCCGCACGTGGCACCGGGCATGCTGGCCGGTGCGGTGGCAGGTGCCGGGCTGGGCGTGTTCGCGTTGCGCCACACCCGTTTCGGCGCGCGTGACGGCCAGCCGGGCTATACGCCCAATCCGTGGATCGGCGGCGCCCTGTCGCTGCTGCTGGTCGCGCGGCTGGCATGGCGCTGGTACGACGGTGCGTTCAGCCAGGGCATGGCCTCGGGCGCGGGCAATGCCAGCCCGCTGACCATGAGCCTGGCCGCCGCGCTGGTCTGCTACGGGCTGGTGCAGGCCATCGGCCTGAACCTGCGCATGCGCCGGGGAGACGGCGAGGGCGGCTGACGTCCAGCCGTCGGGTACCCGGTGGGCCATGTCGAACAGCAATACCGCCGGGGGCGTAGCCCCGGTCTATGAGGCTGCGCCGGTAGGTCGGGGCCACGTCCCCGGCGCGCCATCGATCGAATGCCCGCCTCGCGTCACTGCGCTGGCTGCGGCCTGCGGTCGGTATGGCCCAGCAGCCGCGCCGGCAGCATCAGCAGGGCGCGCAGGAAGGCGAACAGCGCCGAGAAGGTGATGCCGACCAGCCGGAACGGCAGCGACAGCAGCCATGCCAGCGGCCACAGCAGCAACGCGAGCAGCGCCAGCGGCCAGCACAACACCCACAGCAGGCACCACAGCAGCAGGACGGTCAGGGCTTTCATGGTCGTGCTCGCGTCGCTCGGCGCTGCACATGCAGCGGCTGCCACGATGGAAGCCTTCGCCGCCGCCGGCAAGCGCGATGCGACGAAACCGGGAATGCGGCGACGAAATGCGCCTTTCCCGCCTTCAACCGGGCAGGTACGCGCGGGCGAGGGCAGCATCGGCGTCGATGCCGGCGGGCAGGGCGCCGTAGGTGGCCGCGCGCGCGTCGCCGAGGCGGGCGCCGCACCAGTCGCGTGCCAGCGGGTGGCCGCCGCGCAGCAGGGCCGCGCCCTGCAACAGCAGCGCCAGCCGTTCGACGAGGGCGCGCGCGCCGGCTTCGTCCGTGCTGGTTTCCAGCAGCGCCATGCCGGCGTGCAGTGCCGCGTCGAACCGTGCGTCGATGCCCGCCGCCGCCTGCAGTTCATGGCGCAGCGCTATCCCGGTCGCGGGCTCGCGCGCCAGCGCGCGCAGCACGTCCAGGCACTGGATGTTGCCGCAGCCTTCCCAGATCGAATTGAGCGGCGCCTGCCGGTACAGGCGCGGCAGCAGCGTGTCCTCGATGTAGCCGATGCCGCCCAGGCACTCCTGCGCCTCGTTGACCAGGCCCGGCGCGCGCTTGCAGATCCAGTACTTGCCGATGGCGGTGGCGATCCGTGCCAGCGCCGCCTCGTGCGCGTCATGTGGCGCACGGTCGACCGCGCCGGCCACGCGCAGCGCCAGCGCGGTGGCCGCTTCCGACTCCAATGCGAGATCGGCCAGCACGCTGCGCATCAGCGGCTGCCCGAGCAGCGGCTTGCCGAACGCGCTGCGGTGGCGGGCGTGGTGCAGCGCCTGCCGCAGCGCCATCCGCATCAGCCCGGCCGAGCCCAGCATGCAGTCCAGGCGGGTGAGCATCACCATCTCCAGGATGGTGGCCACGCCGCGTCCCTCGGCGCCGACGCGGTACGCCCAGGCGTTTTCGAACTCGACCTCGCTGGAGGCGTTGGACCAGTCGCCCAGCTTGTCCTTCAGCCGCATCAGGCGCAGCGCGTTCTTCGCCCCGTCCGGCTGCCAGCGCGGCAGCAGGAAGCAGCTCAGGCCGCCGGGCGCCTGCGCCAGCACCAGGAAGGCGTCGGACATCGGCGCGGAGAAGAACCACTTGTGCCCGACCAGCAGGTACTCGCCGTCCGCCGCCAGCGGCATGGCGCGGGTGGTGTTGGCGCGCACGTCGCTGCCGCCCTGCTTCTCGGTCATGCCCATGCCGAGGGTGGCGCCGCGCTTGTGCGCCAGCGGCAGGTCGCGGCCGTCGTAGTCGAACGCGCTGGCCTTGTCCGCCCATTCGTGCAGCGCCGGTGCCTGCCGCAGCACCGGCACCGCGGCGTGGGTCATGGTCAGTGGGCAGCTGCTGCCGGGCTCGGCCTGGTAGTGCAGGTAGCTCAGCGCGGCGCGCGCCACGTGCGCGCCCGGCTGCGGCTGCGCCCATGACAGCGCGGCCACGCCGTGCGCGATCGCCTTGCCCATCACGCCGTGCCAGGCGGCGTTGAACTCGACCCGGTCCAGGCGCCGGCCATAGGCGTCGTGGGTCTTCAGGCGCGGGCGGTCGCGGTGCGCGTCGTCGGCCAGGTGCAGCAGTTCGCCGCCGGCCAGCGCGCCGTAGCCGGCAAGGTGCGCGGCGAACGTATCGCCGCCCTCGCGCGCCACCGCTTCGCGCAGGCCGGCGTCGTCCTTCCACAGGTCGAACGGCCCGGGCGGTGGCGGCTGGTTGTGGACGTCGTGGGTCGTGAACGTGGCCTGTTTCATCGTGGCTTTCCCGGTGAATGCGCGTACGGGGCAAGCCCCGTACCTACGGGCGCGGCGTCAACTTCAGCAGCCGTGCCTTGCTGCCGTCCTCCAGCAGCCACAGCGCGCCGTCCGGGCCCTGCGCCACCGCGCGGATGCGCTGGCCCATGTCGAAGCGCTCGGCCTCGCGCGCGTCGTCGCCGTCGAAGGCCACGCGCACCAGCGATTGCGACGACAGCCCGCCGATGAAGGCGCTGCCGCGCCACTGCGGGAACAGCGCGCCGTCGTAGATGACCAGGCTGGACGGGGAGATCACCGGGGTCCAGCTGACCTTGGGCGCGACGAACTCCGGGCGGGTGTCGTGGTCGGGGATGGGGCGGCCGTCATAGTGGTCGCCGTTGGAGACCAGCGGATAGCCGTAGTTGCCGCCGCGCTGGATCAGGTTCAGCTCGTCGCCGCCCTTCGGCCCCATCTCGTCGGCCCACAGCCGGCCCTGCGCGTCGAAGGCCATGCCGAGGATGTTGCGGTGGCCCAGCGACCACACCTGGTCGGCCGGCGAACCCTGCGCGGCGAACGGGTTGTCGGCCGGCACGCTGCCGTCGTCGTTGAGGCGGATGATCTTGCCGAGGTTGGCCTTCATGTCCTGCGCCGGGTCGAACTTCTGCCGTTCGCTGGAGCTGATCCACAGCTTGCCGTCGGCGCCGAACAGCAGGCGGTGGCCGTAATGGCCGTTGCCGGACACCTTCGGCGTCTGCCGCCAGATCACCTGCGCATCCACCAGCTTGCCGCCGCCGTCGGCATCGAGTTGCAGCTTCGCGCGCGCCACCGCCGCGCCGCGGGTATCGCCCTCGCCTTCCTCGGCGTAGCTGTAATAGACCAGCCCGTTGTCGGCGAAATGCGGATGCAGGGCCACGTCGCCGAAGCCGCCCTGGCCGCCGTAGGCGACCTGCGGCACGCCGGTGATTTCGGCGCGCTTGCCGCTGGCCGGGTCGAAGTGGACCAGCTTGCCGGCCTTTTCGGTGACCAGCAGGCTGCCATCGGGCAGGAAGGCCATCGCCCACGGTTCGTCGAAGCGTGCGACCTCGGTGGTGGTGAAGGGTTGTTGCGCGGGCTTGAGCGCGGCCTCGGCGGCCGGGTCGGCGGCGCAGGCGGCGGTGAACAGGGCGGGCACGAGGCCAAGGGCCAGGCCAAGCAGCATGGAACGGGGCATGGTGTTCTCCCGGGAGTGGGTGGAAGGCGGTGCGCGTCGTCGCCGCCACACCATACACGCGCGGTGTGGCGGCGTGCTCACGGCACGGTGGTGCTCAGCCGTCGACCGGTGCGTCGTCCGCCTGCGGCCCGCTGTGCCGGGCGACGATCGACGTCGCGGTCATGTCGCCGGTGGTGTTGCCGATGGTGCAGAACACGTCGGGGATGGTGTCCACCGCCAGCAGCACGCCCAGCGGTTCGATCGGCAGGCCCATGCTCTGGGTGATCGGCATGTTGTTGGTCATGAAGTTGGCCTGGCCGGGCAGGCCGGTGGAGCCCATGCTGATCGCCGCGGCCAGCAGCACCGCCACCGCGTACTGCGAGAACGTGATGTCGATGCCGTACAGCCAGGCGATGAAGCTGGCCACGGCGATGTACTGCGCCGGGCTGGTGATGCGGAACAGCGACACCGCCATCGGCAGCACCAGCGCGGTCAGCGCCGCCGGGTAGCCGAGGCGGTTGCGGGCGCTGTCGATCATCGCCGGCAGCGAGGCCAGCGAGGACTGCGTGCTGCCGGCGATCACCTGCACCGGCACCAGCGCGGCGGCGAAGCGGCGCAGACCCTCGCGCGCGGCGAGCAGGGCCACCAGGTACAGCAGCAGGGTGATCAGGACATAGATCACGCACATCAGCACGATGTACCAGCCGAGCACGCCGAGCACGCTCATGCCGACCTCGGCGCAGACCACCAGCACCAGCGCGAACACGCCCAGCGGCGCGGCCCACAGTACCCAGCGCACGATGGTGATCATGGTGTCGCCGACGATGCGGACGATGTCCAGCACGCGCTCGCGGCGCACGGCGTCCTGCCGGCTCAGGGCGAAGCCGAAGAACATCGCGAACACCACCAGCGGCAGCATCGCGTTGGCCGAGGCCACCGCCAGCACGTTGCTGGGGATCAGCGAGGCGATCCACTGCCCGGCGCTGGCCGGCGCGGACTGCGTTTCCGGCGCGTGCAGGGCCTCGCGGAAGGCCAGCAGGGTGGCGCTGTCGTGCGGCACCAGCCCCAGCAGCGCCGGGGTGGCCACCGCGGAGAACGCCGCCGCGGCCACCAGCAGCACGATGAACACGGCGATCGCGTTGCGCGCCATGCGCCCGGACGCGGCGGCGTTGCTGGCGGTGTTGACACCGATGATGACCAGCGCGGTGACCAGCGGCACCACGGTCATCTGCAGGGCATTGAGCCAGAGCCGGCCGATGGGCCGGGCGACGTCGGCCACCTGCAGCGCCAGCGCCTTGTCGGTGCTGGTCAGGGCGAGGCCGACCACGGCGCCGGCCAGCAGCGAGAGCAGCACCTTGAGCGGTGCGGAGAGGCGGAAGCGGCGGGCGGGTGTGGTCATGGGCGGGGTGATCGGAATGAGTGGAGGGATGCTCAAGCCCCTCTCCCTCCGGGAGAGGGGGTGGGGAGAGGGTAGGGGCGAAGCCCTCACGATGTTTGGTAGCACGAGGCTTCGCCCGCACCCTCATCCGCCCCTTCGGGGCACCTTCTCCCGGTGGGAGAAGGGAAAAGCTGGAGCCTGATGCTTCATGGGATCACGGGTGCAACGGTGGCAAGCCCCAACCACGGCGCAGGCGCTCGTACTCGGCTTCCGGCAGCAGCACGAACAGCGGGTGCGCGGCCGGGGCGAGCCAGCCGAGCAGGGCGGCCATGTGCCCGGGCTCCATCGCGGTGCAGCCGGCGGTGGACTCGCCGGGCTGGCGCCACAGGTGGGCGAAGATGCAGCTGCCGCGGCCGGGCTCGGCGCGCGGGTTGTGTTCGATCACGAAGCCCTCGCGGTAGCGGCGGTCGCCGTCGTTGTGCAGGTCCAGCCGCATCGGTTCGCTGGAACCTTCCACCGCGTCGGCGCCGACCGTCTCGGCATCGACGATGCGGTTGTAGAACGGCGAGTCGGGCACGTCCATGCAGTAGTCGCTCGCCAGCATCGGCCGGTACGGCATGCCGCTGTCGATGCGCGGCGCATAGCCGAACGCCTCGCCGATGGCGAACACGCCGGCCGGGCTGCGGCCGTCGCCTTCCTGCTTCTGCGGGCCGTCGGCCTGCGCCGGGTGCAGGCCGATGCCCCAGGCGCTGCCGTTGCGGCCCAGCGCCACGTCGAACGCGGCGCCGTGGGCCTGCCAGCCGTGCTCGGTGCGTTCATAGGCCTGCAGGCGGCCGGCCGGGGCGTCCCAGGACGGCGTGGTCACCACCACCAACTGCGTGGCGTCGTGGATGGGCGTGGCGGCGATGGCCGCCGGCGCGAGCAGGGCCAGCAGCGGCAGCAGCCGGCGGGCGGCGGAATGGAACGGGAAGGGCATGGCGGTGGCTCCGGTCATCAGGTGTCGATCATCTGCTGGATGCGTTCCTGGTTCTGCGCGAGCTGGCGCTGGCGGTCCGGGTTGGCGTGGCACAGCAGCACGAACACGAAGTCGAGCAGGTATTGCAGCGAGCAGCGGTACAGCAGCTGCGCCACCGGCGGCTGCGGGTCGTGGGCGCAGATCGCCAGCGAGGCGTCGGCGTGGGCGCGCAGCGGGTTGGCGGTGTGGCGGGTGATCGACACCACCTTGCCGCCGGTTTCCTGGAACTGGCGCGAGAGCTGCCACAACTGCGGCAGCTTGCCGAACTCGGAGAACACCAGCAGCACGTCGCCGGGGCGCGCCGCGGACAGGTTGGCGGTCATCAGGATCGGGTCGGCGTGCTGCACGGTGAGGATGCCCAGCAGCGCCAGGCGCATGGCGAACTCGCGCGCGTACAGGCCGTCGTCGCCGAGGCCGTAGACGAACACCTTGGGGGCGGCGTCGATCAGTGCGATCACCGCTTCCACTTCTTCCTGCGGGTTGGCGACGCGGGTTTCCTCTTCGGCGGCGGTCTTGGCGCGGCGCAGGGTGTCGGCCAGGTGCTGGTAGCCGCTGGGGGCTGCTTCGGGCGGCCATTCGGTCACCCCGCCGTTGCCGTTGCCGGCCAGGGCGACGGCGGCGCCGACGGAATACTTGAGGTCGGGGTAGCCCTTGAAGCCGAGCTTCTGGCTGAACTTGACCACGCTGGACTGGCTGATGCCCAGGGCGTTGGCCAGTTGCTGGGAGGAGTAGTCGCGCAGCAGGTGGGCGTTGTCGAGGATGAAGTCGGCGATGCGGCGTTCGATCGCCGACATCTGGTCACGCTCGGAGCGGATTTTCACCAGTGGGGGCATGGGCGGGGCGTCGGCTGCGAAGGGGTGACTCTAAAAGGATTTGCGGGGCTTTTCTCCCTCCCTTGCGCGCAGCGCAGGGGAGGGCCGAGGAGGGGTGCCGTTGCCGTTGCAGTTGCAGTTGCTGTTGCTCCTGCTTTTGATTTTCCGGGTCCCCTTCTGTAGCGACGGAGCCGACGGACAAGACCCCGCAGGGGCGGCGTGCATGGATGCACGTCGTTTTTCGACACGACATGGATGTCGTGTCGAAAAATCCCGGCGGCGGAGTGGACCCGCGGCACGCAGTGCCGTGGGCGCGGAGGCAGGGCGTGCTTTCTTTTGGCTACCTTTTCTTTGCACGAGCAAAGAAAAGTAGCTCGCTCCCCAACAGGGGAGCGAAAGCCTTTGCTCCTGCTTCCTTTCATTGCCTCGCCTTCCCTTTCCCAAGGAACTTGATTCCCCCCTCGGGAAGGGGGCAATAGCCAAGGCATGAAAGCAAAGCTTTCACTCCTGCTTCGCAGGAGCGAGTCACTTTTCTTTGCTTGTGCAAAGAAAAGTAACCAAAAGAAAGCACAGCCGGACGCGAGCCGATACGGCTGCGCCGCATCGGTCCCCTGCGCTCCTCGCGGGACGGGGGGACGGCGCACAACTCGCTTCGCTCAGACACGTGCGCCTCTTCGCCCCCCGTCCCGCTGCGGTGCTCGGCTCGCTTTACGGCAGGGGAAGTCAAAAGCCGAAGGGCAACGGCAAAATCACGGGCAACAGCAACAGCAACAGCAACAGCAACAGCAACAGCAACAGCAACAGCGCTGGTGCCGGTTGCCGGTGCTGCCGTGGTCATGGCTTCAGCATCTCCAGTCCTTCGACCTCGGTGATGCCCAATCCCGGCGCGTCGGTGATGCTGATTTCCGACTCGTTGAAGATCACCCCGCCGCGCACCGGGTTGAACTGCCCCAGCGACGGCCCGTCCAGGTCCACCTTGGTGATCGCGTCGGCCTTGGCCACCGCCAGATGCACCGCCGCGGCCACGCTGATGCTCGATTCGAGCATGCAGCCGATCATGCACGGGATGCCGTGCAGCGCCGCGATGTCGGCCACCTTGATCGCGTTGGACAGGCCGCCGGTCTTCATCAGCTTGATGTTGATGATGTCCGCCGCGCGCTGCTGGATCAGCTCGAACACCTGGTGCGGGCCGAACACGCTCTCGTCGGCCATCACCGGCGTGTTGACCCGCTCGGTGACGTACTTCATGCCGTCGATGTCGGCGGCCTTGACCGGTTGCTCCAGCAGTTCCAGCACCACCCCGGCGTTCTCCAGCGCATGCATCGCGTACACCGCCTGCTTGGCGGTCCAGCCCTGGTTGGCGTCCAGCCGCAGCAGCGCGCGGCCCTCGACCGCGGCATGGATCGCCTTGACCCGCTCGATGTCCAGGCCGATGTCCTTGCCGACCTTGATCTTCAGCGACTCGAAGCCGCGCTCGATCGCCGACAGCGAGTCGGCCACCATCTTGTCGATGTAGTCCACGCTGATGGTGATGTCGGTGGTGATCACCGGGTCGCCGCCGCCGAGCATCTGGTACAGCGGTGCGCCGTGCAGCTGCGCCCACAGGTCGTAGAGGGCGATCTCGACCGCCGCCTTGGCGCTGGTGTTGCGCTCCAGCGAGCCCTGCACCAGCGCGCAGATGCGGTTGAGGTTGGCGACGTCCTCGCCGATCAGCCGCGGCTTGATGCACTGGGTGATCGCCTCGACGATCGAGCCGTGGGTGTCGCCGGTGATCACCGCGGTGGCCGGCGCCTCGCCGTAGCCGGTGTGGCCGCTGTCGGTGCGCACCAGCACCACGATGTCCTCGACCGTCTCCACGGTGCGCAGCGCGGTCTTGAACGGGGTCTTCAGGGGCACGCGCAGCATGCCCAGTTCGATGTCGGTGATCTTCATTTGGCGGTTCGCGGGCGGATGCGCTGGATGTTGGTGATGCGGTCGACGTAGCTGGCGGTGTCGCTGGCCATCATCGGCTGCAGCGGCGTCACCGACACGCCATTGAGGTGGGCCGGTACGCGTTTGCCGTCGGCGCCGAACCAGCTGCCGCCGGAGGTGTCGTGGATCATCCACGCCATGCCGTCGGCGTGGCCGAGGGTGAGCATCACGTGGCCGGGGATGTAGACCAGGTCGCCCACCTGCAACGCGTCCACCGCGGCGTCGCGACGGGCCTTGCCGTCCTTGTCGCCGAAGGCGAGGCGGTCCAGCGCCGGGCTCACCGCCTGCGCGCTGGTGTTGCGCGGCAGCAGCACGCCGAAGCTGCGGTAGACCTCGGAGACGAAGCCGCTGCAGTCGCGGGTGTCGTAGGCATGGCCCCAGCCATAGCGCTCGCCGAGGAACTTGAATGCCTGGGTGACGAGGTTGCGCGGGGTCAGCGGCAGGTAGTCGTCGCTGCTGTCCTGCGAGCGCGGCAGCAGCGCCGGCAGCAGGGCGAGGCTGCCGTCGTCGTTGCGCGCCGGCAACTGGATGACGTGGCCGGCATGGCCCTGCTGGCCGTTGACCGGCTGCAGCGGCGGCCAGTCGGCCAGCACCGGCACGCGCACGCCCATGTCCAGCTGCAGCCGCGACAGGCGCGGTTCCTCCGGCGTGTAGGCGGTGAAGGCGGTGGCGCCGGTGATCACCCGGTACGGGCCGTGGGCGCCGTAGCCGAACACCTGCGTGGCGTCGCCGATGCCGACGAAGCGCTTTTCGATCCATGCCACGTAGCGTTCGCTGGCGACGAACAGCCAATCGCCGTCGGCGCTCTCGTGCAGCACCGCCACCGCGTCGCCGGGGAACAGCGCCGACTCCTGGAAGCGGTCGATGTCGGTATCGCCGCGGCCGCTGAACACGCGCAGCCCGGTGGGGACGGCGCGCAGCGCGGCGCGGTGCACGACCAGCCCGTACTGGAGCGGGCGGCTGGCGGGGATGCGGTCAAGCGCGAGGTTGTCGCTGATCGCGCGCAGCTGCGCGGCGCCGACCTCGTTGCCCTGCACGTCGTACAGGGTGCGCGGCGGCAGGTGCGAGATCGCATCGATCTTTTCGCGCACGAAATCGCGCGCCAGCGTGGCGGGCAGCGCGCGCAGGTCATGGATGGAACCGTCGAGCTGGCGCATGCGCGCGTTCTGCGCGGCGATGCTGGCGCGGTCGAGGATCACCCGGTCCGGTTCGGCCTGGCGCGCGATCCAGTAACCGGGCGACAGGTAGGCCTCGTGCAGGCCGACGATGCCGGCATGGCCGGGCGCGACCACGGGCGCGGGGCCGCGCGCGAAGGCCGGCCCCACGCACAAGGTCGCGGCAAGCAGCAGCACGCGCGCAAGCGGCAGCCGGGAGGAAAGGGCGTTCATCGGCGGGCTCCATCGGGATGCGTGAAGAATAGTTATTCCTTTGTTCGTCGAAAGCAAGAATAAATTATTGACCGGCCATCGGGGGCGTGCTACACCACGGCTACCACCCTGCACCCGGGAAGTGTTGCCGTGGAATCCGCGTTTCGCCAGTTCGCCCTTGTTCTTGCCGCCTCCCGGCCGCGCCGGCTCGCTGCCGGGCTGCTGTGCCTGCTGCCGTTCGCGGCCGCCGCGGGCGAGCCGCTGGCGCAGGTGGCCACGCGCGTGGACCGCGGCGATTTCGCCGCCGCGCAGGCGCAGATCGATGCGGCGCTGCGGCAACAGGACCTGCCCGCGGCGCAACGCGAAGACTGGTTGTTCCAGCGCGAGCGCATGCGTCGGATACGGCTGGACTTCAGCCTTGACCGCGAACAGGCGATGGCGGCGGTGCGCCGCTACATCCCCGACCTGCGCGAGGAAGAATTCCGCGATTGGGACGAGGCCGGGTTGATCGAGCACCTGGACATCGACGGCGAGCGCCGCTGGTTCAAGCGTGCGCCGTCCAACCTGTTCCGGGTCAGCGCGGCGGCGGTGGCGCGGCGCGCGCCGTCGATCAAGCCACCCGCGCCCGGCCCGTTCGAAGTGCCGACCCCGCACCATGCCGAAGTGCTGGCCGCCGCGCAGGCCAGCGGCGCTTCCAGCGTCGCGCCGCGGCGGGTGCGGGTGACGCAGTCGCTCACGGTTGAGGCCGACGCGGTGCCGGCCGGCGAAACCGTGCGCGCGTGGATCCCGTACCCGCGCGCCATCGCCGGCCAGCAGCAGGACATCCGCTGGCTGGGCAGCGTGCCGGAAGGCGCGCGGGTGGCGCCGGAATCGACCCTGCAGCGCACCGCCTACCTGGAGCGCACGGCGGTGGCCGGCACCCCCACCGAGTTCTCGGTCAGCTACGAGCTGACGGTGTACGCGCGCCACGTCGCCATCGACCCGGACAAGGTGCAGCCGACGCCGCACGACCCGGCGCTGGCGCCATATTTGGCCGAGCGCGCCCCGCACGTGCTGTTCACCCCGGCGCTGCGTGCGTTCTCGCGCGAGGTGGTGGGCGATGAAACCCACCCGTACCGCGTCGCGCGCAGGCTGTTCGACGCGGTGGACCGCATCCCGTGGGGCGGCGCGCGCGAATATTCCACCCTCGGCAACATCAGCGATCACGCGCTGCACGCCAACCACGCCGACTGCGGCCAGCAGACGCTGCTGCTGATCGCGCTGCTGCGGCTGAACGGCATCCCCGCGCGCTGGCAGTCGGGCATGGTGTATTCGGACGACGCGGTGGGCTACAGCAACCTGCATGACTGGGGCGCGCTGTACCTGGCGCCCTACGGCTGGGTGCCGATGGACGTGACCACCGGCGCGCTCGACAGCGCGCAACCTGCGCTGCGCGACTTCTATTTCGGCGGGCTGGACGCCTACCGCATCACCTTCAACGACGACTACGCGCAACCGCTGTGGCCGGCCAAGCGGCACTTCCGCTCGGAAACGGTGGATTCGCAACGCGGCGAAGTGGAGTGGGCCGGCGGCAACCTCTATTTCGACCAGTGGGATTACGACTTCCGGTGGCAGGTATTGCCGCCGCCGGAGGCTTGAAGCGCTGCACCACCGCCGTACTTCCAACCTCTGCAGGAGAGAGCAGAACGATGAACACGAAAATGCTGAAGAAGGCGGCGCTCTGCGTCGCACTGGGTGCCTGTCTGGGAGCGCTGGCGCCCACGGTCATGGCGCAGAGCGCCACCGGCGCCATCGCCGGCCGCGCCAACGCCGGTGACCAGATCACCATCACCAATACCGCCACCGGCCTGACCCGCACCGTCACCGCCAGCCGCGACGGCAACTATCGCCTCGGCCAGCTGCCGGTGGGCGACTACCGCCTGCAGCTGCAACGCGACGGCCGCAGCGAGGGCGAGCCGTTGAGCGTCAACGTGGCGCTGGGCGGCACCACCACGGTCAACCTCGGCGGTGGCGGCGAGGCGATAACGCTGGACTCGATCCAGGTGGTCGGCTCGCGCATCGTCAACCGGGTGGACGTGTATTCGACCGAGACGGTCACCACCGTTTCCCGCGAAGAACTGGCACGCATGCCGGTGGCGCAGGACATGGGCTCGGTGGCCCTGCTGGCGCCGGGCGTGGTCGGCGGCAACTCCTCGTTCGGCGGCATCAGCTTCGGCGGTTCGTCGGTGGCCGAGAACTCGGTCTTCATCAATGGCCTGAACGTCACCGACTTCTACCGCCGGCAGAGCTTTTCCAGCGCGCCGTTCGCCTTCTTCCAGGAATTCCAGGTCAAGACCGGCGGCTATTCGGTGGAGTTCGGCCGCAGCACCGGCGGCGTGATCAACGCGGTGACCCGCTCCGGCAGCAACGAATTCAAGAGCGGCGTGGAGTTCACCTTCGAGCCGAACGCATGGCGCTCGAAGGCGGACGACCACCAGTTCGACAGGGTCGACGGCGACGGCACCGCGGCCTCGGCCGTGTACAAGGCCAGCCACGACACCAGCAGTTTCATGAAGGCGAACGTGTGGGCGTCCGGCCCGCTGGTGAAGGACAGGCTGTTCTTCTTCGGCATGTACGAACAGCGCCAGGGCACCTACGGCAACACCAACAACGCCGGCACCGAGTGGTCGCGCGCCAAGTCCGACAACGGATTCTGGGGCGCCAAGCTGGACTGGAACATCACCGACGACCATCGGCTCGAGCTGCTGGCCTTCTCGGACGAGGGCAGCACCGACAACTCGACCAGTCTTTACGACTTCGACACCCGCGCCATCGGTGACCTGAAGGGCACCAGCGTGGACGATGGCGGCGGCAAGAACGGCTCGCTGACCTACATCGGCCAGTTCGGCGACAACTTCACCGCCAAGGCGATGTACGGCGTCAACCGCAGCCGGGCGCTCAGTGCCTCGCCGGCCGACGCGCTGTGCTCGCAGGTGCTCATCGACGCCAGCTACAACAGCGTCTACACCGCGATGGGCCAGCCGGCGGTCAGCTGCCACCCCAGCACGTCGACGTCGGTGGTCGACCACCATGACGAGCGCAAGGTGGGACGCCTGGATTTCGAATGGGTGCTGGGCGACCACCTGCTGCGCTTCGGCCTGGACCGCGAGGAAATGACCACGGACCGCACCACGCGCTACCCGGGTTCGACCGGCATGCGTTACTCGGTCTTCGCTGCCACGCCCGGCGCCGAGCTGGACAATGGCGCGCTCGTGCCCGGCGGCGTCGACGCGATCGTGATGGGGCGCCGGCGCATCGATGGCGGCGTGTTCGAGACCACGGCCAACGCGTACTACCTGGAGGACGTCTGGAGCGTCACCCCCAACCTGGTGCTGAACCTGGGCGTGCGCGTGGACGGTTTCGACAACAAGACCGCCAGCGGCGCCAGCTTCATCAAGATGGACAAGCTGGTGTCGCCGCGGCTGGGCTTCAGCTGGGACATGAAGGGTGACGGCAGCACCAAGCTGTCCGGCAACCTGGGCCGTTACTACCTGCCGGTCACCAACATCATCAACTACAACTTCGCCGGCGGCCTGATCGACGAGCGCACCTTCTACGCGCTGGACGGCTGGCGGGCGGCGACCAACCCGGTCACCGGCTCCGGCTACATGGAACCGGTCCTCGGGGCGCAGATCGGCCCGGTCGACGATTCCTACAACCTGCCGGTCGACGACCTGCGCCAGAGCGTGAGCCGCGACCTGGACGCGGTCTACCAGGACGAGGCGATCCTCGGCTTCCAGCAGATGATCAACCAGGCCTGGTCGTGGGGCGTCAATGCGACCTACCGGCGCATGCCCAACGCGATGGACGACATCCGCATCAACCACACCCCCTGCGGCCCGGTCGGCTACAGCCTGTGGCCGATCGCCAACCCCGGCGAGAAGGTGACCATCTGGGGCAACGAGGACATCGGTTGCGACACCGAGGGCTGGATCACCATCGACACCTCGAAGGCCGGCTACATCAAGGGGGGCAGTGGCGAGGTGGTGGGCTACTTCAAGCCCAAGCGCACCTACAAGGCGCTGGAATTCCAGATCGACCGCGCTTGGGACGACAAGTGGGCATTCAACGCGTCCTACCTGTGGTCCAAGTCCGAGGGCAACCACGAAGGCCCGGTGAACTCGGATACCAACTATGGCGACACCGGCATGGTCCAGCACTGGGACCACCCGGCCAACAACCAGGACTACGGTCCACTGTTCAACGACCATCGCCACCAGATCAAGCTGCGCGGCAGCTACAAGCTCAACGAAATGTGGTCCTTCGGCGGCACCTTCACCGCGCTGTCCGGCGGGCCGATCACCGCGCTGGGCGTTGCATGGCCGGACGACAGCACCGGTGCCGCCAGTTTCGTGACCGAAGGCTCCGGCGGTGGCTCGTTCTGGCATTGCGTGAAGAACTGCGACGGCTCCTGGGACCAGCGCGAGTTCGAATACGCCGGGCGTGGCTGGGGCGGGCGCATGCCGTGGACCTACAACCTCGGCGCCAACGTCACCTGGACCCTGCCGGTGGAAGGCATCGACCTGAAGGCGCGGCTGTCGGTCTACAACCTGCTCAACGAGCAGGAAGTCATCAACCAGCGCGCACGCTACGAGAAGGGGCCGGGCGTCACCCGTGGCCTGTACGGCACCGGCACCCGCTGGCAATCCCCGCGCTACGCGCAGCTGGTGGTGACCTGGAACTTCTGATCCGGGCCACTGCCGGCAATGCTTGCCGCGACACCCGCTGCCGTGCAGGAATGCACGGCAGCGCCGCTTTGGACAATCACGAACCGCGGAGTGGAACCATGCCGACCAAGCGCCTGCTGCTGTGCCTGCTGTTGCTGCCGGCCGCCGCCCATGCCGCCGTCGATGACGGCGCGGCACGCTACCAGCAGGCGCTGGACGCGGCCTACGCGCATTACCGGCTGCCGGGCATCGCGGTCGGCGTGATCGAGGACGGCAAGGTCGCCTATACCGGCGCCCGCGGCGAACTGGCTGCGGGCGAGGGTGTACCGGTCGATGCCGACACGTTGTTCAAGATCGCCTCCAACACCAAGGCGATGACCGCCGCGGTGCTGGCGCGGCTGGTGCAGGCCGGCAGGCTGCGCTGGGACGACCCGGTGACCAGGCACCTGCCGCAGTTCCGCATGCACGATCCGTGGGTGACCGCGCACATGCAGGTGCGCGACCTGCTGATCCACAACAGCGGCCTCGGGCTGGGCGCCGGCGACCTGATGCTGTGGCCGGAGCCGAACCATTTCAGCCGCGAGGACATCATCGCCGGGCTGGCCCACCTCAAGCCGGTGGGCAGCTTCCGCGCCGACTATGCCTACGACAACCTGCTGTACGTGGTGGCCGGCGAAGTGGCGGCCGCGGCCGGCGGCAAGCCGTATGCGCAGCTGCTGCGCGAGGAAATCTTCGAACCGCTGGGCATGGCGCGCTGCCAGGCCGGGCAGTGGTCGCCGGCGGCGGTCGGCAACGTCGCGCGCCCGCATCGGCGCGAGGCCGCGCGCAACATTCCGGCGGCGGCCGACCCGGCGCGCGTGGACGACTTCCCGTCGATGGCGGCCGGCGGCGTGCGTTGCAGCCTGAACGACATGCTGCGCTGGATGCAGGTGCTGCTCGACCCGCAACAGGCGCCGGGCTGGCTGGACGCAACCCAACGCCGCGCGCTGTGGACCGCGCACATGCCGATGCCGGTCGGCCAGCGCCAGCGCGACTGGGACAACACCCATTTCCACGCCTACGGCTACGGCTGGCGCCTGTCGGACATGGATGGGCAATGGAAGGTCGCGCACACCGGCACGCTGTCGGGCATGTATTCCTCGCTGGCACTGCTGCCGGACCGGCGCAGCGGCGCGGTGATCCTGATCAACGGCGAGGCCGAGGACGCGCGCACGGTGCTGATGCAGGCGCTGCTCAAGCAGCAGACCCGGCCCGGCGCCGGCCTCGACGTGGCGTACTACGCCGGCCTGCTGGAACGGGAGGCCGCGCAACGCCATGCCGGCGGCCACGGCCCCGTTCCGTTGCCGCAGGGCGTGCCGGCCACGGTGGCCGGCTTCGGCGCCGATGCCGGGGTGTGGGCCGACCCGTGGTTCGGCCAGGTCGCACTGTGCCCGGCCGGTGACGGCATCACCTTCGCCTCCGAGAAATCGCCGGCGATGCACGGCCGGGTGGTGCTGGCCGACGGCCGCCCGTGGGTGCGCTGGCAGGGCATCGGCGAGGACGCCGACGCTTGGTTGGAATTCACCGGCGACGGCCCGGAGCGGCGCCTGCACCTGCGCGCCATCGACCCGGGCATCGACTTCAGCTACGACTTCCAGGACCTGGAATTCAGCCGCGTCGGCGATTGCCGGTGACGCGGCGATGCACGGTCATGATGTTCACTTCAGGCACGATACCGGCATGAACACGATGCAGATCCGACTTGCGACGTTCCCGCTGCTGCTGGCCACCGCGCTGCTGGCCGGTTGCGGCCACGTACCCGCGCGCAACCCGCTGGCCACCTGGGTGCCCTCGCCGAACCACGACCTGCGCCGGCCCGTCCTGATCGTCATCCACTACACCGAGCAGGATTCGGTGCAGCACAGCCTGGACACGCTGCGCAGCCGCAACAGCGGCGGCCCGGTCAGCGCGCACTACCTGATCGGCCGCGACGGCCAGCGCTACCAGCTGGTCAGCGACGAACGGCGTGCCTGGCACGGTGGCGCCGGCAGCTGGGGCACGATCACCGACATCAATTCCGCCTCGATCGGCATCGAGCTGGACAACGACGGCCGCTCGCCGTTCGCCCCGGCGCAGATCGATAGCCTGCTGGTGCTGCTGGATGACCTGTGCACGCGCCTGCGCATCCCGCGCACGCAGGTGGTCGGGCACCAGGATTTCGCACCCACCCGCAAGATCGACCCGGGCCCGCTGTTCCCGTGGCGGCGGCTGGCCGAGGCCGGCTTCGGCCGCTGGCCGGCGGCCGATGCGCCGCCGGCGCCGGACGGCTTCGACCCGTGGGCGGCGCTGCGGCTGGTCGGCTACCCGCTCGATGACCGCGAAGCCACCGTGCGCGCCTTCCGCAACCATTTTCGCGGCCTGGACGGCGGCGAACTGGATGCCGAGGACCTGCGCATCCTGCACGCGCTGGCGGCCGACGCCGGCAGGCGCTGAGGTCGCCGCATGGTCCATCCGCTCCGGCACATGGTCGTGATCGCCGCGTCGTTGCTGATCCCGGCCGGCGCGGCAGCCGGTGACGTGCCGGCGATATCGCCGGCGTCCGACCCGGCGCAGGCCGGCATGCTCGACGTCGCCACGCTGGCGCCGGGCTTCGTGCCGGACATGCGCTATGCCGGCAGCGACAACTTCACCGGCCGCCCGGTGCCCGGCTACGAGGCGCCGCGCTGCTACCTGCATGCCGCGGCCGCGCAGGCGCTGGCGCGGGTGCAGCGCCGGTTGCAGGCGCAGGGCCACGCGCTGCGCCTGTACGACTGCTACCGCCCGGTGCGCGCGGTGCAGTCGTTCATGCGCTGGGTCGACGACCCCGCCGACCAGCTGGCCAAGGCCCGCTACTACCCGAACATCGACAAGGGCCTGCTGGAGGAGCAGGGCTACATCGCCGCGCAGTCCGGCCACAGCCGCGGCGCCACCGTCGACCTGGGCCTGCTCGACTGCCGTGGCGGCACCTGCGTGGAACGGGACATGGGCACCGGCTTCGACCGCTTCGACCCGCTGGCCCACACCGACAGCACGGAGATCACCCCGTCGCAGCGCCGCAACCGGCAGCGCCTGCTGGAGGCGATGCGTGCCGAAGGCTTCGCCAACTACCCGATGGAATGGTGGCACTACACCTTCCAGCCGGAGCCGACGCCCGGCACCGCCTACGACTTCCCGGTACGCTGAGCCGTGCCGCCGGCGCGGCCCGGATACACTGCGGGCCTCCCGCCAACGACCGGTACCCGATGAACCTGCAACTGCACTACGGCCTGCTCGGCTCGCTGGAAGCCGCCCTGATCGCGCTGGCGGTCGGCTTCGTGGTGTTCATGCTGTGGTGGCAGGTCTGCCGCCGCATCGGGCTGTCGCAGGGCCACGCCATCGGCTGGGCCTGCCTGGCTGCCGTCGCCATCGGCGCCGGCGTGGACATCTGGAAGATGTTCTCGCTGGGCATGGTGCGGCTGGAGTCGCCGCTCTACGCGCGGCTGGCGTTGGCGAGCATCCACGATCCGGACCAACTGGGCACGCGCGTCGTGCTGGAAGTGATCGGCGCACTGGTCGGCGTGGGGCTGGGATGGCGGGCGTTCAGTTCGCAGGTGACGCGGGAAGGTGACACCGGCGGCGATTGAACGCCGCTTCCGGGCGGTGGCGGGTTCATGGATGGAACGCCCGAATGCGCGCCTCACCGGCCGCTCACGTCGACCTAACCAGTGCCGTAACCGATCCCGCCGCGGCAAGGGTTAACGATGCATTCGCCGCGGATTTCCGCCACAAACGGAGTTCAGGGCGGGCTTGCGAGGGTGGGGCCGTGCGGAATCACCGCGCACCCCGAATCGCAGGAGGAAACATCCGATGACCGTTCGCAACCGCAACCCGCTGTTCGCCCTCGTTGCCGCCGCCGGTGCCATGCTGGCCATGCCCGCCTTCGCCCAGCAGACCCAGCCGGAACCGCAGCCGCAGACCCAGGACCCGGCGACGCAGGCGCAGCAGGGTACCGCCGCCGATGCCGCGGCCGCTGCATCCGGCGACCAGTCGTGGGAGAGCCTGGATACCGATGGCGACGGCGCCATCAGCCGCGCCGAGTCGCAGGCCCACGCCGGCCTGGCGTCGGTCTTCGACGCCGCCGACGCCGACAAGGACGGCAAGCTGACGACCGACGAATACCGTGCCTATACCGCCGCACAGCAGCGCTGAACCACGCGCCGGCGCATCCATGCATTGAACCGGAGGGAGCGGCCGCGGGCCGCTCCCTCCGGCCGCGGCAGGTTGCTATCCTGCGCCCATGACTTCCCCGAACACCGCTTCCGCCATCGGCCTGGTCGGCTTCGACGGCGACGACACGCTCTGGAAGAGCGAAGACTATTACCGCCGTGCCGAGCAGGACTTCGAATCCATCCTCGGCCACTACATCGACCTGCACGACGCCGGCACCGCCCGGCACCTGCTCAAGGTGGAGCGGCGCAACCTGGCGGTGTTCGGCTACGGCGCCAAGGGCATGACCCTGTCGATGATCGAGGCCGCCATCGAGCTGACCGGCGAGCGCATTTCCGCGCGCCACCTGCACGAGATCGTCGAGATCGGCCGCCGCACCCTGCAACATCCGGTCGAGGTCATCGACGGCGTGCGCGAGGCGGTGGCCGCCATCGCCGCGCGCTGGCCGGTGGTGCTGATCACCAAGGGCGATTTGTTCCACCAGGAGCAGAAGATCGAGCGCTCCGGGCTGCGCGACCTGTTCCCGCGGATCGAGATCGTCTCGGAGAAGGACCCGCAGACCTACGCGCGGGTGCTGGCCGAGTTCGACCTGCCGGCCGAGCGCTTCGTGATGGTCGGCAACTCGCTGCGCTCGGACATCGAGCCGGTGCTGGCGCTGGGCAGCTGGGGCGTGCATACCCCGTACGCGGTGACCTGGGCGCACGAGGCCGAACATGGCGTCGCCGCCGACGAACCGCGCCTGCGCCTGGCCGATACCGCGTGGCAATGGCCGCAGGTGGTGGCCGCCATCGAGGCCGGAACCGCGTGAACGCGCGTGCGCCGCGAGCAGGGGCAGCAGCACGCCACGCGCTGCTTGCCGTGTTGCTGCTGTGCGGCGCAACCGCGTTACCGGCGTTGGGGCAGTCCACCGGCGAGGCCACGCCATCGGACGAAGGCGCCGCCTATGTCCCCGGCACCGGCGATGCCTGGCTCGACCGGCAACTGGCCGACGTCAACCGCTATGCCGAGCGCTACCCGGACGCCTTCGTCGATGAACTGGTGCGCTACGGCGGTGCACGGCGCGGCTATCCCGAAGCGCTGATGCGACAGCACGGCTGGGCGGCCGCCGACGTCTGGTTCGCCTGTTTCTGGGGCAAGGCCATCGGCACCAGTTGCCGCGAGCCGGTGCGCGCGCGTGCGCAGCATCCGGACGAGGGCTGGAAAGCCGTGGTGCAGACACTGCCGGTGGCGCCCGACAACCTGCATTGGCGCGCGGTGCGGCATGCGCTGGTGGCCAGCTACGACCACTGGGACCGGCCGATCCGGCTCGACCCGCTGCTGCAACGCCAGCTCGGTGACCGCGCCAGGCGTGACGCCGCCGCCCGCCGAGATTGAAGCCCCTCTCCCATCGGGAGAGGGGTTGGGGTGAGGGGCGAGCGAAGTCGATGATGGTTGAACCATCTGGATTTCGCTTGCTCCCCATCCGCCCTTGCATGCCGCTCCTGCGGCATGCCCTTCGGGCCGGCTTCG
>NZ_LDJP01000010.1 GCF_001431505.1 Stenotrophomonas daejeonensis
TTCGTTGCCGTCAACACCTCGTTGGAGAGTGTTGACCCTTCAACCCAACCCCAAAGGGCCAGCGCCGAAGCGAGCCGCCTATTATGACCGGCTTTTTGTTTCCGTCAACACCTAAAAAGTGGTGAATTCGACTTCCTTCGCCGTTGACCGCGTGGGCCGGCGGCGAGGGAGCGGAAGTATGTGCCTGTGTTGCAGCTTTGTGAAGGGGGCACGGGAAATTTCCCGCATATCGCCCCATCGCGGTTCAGCTTGCGTGGCGCGGTTGCCTCAACCCGCGACCAGCAGGACCCGCGCGAAGTTGCGCTTGCCCACCTGCAACAGGCCCTCGAAACCGGGCTGCAGCACGGTCTGCGGGTCTTCGACGACGTTGCCGTCGACCTTGACCGCGCGCTCCTTGAGCTTGCGCGAGGCTTCCGAGTTGCTCGGCGTCAGGCCGGCGGCGGTGAGCAACGCGCCAATGCGCAGGCCTTCGGCCGGGATGGCCACTTCCTGTAGGGGCAACTGGGTGATGTCGCCCTGCCCGGTCACCGCGGCGTTCCAGCCGGCGATGGCCTGTTCGGCGGCAGCGGCATCGTGGAAGCGGGTGGCCAGCTCACGCGCCAGCCGCAGCTTGATCTCGCGCGGGTTGATGCTTCCGGCCTCGACGTCGGCGCGCAGTTGCGCGGCCTCGGCGATGGAGATGTCGAAGCTGAGCAGGTCGATCCAGCGCCACATCAGCGTGTCGTCGATCTTCATGGTCTTGGTGACGATGTCGATGGCCGGCTCGCTGATGCCGATGTAGTTGCCCAGCGACTTGGACATCTTGTTGACGCCGTCCAACCCTTCCAGCAGCGGCATGGTCAGCACGATCTGCGGCTTCTGCCCGTAGTGCTCCTGCAGGCCGCGGCCCATCAGCAGGTTGAACTTCTGGTCGGTGCCGCCGAGTTCGACGTCGGCCTCCAGCGCCACCGAGTCGTAGCCCTGCACCAGCGGGTAGAGGAACTCGTGGATGGCGATGGACTGCTGGGCGGCGTAGCGCTTGGCGAAGTCGTCGCGCTCGAGCATGCGCGCCACGGTGTACTGGCCGGCGAGCTTGATCATGTCGGCCGCGCCCATCTTGCCGAACCATTCGGAATTGAAGCGGACCTCGGTGCGCTCGCGGTCGAGCACCTTGAACACCTGCTCTTCGTAGGTGCGGGCGTTGGCCAGCACGTCCTCGCGGGTAAGCGGCTTGCGGGTGACGTTCTTGCCGGTGGGGTCGCCGATCATGCCGGTGAAGTCGCCGATCAGGAAGATGACCTGGTGGCCGAGGTCCTGGAACTGGCGCAGCTTGTTCAGCAGCACCGTGTGGCCCAGGTGCAGGTCGGGAGCGGTGGGGTCGAAGCCGGCCTTTACCCGCAGCGGGCGACCGCTTTCCAGACGCTGGCGCAGTTCGTCCAGCTTGAGGACTTCGTCGGCTCCGCGGCCGATCTGGGCAAGGGCTTCATCAATCGAGGACACGCGTGGAACTCCGGCTTCGCCGCAAGGCATGAATGGTGTTAAGTGGAGGTTAACCGCCCAATTCATCAAAAAGCCATGCGGCTCAATGGTTTGACGCGGTATTTTCAGGTGTCTATGTTACCCGCGTTTGGGCCCACGATCCGGGCCGGCCAGAGAAACGCGAGATGTCCCAACCCGATCACGGCCATGCGCGCAAACAGCGCTTCCAGGAACGACTCCATGTCCTGCACGACACCGCCCTGCATCGGAAGCTGAAGCAGCACTTCCCGGCCGCGTTCAACGAGCGCTGGACGCGCCGGCACTGGATCCACGCCAGCCTGTTCGCGACCATCGGCGCGCTGGCGGCGACCATCGTCCCGGGCTTCTCCAATTCCATCGAGCAGGTGCTGCCGGTTTCGCAGGCAACGCTGGCGCTGCCGCTGCCGCCGCTTCCCCCCACCCACCGCAGCGAGGTGCCCGGCGACAGCTGGCAGGTGCTGCGGGTGGAGCCGGGGCAGACGCTGAGCGGCCTGTTCGCCTCGGTGGGCGTGCCGGCCACGGTGATGCACCAGGTGCTGGAGCACCCCGGCACCCGCGAGGTGCTGACCCGGCTGCGCCCCGGCGCCGAGATCGCCTTCGACCTGCCGGTGGACGGCGAGCTGCGTGCATTGCGCTTCGACCGCGACGCCAACCACCGCGTGCAGCTGTCGCTACAGGGCGGGAAGATCCAGGAGCAGGTGCTGGAACGCGTCACCAGCACCCGTACCGTGGTGACCAGCGGCGAGATCACCAGCTCGCTGTACGCGGCCGCGCGCAAGGCCGGGCTGAGCCCCTCGGCCATCGCCACGATGACCGAGGAGATATTCAACTACGACATCGATTTCTCCCGCGAAGTGCAGCGCGGCGACCGCTTCAGCGTGGTGCTGGACGAAACCTGGCGCGAAGGCGAGCGCATCGACACCAGCAAGATCCTCGCGGCCACGTTCACCACCGGCGGCAAGACCTACACCGGCTTCCGCTACGAGCATGGCGGCAAGACCGAATACTTCGACATCGACGGCCGGCCGCTGAAGAAGAGCTTCATGCGCATGCCGGTGAGCTATACCCGCATCAGCTCCACCTTCGGCATGCGCAAGCATCCGGTGCTGGGCACGATCCGCGGCCACAAGGGCATCGACTACGCCGCGCGCACCGGCACCCCGATCATGGCCGCCGGCGATGCCCGCGTGCAGTTCGCAGGCACCCAGCGCGGCTACGGCAACGTGGTGATCCTCGACCACGGCCGTGGCTACAGCACGCTGTACGGCCACATGTCGCGCTTCGGCAAGATCAAGGCCGGGCAGCGCGTGAGCCAGGGCACGGTGATCGGCTACGTGGGCATGACCGGCCTGGCCACCGGCCCGCACCTGCACTACGAATTCCGCGTCAATGGCCAGCAGCGCAACCCGGCCTCGGTGACGATGCCGCCGCCGGAACCGCTCAAGGGCGCCGCCCTGGTCGCGTTCCGTGCGCAGACCGCGCCGGCAATGGCTCGCATCCGCGGCATGGAGGAGATGCTCTATGCCCGGGCCGGCGGCGACAAGCCCGCCACCGCCGCGGCCGACAAGCGCGGCTGATCCAGAGCAGACATGCATTGACGATGCGGGCAGGGAGCCTCGAAGCTTCCCTGCCCGCTTTCTTTCCGGACGTCCCATGCCCGCCGCCGATCCACGATTGCCGCTGTTCCTCGGCCTGATGTCCGGCACCAGTGCCGACGGCATCGATGCGGCGCTGGTGCAGTTCCCCACCAAAGGCGGCTGCCGCTTCGTGCACGGGCACACGTTCGGCTGGCAGCCGGCGCTGCGCGCCGAACTGGTCGCGCTCGGCCAGGGCCGCGAGCCGACGTCGCTGGACGCGCTGGGGCAACTGGATGCGCGGGTCGGCATCGCCTTCGCCGAGGCCGCCAACGGGTTGCTGGCGCAGGCAGGCGTGGACCGCGCGCAGGTGCGTGCCATCGGCTCGCACGGGCAGACCATCCGCCACCGCCCCGCCGCCGAACCGGCCTTCACCTGGCAGCTCGGCGACGCCAGCCGCATCGCCGAGCTGACCGGCATCGCCACCGTGGCCGACTTCCGCCGCCGCGACGTCGCCGCCGGCGGGCAGGGCGCGCCGCTGATGCCGGCCTTCCACCTGGCGATGCTGGGCAGCGGCGACGAGGACCGTGCGGTGCTGAACCTGGGCGGCATCGCCAACCTGAGCCTGATCGCGCGCGACGGCGGCCTGCGCGGGTTCGACACCGGCCCGGCCAACGCGCTGCTGGACGGCTGGTGCCAGCGCCACCTCGGTACTCCTTTCGACGCCGATGGCGCGTTTGCCGCTGGCGGGCGGGTCGATGCGGCATTGCTGGCGCGGCTGCTGGCCGAGCCGTGGTTCGCGCTGTCACCGCCCAAGAGCACCGGGCGCGAGCAGTTCCACCTCGACTGGGTGCAGGCGCGACTGGGCGAGCCGGCGCTGGCGCCGGCCGACGTGCAGGCCACGCTGCTGGAACTCACCGCCGCCACGGTCGCCGACGCGCTGCTGGCGCACCTGCCCGGGGTGCGGCGGCTGCTGGTCTGCGGCGGCGGCGTGCGCAATCCGCCGTTGCTGCGGCGGATCGGCGCGCGGCTGCCCGGCGTGGCGGTCGTGTCCAGCGCCGAACATGGGCTGGACCCGGATTTCATGGAAGCGATGGGGTTTGCGTGGCTGGCGCGCGAAACCCTGGCCGGGCGTCCCGGCAACCTGCCGGCGGTCACCGGCGCGCGCGGGCCGCGGATCCTCGGGGCGATTCATCCGGCGTGAGTGCCGGAAGCATCGGCGGCCAAGCCCCGTGCCGGGCAAGCCCGACACCTACGTCGATCCGCGAAGAGTGGTCAGCCGAACTCGGCGCCGGCCGGCAGCGCCTGCAGGGCGTGGATGGCCTCGGACAGCGCATCCACCTCGATATTCCCGAAGCCGTGGCTCATTTCGTGCTCGCCGGCGAACAGGCCCTGCTCGAGCAGCACCATGCAGGTGTATTCGCGGGTCCAGCCACGCGCCACCGCCAAACGGCGAATGCGCTCAAGCAGCAGCGGGTCGACATCCCGCAAGATCACGTCGGCCATTTCATCGCGCCCGCCATCCAGCCGGTCCCCCCGCCCCGGATCATCGGCGAGGCCGTGGCCGGTTTCAACGGGCGCGACGCCAAGCTGCGACGTCCCGCTCATACCGGTGCGGCCCGCCTGCGCGCCTGCATCGCCGCCAATGCCAGGCACAGCAACAGCACCGGGATGGCCAACAGCGCGGTACCGACGAAGAACAGCGCATAGCCCTCCAGCAGGGTACGGCCCTGCGCCAGGTGCTGCACCGTCATGCCGGAGAAGCCCTTCAGCGCCTTGCCCGGCATCGCGTAGAACGAGCTGAGCAGGGCGTACTGGGTGGCGGTGTAGCCGATGCTGGTCAGGCTGGACATGTAGGCGATCAGCGCAGTGCCGGCAAAGCCGCTGGACAGGTTGTCCACCGCCATCGCTATGGCGAACTCGAGCCTGCCGGGGCCGACGTGGGCCAGCCATGCGAAGGCCAGGTTCGAGCAGGGGCCGAGGATGGCGCCCACCAGCAGCGCCGCCATCACCCCCCAGCGCACCGACACCACCCCGGCCAGGGCGATGCCGACGAAGGTGGCGACCAGCCCGACCGAGCCGCGCACCGCGCCCACCGTGTCCTCGTCCATGCCCAGGTCGACATAGAATGGGTTGGCCATCGGCCCCATCACGAAGTCGGCCATGCGGTAGATGCTGATCGCCGCCAGGATCAGCAGCGCGCCGCTGCGGTGCTCGCGGAAGAACATCAGGAACGGGCCGACCAGCGCGTCGAACAGGCCGCGCGGGGTCCACAGGCGCGCGGCCTGTTCGTGCACGGCGACCACGGCCCGCACCGGCTCGCGCGCCAGCGCCACGGCGGCCACGCCCAGCCCCAGCAGCACCGCCATGATTTCGTAGGACAGCTGCCAACCCACGCGCGCGGCGATGATCAGGATCAGCGCGTCGGTGACCAGCAGCGCGGTGCGGTAGCCCAGCGCCGAGGAGGCGGTCAGCAGGCCCAGTTGCTCGCTGTTGTCGGCCACCTCGATGCGCCAGGCATCGATGACGATATCCTGCGTGGCCGAGGCGAAGGCGACCACCGTGGCCAGCACGCCGAATACCAGCAGATGTTCCAGCGACAGGCCCAGCACGAGCAGATTGCCGCCCTTGGGCTGGACCAGCGCCATGCCCACCAGCGCCAGCGCCGCGACCAGCTGCGACAACAGCATCCAGCCGCGCCGCCGCCCGAGCATCCGCCCCAGCACCGGCACGTCGGTCTTGTCGACGATCGGCGCCCACAGGAACTTCAGCGAATACGCCAGCCCCACCCACGACAGGAAGCCGATGGTGTCCAGCTCGATGCCTTCCTTGCGCATCCAGAAGCCGAGCGTGTTGCCGACCAGGTAGATCGGCAGCCCCGAACTGAAGCCCAGCAGCAGCATCGCCAGCACCTTGCGCTGGCGCAGGTTGCCCAGCACCTCGCGCCAGCCCTGGCGGCGCTTCACCGCCGCTTCGCTCACAGGTCGTAGTCCACGATGAACGGGGCGTGGTCGGAGAAGCGCTCGTCGCGGTAGATCGAGCAGCCGCGCAGGCGCTCGCGCAGGCCGGGGGTGGCGAACTGGTAGTCGATGCGCCAGCCGACGTTGTTGGCACGCGCCGCGCCGCGGTTGCTCCACCACGTGTAGTCCTGCCCCTGCGGGTGCAGCGCGCGGTAGGCGTCCACCCAGCCGCGGCCGCTGGCCGGTTCGGCGTCGCCGGGCAGGTCGGCGCACAGGCCATTGAGCCAGTCGCGCTCTGCGGGCAGGCAGCCGGAGTTCTTCTGGTTGGATTTCCAGTTCTTGATGTCCAGCGCGGTACGGACGATGTTCCAGTCCCCGCACAGCACGTAGTCGCGGCCGCTGGCCAGCCATCCGGCGAGAATCGGCCGCAGCCATTCCATCACCTCGAACTTGAAGCCCTGGCGCAGTTCGCCCGAGGAACCGGACGGGATGTAGAACGACACCACGCTCAGGTTGCCGAAGCGCGCCTCGATATAGCGGCCTTCGTCGTCGAACGGCGCCCAGCCCAGCGCGGTGCGCACCTCGTCCGGCGCGCGCCGGCTCCAGATCGCCACCCCGCTGTAGCCCTTCTTGGTGATGGCGTCGCGGTAGAAGCAGTGGTGGCCATCGGGGCGGAACAGCGGGTCGGCCAGCTGCGCCTCCTGCGCCTTGGTTTCCTGGATGCACAGCACGTCGGCCTGCTGGCGGGCGAACCAGTCGCCGAAACCCTTGCTGGTGGCCGAACGGATGCCGTTGGCGTTGAAGCTGATGATGCGCATGGAAACCCGCTGGCGGCCTGGGGGAGCGGCACAGCATACCGCCGGCGCCAGCATTCGCCGAAGCCATGCTTTACCCTAGCCACCTTTACCAGACGACAAGAAACCGCAGCACCATGAGTGACCATCGTTCCCGTTTCCTGCAGCTGGCGCTGAATGCGGACGCCCTGCGCTTTGGCCAGTTCACCCTCAAGTCCGGCCGCGTCAGCCCGTACTTCTTCAATGCCGGCCGTTTCGACACCGGCCTGGCGCTGGCCCAGCTGGGCAACTGCTACGCCGACGCCATCGACGGCGCCGAGATCGCCTTCGACCAGCTGTTCGGCCCGGCCTACAAGGGCATCCCGCTGGCCACCGCGATCGCCTGCGAGTTCTCGCACCGCGGCCGCAACCTGCCGCTTACCTTCAACCGCAAGGAGGCCAAGGACCACGGCGAGGGCGGCAGCCTGATCGGCGCGGACATGGCCGGCAAGCGCATCCTGATCATCGACGACGTGATCACCGCCGGCACCGCCATCCGCGAGGCGCTGGCCACCATCCGCGCCGCGGGCGGCATCCCGGCCGGTATTGTCGTTGCGCTGGACCGCCAGGAGATCGCCTCCGAGGACGACCGCCGCTCCGCCGCGCAGGCCGTGGCCGCCGAGACCGGCATCCCGGTGATCGCCGTGGCCAACCTGGCCGACCTGCTTGCATTCGCCTCCGGGAACCCGGAACTTGTCGGCTACCGGGAACCGCTGCTGGCCTACCGCGGCCAGTACGGAAGCAATCCAACGAGCTGACCGCAGGGGGCTGCGATGATGCGAAATCCGTCCAAGACCGGCGCCACGGCGCTGCTGGCGCTGGCCGCGCTGGCCCTGCCGGCGCTGGCGCAGAACAAGCCGGAAGCCGGCAAGAAGCTGTATTGCTGGGACGAGGGCGGGCGCCGCATCTGCTCGGACACGCTGCCGGCCGAGGCGGTGAACAACGCGCGCGAGGAGTTCAACGCGCGCAGCGGCCTGCGCAGCGCCGAGGTGCAGCGCGCGCTCACCGCCGAGGAACAGGCCGACGCCGCGCTGGCCGCGGCGCAGGCGCAGGTGGATGCGGCCGCGGTGGAAACCCGCAAGCGCACCGAGCAGGCGATGCTGTCCACCTACGGCAGCGAGGACGCATTGCGCCGCGTGTTCAACGAACGCGCGGCGATCGTCGACAACAACATCCAGACCGCCGCCTACAACGTGGCCAGCCTGCGCGACGCGCTGGCCACGCAGCTGCAGGCGGCCGGCAACAAGGAGCTGTCCGGGCAGAAGGTCGCCGACAAGCAGGCCGACGACATCCGCCAGCGCCACCGCGAGCTGCAGGCGCAACTGCGGTTGCAGGCCGCGTTCGAGCGCCAGCGCAAGGCGCTGGACGTGGAGATCGACGAAACCCTGGCCCGCTACCGGGTGCTCAAGGGCATCGCCCCGGCCGGCGAGGTCGCGCCGCACGGCTGAGCGGCGGCGTGCAGGGGACGGGCGATCCAGGCCATCGGCAATACCCGTAGGAGCGCACCTTGGTGCGCGATGAAGCTTTCCCGGTGAGGCCCCATCGCGCACCAAGGTGCGCTCCTACAGTCAGTCAGAAGGACAGCTCGACGTCGGGCAGCACCTTTTGCAGCTGTTCGCGGAACAGCGCCTTGATCCGCTCCAGCGCGGCCTCGTCGTCGCCCTCGAAACGCAGCACCAGCACCGGCGTGGTGTTGGAGGCGCGCACCAGGCCCCAGCCGTCGGGGAAATCGACGCGCAGGCCGTCGATGGTGGAGATGCGCGCGGCGGCGAACGGCGAATCCTCGGCCTGCGCGGCGGCCACCACCAGCGCCACCTGTGCATGCTGGGTGCCCTCGGCCACCGGCACCTTCAGTTCCGGGGTGGCGACCGCGTCGGGCAGCTCGGCCAGCACCTCGTCCGGGGCCTCCTCGCGCTGGGCGAGGATTTCCAGTAGCCGCGCGGCGGCGTACAGGCCGTCGTCGAAGCCGTACCAGCGCTCCTTGAAGAAGAAATGGCCGCTCATCTCGCCGGCCAGCTCGGCGTCGGTCTCGCGCATCTTCGCCTTGACCAGCGAATGCCCGGTCTTCCACATCATCGGGCTGCCGCCGTTGCGCAGGATGTAGTCGGGCAGCTTGCCGGTGCACTTGACGTCGTAAATGACCAGTGCGCCGGGGTTGCGCACCAGCACGTCGGCGGCGAACAGCATCAGCAGGCGGTCGGCGAACACGATCCGGCCGTCCTTCGTCACCACGCCGAGGCGGTCGCCGTCGCCGTCGAAGGCCACGCCGAGGTCGGCGTCGAAGCGCTGGACCATCTGCACCAGGTCCTCGAGGTTGCGCGGCTCGCTCGGGTCCGGGTGGTGGTTCGGGAACTCGCCGTCGACCTCGCAGTACAGCGGGATGACCTCCGCGCCGATGGCTTCCAGCAGCTGCGGCGCCACCGCGCCGGCCACGCCGTTGCCGGCGTCGGCCACCACCTTGAGCGGGCGGTCCAGCTGCACGTCGTCGCCGATGCGCTGCACGTAGTCGTCGATGACCTCGCGCTGCTGCAGGCTGCCCGGTGCGTCGGCAAGGTGCAGGCGGCCGTCGCGGATGCGCTCGTACAGTGCGGTGATCGCCTCGCCGGCCAGGGTTTCGCCGCCGATGACGATCTTGAAGCCGTTGTAGTCCGGTGGGTTGTGGCTGCCGGTGACCGCCACGCAGCTGCCGGCGCGCAGGTGGTAGGCGGCGAAATACACCACCGGCGTCGGCGCCATGCCGATGTCGATGACCTCGCAGCCGGCGCGGCGCAGGCCGTCGATCAGCGCGTTGGCCAGCTCCGGGCCGGACAGGCGGCCGTCGCGGCCGACCACCACGTCGCGCAGCCCCTGCGCCTGCATCTGGCTGCCGATGGCCTGGCCGACCAGCCGGGCCACGGTGGCGTTCAGCTCGCTGCCGACCACGCCGCGGATGTCGTAGGCGCGGAAGATCCCCGGGACCACCGCGTCGGCTTCCGGCACGGCGGGGGCGGCCTCACCGGCGTCGTCGCCCGTGCCTTCCGCTGCCGGCGCCACCGGCAGCGGTTCCTGTTCCAGCGCCTGCTGCAGAGTGACACCGCCGTCGGCCGGCTCCGCGGCGGCCTTGCGGCGCAGCGGCGGCAGGCGCTTGCGGCCAACCAGCAGCAGCAACGCCACCAGCGCCAGCAATGCAGCCACCACCGCGCAGGCGACCGTACCCAGCCCCATCGGGCCTTCGGCGGCGTCGGGCAGTTCGGCGACCACGCGCAGGCCGGTATCGGGCACCGGCCGGGCCAGTGCGTCGGCACCGCCGCCGAGGCCGCTGTTGCCCTTCCGCACGACGGTGAAGGCCCCCTGGCGCAGGCCGAGAAAGGCGCTTTCCGGCGATTGCAGCATGTCGAACACCGCGGTCAGGCGGGCCAGCGGCTGGCGCACGTAGGCCACCGCCGCGCGGTCCTGCAACTGCACCGGCGCGGCCAGCCCCAGCCGCGGGCCATTGCCGTCGCGCACCACGCGCGCCACCGGCTTGCCTTCGCTCATCGCCAGCTCCAGCAGCGCCAGCCGCGAATAGCCGAAGGCCGCCGGGTCGGCGTAGGCGGCGGCCAAGGTGGCGTCGAACACCTGCACTTCGTCCACGCCGGTCCAGGTTTCCCGCAGCGCGTTGGCGGCGGCCTCGGCGTCGCCGGCCGCCAGCGCGGCCTTCACCGGTTCGCGTTCGAGCTGGCGGGCGAACTGCGCGTTCTGCTCGGCCACGGCCTTGCCGACGGCGGTCACGGCCTGGTCGCGGGCCTGCTCCAGCGCGGTGCCGGTATCGGCTTGTTGCCACTGGTCGAAGGCACTCCAGCCGAACCAGCCGGCCAGCAACAGCAGCAACACCGCCAGCAGCGGCGCCGAGCGCCCCAACCCGGCAGCCTTGCGCCGGCCTTCATTCCCCTCGCTCATCGCGCATCTCCCCCGTCAGCGCACGCCGGTATGGCCGAATCCACCCGTTCCCCGCGCACTGTCAGTGAAAGTATCCACCACCTGCAAGGCCACGCGGGCGATGGGCATCACCACCAGCTGCGCGATGCGGTCGCCCGGCTCGATGGTGAACGGCTCGCGGCCGCGGTTCCACACGCTTATCAGCAGCGGCCCCTGGTAGTCGGCGTCGATCAGGCCGGTGCCGTTGCCGAGCACGATGCCGTGGCGGTGACCCAGCCCCGAGCGCGGCAGCACCACCGCGCACAAGCCGGGGTCGGCAATGTGGATGGCGATGCCGCTGGGCAGCAGCGCGGTGTCGCCCGGCTGCAGCGTCATCGGCGCCTCGGTGGCCGCGCGCAGGTCGAGCCCGGCGCTGGCCTCGGTGGCGTAGGCCGGCAGCGGCCAGGCGTCGCCGAAGCGCGGGTCGAGCAGTTGTACCTGCAATGGCTGCAATGCGTTGTCGGTACTCATGCGTCCAGCCTCTCGGTGATCAGGTCCAGCAGCTGTTCGGCCAGCTGGGTCTTGGCGGTGCCCGGGAAGTCCCGCTGGCCGTCGGCCCAGTAGGCGGTGGCGGCGTTCTGGTCGCTCTCGAAGCCGCCGCCGGCGATGCCGACCTGGTTGGCGATGATCAGGTCCAGGTGCTTGTCGACCAGCTTGCCGCGCGCGTATTTCTCCACGTCGTGGGTTTCGGCGGCGAAGCCGACCACCAGCTTGAGCGCGTCCTCCTGCGCCGCCACCTCGGCCAGGATGTCGGCGGTGCGCACCAGTTCCAGCACCAGCGTGTGGCTGCCGGGCGTCTTCTTCAGCTTCTGCGGCGATACCTGCTGCGGCGTGTAGTCGGCCACCGCGGCGGCGCCGATGTAGATGTCGGCCGGCAGCTCGGCCAGCACCGCCTCGCGCATCTGCGCGGCCGAGCGCACGTCGATGCGGCGCACGCCGGGCGGCGTGGCGATCTGCACCGGACCACTGACCAGTACCACCTGCGCGCCGCGGCGCGCGGCGGCGGCGGCCAGTGCGTAGCCCATCTTGCCGCTGGAGCGGTTGCCGACGTAGCGCACCGGGTCGAGGTCCTCGTAGGTCGGCCCGGCGCTGATCAGCACGCGCACGCCGTTCAGGCGGTCGGGCGCGGCCGCGGGTACGGGGTCGGCGGCCAGCGCGGCGACGATCGCGTCCGGCTCGCTGAGCCGGCCGGGGCCGGATTCGCCTTCGGCCAGCGGGCCATCCTCCGGCCCGATCACCTGCACGCCGCGCCCGCGCAGCAGCGCGAGGTTGGCCTGGGTGGCCGGGTGCAGCCACATGCGGTGGTTCATCGCCGGGCATACCGTCACCGGCGCGGTGGTGGCCAGGCACAGCGTGGTCACCAGGTCGTCGGCATGGCCATTGGCCAGCCGCGCCAGCAGGTCGGCGGTGGCCGGGGCGATGACCACGCGGTCGGCCCAGCGCGCCAGCTCGATGTGGCCCATCGCCTGCTCGGCGGCGCCGTCCCACAGCGTGGTGCGCACCGGCTGGCCGGACAGCGCCTGGAAACTGAGCGGGGTGACGAATTGCTGCGCGCCCTCGGTCATCGCCACCTGCACGCGGGCGCCGGCATCGCGCAGCCGGCGCACCAGCTCCAGCGATTTGTAGGCGGCGATGCCGCCACCGACGCACAGCAGCAGCTTGCGTCCTTCCAGCGGCCGCGCAGGCGCCTGGGCATGGGAATGTGGGCCAGTCACGGGGGGAAAGTTCCTACCTGCACAAGAATCTTTAGCTTACCCGAAGGGTCTGCCGCCGCTTATTACTCCGGGTGCACGCCGCACCCATGCTTTGGGCATGCACATCCGCGACTGGCCCAGCACCGAACGCCCCCGCGAGAAGCTGCTGGCGCATGGCGCCGGCAGCCTGTCCGACGCCGAGCTGCTGGCGATCTTCCTCGGTTCCGGCCTGCGTGGCCGCGACGCGGTGCAGACCGCGCGCCACCTGCTGCAGCACCACGGCCCGCTGCGCCGGCTGCTGGACCGCAGCGCGCGCGAACTGGCGCAGCTGCCGGGGCTGGGGCCGGCCCGCGCCTGCGGCATCGCCGCCGCGCTGGAGCTGGGCCAGCGCCACCTCGCCGCCGACCTGGAGCGCGGCACCGCGCTGACCGACCCGACCGCGGCCGGGCGCTACTTCGCCCAGCGCCTGCGGCCGCGCCCGCACGAGGTGTTCGCCGTGCTGTTCCTCGATACCCGGCACCGCGCACTGGCCTTCGAGGAATTGTTCACCGGCACCATCGACAGCGCCGAGATCCACCCGCGCGAGGTGGTGCGGCGGGCGCTGGCGCACAATGCCGCGGCGGTGATCGTCGGCCACAACCACCCCAGCGGGAACCCCGAGCCCTCCGCCGCCGACCGCACCATCACCGCCCGCCTGCGCGAGGCGCTGGGGCTGGTGCAGGTACGCCTGCTGGATCATTTCGTCGTCGGCGACGGCCTGCCGGTGTCGCTGGCCGCGCGTGGCTGGCTGTAGGGGCCTATCAGGACGGGCCCGGCGCACCCTCCGTTGACCTTGCTGACCGCCGCATCCGCAAGGCCGGAGCGGCCGTCACGCCGGTCAGGTAAAATACGCAGTTCCGCGCTTCAAGCAGACCGTCAACGTGAAAGCCCTCCTCCGCGCCCTGATCGGCCAAGGCATCGAAGCCTTGCGCGCCAACGGCACACTGCCCGCCGACACCCTGCCGCCGGATTTCGTGGTCGAACGGCCCAAGACCCGCGAGCACGGCGATTTCGCCACCAATGCCGCGATGCTGCTGGCCAAGGCCGCGCGCAGCAACCCGCGCGCGCTGGCGCAGGCGCTGGTGGCGGCATTGCCGGCCAGCGACGACGTCGCCAGCGTCGAGATCGCCGGGCCGGGCTTCATCAACTTCAAGCTGGCGCCGGTGGCCTACCAGCGCGAGGTGGTCAACGTGCTGCGCCAGGGCGAGGACTATGGCCGCAACCTGGGCGGCAACGGCCGCAGCGTCGGCGTCGAATACGTCTCGGCCAACCCGACCGGCCCGCTGCACGTCGGCCACGGCCGCGCCGGCGCGATCGGCGACTGCATCGCCCGCGTGCTGGAAGCCAACGGCTGGAACGCCAAGCGCGAGTTCTACTACAACGACGCCGGCGTGCAGATCGAGAACCTCGCCCGCTCGGTGCAGGCGCGTGCGCGCGGCTTCAAGCCCGGCGACACACAGTGGCCGGCCGACGCCTACAACGGCGAATACATCGACGACGTGGCCAAGGCCTACCTGCTCGGCCAGAGCGTGGAGCTGGAAGGCAGCACCGTCACCGGCAGCGGCAACGCCGAGGACATCGACTCCATCCGTCGCTTCGCCGTAGCCTGGCTGCGCAACGAGCAGAACCTGGACCTGGCGGCGTTCGGCGTGGATTTCGACATCTACTTCCTCGAAAGCTCGCTGTACAAGGACGGCAAGGTCGCCGAAACCGTGCAGCAGCTCATCGCCTCCGGCCATACCTACGAGGAAGGCGGCGCGCTGTGGCTGCGCAGCACCGACTTCGGTGACGACAAGGACCGCGTGATGCGCAAGTCCGACGGCACCTACACCTACTTCCTGCCGGACGTGGCCTACCACCTCTCCAAGTGGCAGCGCGGCTACGAGCGCGCCATCACCGAGCTGGGCGCCGACCACCACGGCTCGCTGGCGCGGGTGCGCGCCGGTTTGCAGGCGCTGGGCGTGGGCATCCCGCAGGGCTGGCCGGAATACGTGCTGCACCAGATGGTCACGGTGATGCGCGGCGGCGAGGAAGTGAAGCTGTCCAAGCGCGCCGGCAGCTACCTGACCCTGCGCGACCTGATCGACGAAGTGGGCGCCGACGCGGTGCGCTGGTTCCTGATCGCGCGCAAGCCAGACTCGCAGCTGACCTTCGACATCGACCTGGCCCGCCAGCAGAGCAACGACAACCCGGTGTTCTACGTGCAGTACGCGCATGCCCGGGTCTGCTCGCTGCTGCGCCAGGCGCAGGAGAAGGGGCTGGACCACGACCAGGCACAGGGCCTGGCTGCGCTGGCGCAGCTGGACGACGCCCTCTCGCTGGAGTTGATGAACGAAATCTCGCGCTACCCGGAAGTGGTGGAAGCGGCCGGCGTCGCGCTGGAACCGCACCTGGTCGCGCAGTACCTGCGTGAATTGGCGCACGCCTTCCACACGTGGTATCACGGCACGCCGGTGCTGGTGGACGATGCCGCCACGCGCAACGCCCGGCTCGCCCTGGCCTGCGCGGCACGGCAGACCCTCGCCAACGGCCTGAGCCTGCTGGGCGTGAGCGCACCGGAAAAAATGTAAGCAAGGAGACGTGGCGGAAATGGCAGCACGACGCGGCAAGAGCCAGGCGCGGCGCAACAGCAGCAACGGTACCCCCGGCTGGGTATGGCTGGTCGCCGGCGCGGCGATCGCGGCCGTGGTGTTCCTGGCCGCGCCCGGCCTGTTCAAGAAGGACGGCGACGGCTTCCTGCGCGTGGGCCCGCAACCCAACCCCGATGCCCGGCCGGTACCGGTGGCCGACGCCGACCTCGATGCCGGCGTGGACCTGCCGCGCCCGGCCACTGGCGACGGCAAGCCGGCGACCCAGTACGACTTCTACACCCTGCTGCCCGGCAAGGAAGTGCAGATGTCCGACGCCGAACTGGCCGCCAGCGCCAAGGCCGAGGCGCAACGCCGCGCCGCCGCCGAACGCGCCGGGCAGGACAGCGAGGCCCAGCGTGCACAGGCCGCACTGGAAGGCCGCCCGGTGCCGCCGGCCGCCACGCCGCTGCCGACGCCGGTAAGCGAGGCACCGCGCCCGGTGGCGGCAGCAGGCACCGCGCCACAGGCGACCACCACCGCGGCCATCGACCGCAAGCCGGCCGAACCCACCCCAGCCACGGCTGCCGCCCCGGCGGCGGACAACGTGCGCTACATCCTGCAGGCCGGCGCCTTCGGTGCTTCCGGCGACGCCGAGGCGACCAAGGCCAAGCTGGCGATGATGGGCCTGAGCGCGCGCGTGGAATCGGCGCAGATCAACGGCAACACCGTCTACCGCGTGCGCATGGGGCCATACGGCAGCGCCAGCGAGCTGGCCGAGGCCAAGGCCAAGCTCGACGGCAGCGGCTTGCAGGCGATGGCCATAAAAGCCCAGTAACACCGCTTTGGAAGCCCCTCTCCCATCAGGAGAGGGGTTGGGGTGAGGGGCGAACGGAGTCCATGATGCATGGTCGGGATTGCATCCCCGACACGGGCATTCCCCCATCCCGCGCGTCGGGGGCGTAACCCCGGCCTACCTGCTTCGTACGCACCCTCATCCGGCGCTTCGCGCCACCTTCTCCCGGCGGGAGAAGGAACCTCAATGTCCAAGGAACCCGTCATGTCCAAGACCGCCCTGATCACCGGTGCCACCTCCGGTTTCGGCGCCGCCGCCGCCCGCCGCTTCGCCGCCGCCGGCTGGAAGGTGGTCGCCACCGGCCGCCGCGCCGCGCGCCTGCAGCCGCTGGTGGACGAATTCGGCGCGGACACGGTGCACGCCGCCGCCTTCGACATCCGCGACGGCGCGGCGATGGAGGCGGCACTGGCCGCGCTGCCGCCGGCCTTCGCCGGCATCGACCTGCTGGTCAACAACGCCGGCCTCGCCCAGGGCACCGCGCCGGCGCAGCACGCCAGCCTTGAGGACTGGCGCACGATGATCGACACCAACGTCACCGCGCTGGTCACCCTCACCCACCACCTGCTGCCGCGGCTGGTCGAGCGCCGCGGCGCGATCATCAACATCAGCTCCACCGCCGCCATCCACCCGTACCCCGGCGGCAACGCCTACGGCGGCACCAAGGCCTTCGTCAGCCAGTTCTCGCTGGGCCTGCGCGCGGACCTGCACGGCACCGGCGTACGCGTGACCACGATCGAGCCGGGCATGGCCGAAACCGAATTCACCGTGGTGCGCACCCACGGCAACCAGGCCGCCAGCGACCAGCTCTACAAGGGCGCCAACCCGATGACCGCGCAGGACATCGCCGAGCAGATCTTCTGGGTCGCCAACCTGCCGCCGCACTTGAACGTCAACCGCCTGGAGATCATGCCGACCAGCCAGTCCTTCGCCGGCTTCCAGGTCGCGCGCGAAGGCTGATTCCACCGTTGGCCGCGGGCTTCAGGCCCTCGGCTCGCCGGCGGCATGGATGTGGTAGCCGTTCTTGCCGCTGCCCTTGATCCGGTACATGGCGCGGTCGGCGCATTCCAGCAGTTCGGCCAGCGTGGTGCCGTGCTGCGGGTACAGGCTCACGCCGATGCTCACCCCCAGCTGGTACGGCTTGCCGTCCACTTCCAGCACCTCGGTGAGCGCATGCAGCAGCTTGCGCGCGATTTCGTGCACGTGCTCCTCCTGTTCGAGCTGGGTGCAGATGGCGACGAACTCGTCGCCGCCCACGCGCGCGCAGATGTCGGTGCTGCGCGTGGCCCGGCGCAGGCGCGCGGCCGTCGCCTTGAGCACCTCGTCGCCGACGCGGTGCCCGGCGCGGTCGTTGATCGGCTTGAAGTTGTCGATGTCGATGAAGATCACCGCCACCTGCTGGTGCGGGCGGGTGGCCAGGATCAGGGCGTTCTCGAACAACGCGCACATGTAGCGCTGGTTGCTCAGCCCGGTGAGCGGGTCCTGGAAGGCCATGTCCAGCGCGTGCGACTCGGCTTCCAGCAGGCGCTTCTGGAAGCTCAGCAGCACCGCCGCCAGCAGCGAGAAATACTGCGCCAGCACCAGCAGCGTGCCGAGCATGAAGCCATGCGTGAACCAACCTGGCTGGCGGTCGATGATCAGGAACGCGCTGGCCCAGTGCAGCGCAAGCAGCACGCTGGTCAGCGCGGTGAGCGACAGCAGCCGCGGGTCGAGCGCGTCGCGCCGGTGCCAGGCGATCCAGCCGGCCCAGGCGAGGAAACCGGCATTGAACGCGGCCACGCCGGCGCCGCGCAGCAGTGATGGCATGCCGATGGCCCAGCCCGCGAAGATCCAGGCCTCCACCCCCAACGCGGCGATCACCAGCCAGCGCATCCGCACCGGCACCTCGAAAAAGCGCGCCAGCCCGATCACCAGGCACAGCTTCTCCAGCACGTTCAGCGCGGTATAGGTGGATATGACGCCGATGCCGCCTTTCCCGCCATCGAGCAGAGCAACCAGCCCAGCCGCGACGCCAGCGCGAACAGCATCGCCGTCGCCCACCAGCCGGCGCCGGAATTTATCCGTGGCGTGCGCCGCACCCACAGGAACAGCAGGAAGAAAACGAAATAGACGGTCGAGCCAATCGTGTGGACGATCTCGTACGGCATGCGCGGGCACCCCCTGTTGTGCCTTGCCTTGCTTCCACGCAGGCGCGGCCCTCCCATTGCCTCCACCCGGCATGGGAGTACCACGGCCTCCGTTCCCCAGTGCGCAATATCGGCCGAATGTGACCGACATTACAAGTGAATGGTGATTTGCTTCACGCAAACCGGGTTCACGCGGGTACCGGCCATCCGCCGGAACTGGGGAGGCAGCCGGGCACCCGCGCGGCGAGGGCCGGCCGTCGCCGCGCCGTCGTGCTCAGCCCAGCGGCTCGTCGGACAGGTAGGTGTAGCCGGTGAGCCCGGCTTCCAGCGCGGCGTCCAGTTCGGCGGCGCGCGCGGGCGGCAGGTTGGCCGCCGCCACGCGCTGGCGGTAGGCCGCGCGCAGGTCGTCCAGCCGGTAGCCGACGTAGTCGAGCATCACGTCGGTGGTGTCGCCACGGCGCTGCTGGGCGATGCGGTAGCCGTCGCTGCCGACGGTGACCTCCACCGCGTCGGTGTCGCCGAACAGGTTGTGGATGTCGCCGAGGATTTCCTGATAGGCGCCGACCAGGAAGAAGCCGATGCGGTAGCCCTCGCCGGGGCGCAGCGCGTGCAGCGGCAGCGAGCTGTCCAGGCTCTCGTTCTCGACGTAGGTCTCGACCATGCCGTCCGAGTCGCAGGTCATGTCGGCGACGATGCCGCGGCGGTCCGGGCGTTCGTCGAGCCGCTCGATCGGCACGATCGGGAATACCTGGTCGATCGCCCACACGTCGGGGATCGACTCGAACACGCTGAAGTTGACGAAATACTTGTCCACCAGCCGCTCGTTGAGTTCGTCCAGCACCGGGCGGTGGCTCTTTTCGTCGTAGCTCAGGCGCGCGCGCACGCCGTGGGCGATGGCGTAGAACAGGTCGTCGATGCGCGCGCGCTGCGGCAGGTCGATCTGGCCCAGCGCGTAGGCGCTCAGGCCTTCGGCGTGGAAATGCTGGGCCTCGTGGAACAGCTCCACCGCCGGGCGCACGTCCAGTTCGCCATGGATCTCGCGCAGGTGGCGGATCGCCGCCGGTTCGTCGTCGTGCGCTTCGGGCACGCGGCCTTCCGGCGCCTGCTCGACCTCGGCGACGTTGGCGATCAGCACCGCGTGGTGCGCGGTCATCGCGCGGCCGCATTCGGTGACGATGCGCGGCTGCGGCAGGCCGTTGGCCTCGCAGGCCTCGGCCAGCGGCTGCACGATGTTGCCGGCGTAGGAATCCAGCCCGTAGTTGATCGAGCAGTAGCTGCGCGAGCGGGTGCCCTCGTAGTCGATGCCGAGGCCGCCGCCGACGTCGACGTGGCTGATCTTCGCGCCCAGCCGCGACAGTTCGACGAAGTAGCGGGTGGCCTCGCGCATGCCGTTGGCGATGTCGCGCACGTTGCTGATCTGGCTGCCCATGTGGAAGTGCAGCAGGTTCAGGCAGTCGGCGTACTCGGTGTCGCGCAGGGTCTTCCACAGGTCCAGCAGCTGCCGCGGCGACAGCCCGAACTTGGCCTTGTCGCCGCCGCTGTTCTGCCACTTGCCGGCGCCCAGCGAGGCCAGGCGCATGCGCACGCCGATGCCCGGCTTCACCTCCAGCGCCTTGGCCTCCTCCAGCACCAGCTTCAGCTCGGAAGGCTTCTCGATGACGATGAAGGTCTGCAGGCCGAGCTTGCGGCCGATCAGCGCCAGGCGGATGTATTCGCGGTCCTTGTAGCCGTTGCAGACGATCAGCCCGCCCGGGCGGCTCAGCGCCAGCACCGCCATCAGTTCCGGCTTGGAACCGGCCTCCAGCCCGAAGCCCTCGCCATGGTGCGAGGCCAGCGTGCCGGCCACGCCCTGGTGCTGGTTGACCTTGATCGGATACACGGCGGTGTAGCCGCCGCCGTAGTCCCAGTCCTGCTGCGCCTGCGCGAAAGCGGCCTGCAGCTTGCCGAGGCGCTGGCCGAGGATGTCCGGAAAGCGCACCAGCAGCGGCAGCTTGGCGCCGGCGGCGCGGGCCGAATCGACGATCTGCGGCAGCGACACGGCTGGCCCCTGCACGCCGGTGGGACGCACCACGACATGGCCGTTGCCGTCCACGTCGAAATAGCCATCGGACCAGTGCGGGATCGAATAGGTCTTGCGGGCCTGGTCGAGGGACCAATTGCTCATCGGTGTAGCGGCTCGGTGGGGCGAAAGAGCACGCATTCTAACGTCTGCGGGGCAAGGGTCCGTTACAATCCGCGCCCGCGCCCGCGCCTTCAGGCCCGGCTTTCAAGCCCCTCTCCCATCGGGAGGGGGGTTGGGGTGAGGGGCAACGGAGTCACGATGGTTCAACCATCATGGACTGCGTTCGCCCCTCATCCGCCCTTCGGGCACCTTCTCCCGGAGGGAGAAGGGCTTGTCCCCCAACTCCCAGCAGGACCACCGCCCATGACCACCCACGACAACTGGTTCATCGAACACTTCCAGCCGACCGGCTCGGCCATCGGCTTCCGCATCACCGGCAAACTCGATGAAGTGCAGTCGCCGTTCCAGAAGATCGAGATCTACGACAGCACCGACTGGGGCAAGCTGATGGTCATCGACGGCGCGATGATGCTGACCACGAAGGACAACTTCTTCTACCACGAGATGATTTCCCATCCCGTGCTGTTCACCCACCCGGCCCCGAAGCGCGTGGTGATCATCGGCGGCGGCGACTGCGGCACCCTGCGCGAGGTGCTCAAGCACCCGGGCGTGGAGAAGGCCACCCAGTGCGACATCGACGAACAGGTCACGCGCATGGCCGAGAAACATTTTCCGGAACTGTGCGAATCCAACGGCGACGCCCGTGCCGAACTGCTGTTCGACGACGGCGTGGCCTACATGGCCAACTGCGCACCGGGCAGCGTGGACGTGGTGATCGTGGATTCCACCGACCCGGTCGGCCCGGCCGAGGGCCTGTTCAACAAGGCGTTCTTCGAGAGCTGCTTCCGCGCGCTGAAGGACGACGGCCTGCTGGTGCAGCAGAGCGAGTCGCCGCTGGCACTGCTGGATTTGATCAAGGACATGCGCGCGGAGATGGGCAAGGCCGGCTTCGCCTCGTTCAAGACCCTGCCGTTCCCGCAGCCGTGCTACCCCACCGGCTGGTGGAGCGTGACCGTGGCCAGCAAGCAGGCCGGTTTCGGCTTCGGCTTCCGTGAAGCCGAAGCCGCCGCCAAGCCGTTCGACACCCTGTACTACACCGCGCCGCTGCACACCGGCGTACTGGTCAGCCCGCCGTTCGTGGCCAAGGCACTGGGCGAATAAGCCCGCACGCCACCGCAGCGCTCCACCCTCGACCCCGCGCCGGCCACCGGCGCGGGGTTTTTGTTGCCGCCATCCACGGTGACCTCCTTCGAGCCATCGGCAGGCGATGTCAAAACCGCTCCCGGCGGTTTTTCGTCGTGGCACCCCACGCCGGCACCGGAAGTAAACGCCACCGCAACAATCCGTTGCGCCATTTCGGCTCTTACATTTTTTTGACATTCAGGTTTTATGGACTGCCCAGTTCTAAAATTCAGCCCACGTTTCATCCCCCGCAAGACCGGCAGCCCCCGGCGCTTTCCGCGCCCCGCGCCGGGTCAGGAAAGCCTTCATGAACACCGTGTCCGCCTGCTGCGGCGATATCGCCGTTCCCGCCCCCGTCCAACTGCTCAAGCGCGGCGAACGCCTGCTCGAACCCGACGTCTATCGCACCGAGTTCAATGGCCAGCCGGCCGTGTTCAAGGACTATCGCCGCTACCGCGGCACGCTGCTGGCGCCGGTCGCGCACCTGCTGGTGCGGCGCGAGGCCGGGGTGCTGCGGCGGTTGCAGGGCTGGAAGCACGCGCCGGCCCTGCTGGGCACCATCGGCGGGCTGGCGCTGGGCATGGAGTTCGTACCCGGCGACACCCTGAGCAGCGTGCAGCACGCCGGCCAGGAGGTATTCGACCAATTGCAGCAGGCGTTGTCGCGCCTGCATGCGGCCGGCATCACCCACAACGACCTGCATGGCACCAACATCGTGGTCAGCGCCGGGGTGCCGGTGCTGCTGGATTTCACCTCGGCCCTGCGTACCCCGCGCTGGCTGCGCAACGGCCCGATAAGCCGCCAGCTGCGCCGCAGCGACATGAAGAACCTGGTCAAGATGCGCCAGCGCCTGACCGGGCTGGCGCCGACGCCGGAACAGGCGGCGCTGCTGGCCGAGCCGGGCTGGGTGCGCACGCTGCGCAATGCCTGGAAGCGGCTGTACCGGCGGATCAAAGGGCAGAATTGAGCCATCTTCCGTAGCTGCCGGGCTTGCCCGGCAGGGGCCTTGCCGGCAACGCCCGGCGGGGCAAGCCCCGCCGCCACGGGTGCAAAGCGGGCGCTCAGAGCGCGTCGGCGTCCAGCTCGCCGGTGCGGATGCGCACCACGCTGCCCAGGTCGTAGACGAACACCTTGCCGTCGCCGATCTTGCCGGTGCCGGCGGCCTTGACGATGGCTTCCACCACCTCGTCGGCCTGGGTGTCGGTGACCGCCACCTCGATCTTCACCTTGGGCAGGAAATCGACCACGTACTCGGCGCCGCGGTACAGCTCGGTGTGGCCCTTCTGCCGGCCGAAGCCCTTGACCTCGGTGACGGTGATGCCGGCCACGCCACGTTCGGCGAGCGCTTCGCGCACGTCATCCAGCTTGAACGGCTTGACGATGGCCATGATCATTTTCATCGGTCGGTTCCCTGTCGGTGTGCCGTCGAAGGATACCCCGCGCCACCGCGGGCAGGGCAAACGCGCAGGCGAGGGATTATCCTTACCGCCCGACGCAACAGAGCCTGATGGCCGCGCGTGCCGGCACCGAGCAACATCGGCCGGCCCCCTGCGGAGACTGCCCATGATCGACCTGAACCACATCGACGCCCTGGCCCGCCGCCTGAGCGAACTGGTGCCCCCGGGGCTGCGCGAATCGCGCGAGGAACTGCAGGCCACCTTCAAGGGCGCGCTGCAGGCCGGCCTTGCCAAGCTGGACCTGGTGACCCGCGAGGAATTCGAGGTGCAGCGCGCGGTCCTGCTGCGCACCCGCGAGAAGCTCGACGCGCTGGAACAGGCCGTCGCCGCGCTGGAAAAACACCCCGCCAACGACGCCTGAGGCGCCGGCCGTGAGCCTGGCGCTGGTGCACGCCCGCGCCCGTGCCGGCGTGCACGCGCCGCCGGTGCGGGTGGAAGTGCACCTGTCCGGCGGCCTGCCCTGCACCCAGATCGTGGGCCTGCCCGCGGCGGCGGTGCGCGAGGCACGCGACCGCGTGCGCGCGGCCATCCTCTGCGCGCAGTTCGAGTTCCCGGCACGGCGCATCACCATCAACCTGGCCCCGGCCGACCTGCCCAAGGACGGCGGCCGCTTCGACCTGCCGATCGCGCTGGGCATCCTCGCCGCCAGCGGCCAGATCGACCGCCAGGCGCTGGCCGGCCACGAGTTCATCGGCGAGCTGGCACTGACCGGCGAACTGCGCGGCGTCGATGGCGCGTTGCCGGCCGCGATCGCCGCCGCGCGCGCGCAACGCACGCTGGTGGTGCCGCCGGACAACGCCGAGGAAGCCGCGCTGGCCGGCAACGCGCAGGTGAAGGTGGCCCGCACCCTGCTGGAAGCCTGCGCCGCGCTGGCTGGCGAGAAAGCGCTGCCGGACGCGCAGGCGGCCGCCGTGGCGCCTTCGCCGCTGCCCGATCTTGCCGACGTGCGCGGCCATGCGCAGGCGCGGCGCGCGCTGGAGATCGCCGCCGCCGGTAGCCACCATCTATTGCTGGTCGGCTCGCCCGGCTGCGGCAAGACCCTGCTGGCCTCGCGCCTGCCCGGCATCCTGCCCGAGGCCAGCGAGGCCGAGGCGCTGGAAACGGCCGCCGTCGCCTCGGCCGGCGGGCATCGCGTGGACCCGGCACGCTGGCGGCAGCGGCCCTTCCGCTCCCCGCACCACACCGCCAGCGCGGTGGCGCTGGTCGGCGGCGGCCCGCAGCCGCGGCCGGGCGAGGTATCGCTGGCCCACAACGGCGTGCTGTTCCTCGACGAACTGGCCGAGTGGAAGCGGCATGCGCTGGAGGTGCTGCGCGAGCCGCTGGAATCGGGCGTGGTCACCATTTCCCGAGCCGCGCGCAGCACCGCGTTCCCGGCCCGCTTCCAGCTGGTCGCGGCGATGAACCCCTGCCCCTGCGGCTGGGCCGGCGACCGCAGCGGGCGCTGCCGCTGCTCGGCCGAGGCGGTCGCCCGCTACCGCGCGCGCATCTCGGGGCCGCTGCTGGACCGCATCGACCTGCACCTGCAGGTGCCGCGGCTGCCGCCGGCCGAGCTGCATGGCGATGCGCCGGGCGGCGAAGCCAGCGCCGTCGTGCGGGCGCGGGTGGTGCAGGCCCGCACCCGCCAGCTGCAGCGGGCCGGCAAGGCCAATGCCTGCCTCGACCCCGGCGAGACCCTGCGCGACTGCGCGCTGGCCCGCCCCGACCAGGCCCTGCTGGAACAGGCGATGGAACGCCTGCAGCTGTCCGCGCGCTCGATGCACCGCATCCTGCGCGTGGCCCGCAGCATCGCCGATCTCGCAGGCGCCGACGCCATCGAACGCCCGCACCTGGCCGAAGCCATCGGCTACCGGCAACTGGACCGCGCCGCGGAATGATGCCCGCTGTGCAAAACCCGTAGATGCGGGGCTTGCCCCGCATGGGGCTTTCCCGGTGAAGCCCGGTCGCGACGGGCGTCGCTCCTACGGGTTTGGCGGATGCCGGCGCCACGGTCGCCGCCAATGCGACGACAATGGGCGACGATCGCCCTTCCCCGCTGCTGAGCCGGACATGGACAGGATCGAACGCCCGTACTACCCGATCATCTACGTGCGCGGCTATGCGATGACCCGCGCCGAGATCGTCGAGACCACCTCCACCCCGTTCATGGGCCTGGAGGCCGGCTCGACCAAGATCCGCCAGGCGCAGGACGGCTCGGTGGTGAAGTTCGTGTTCGAGTCGCCGCTGGTGCGGCTGATGAAGGACCACGGCTACCGCGACGTCTACGACGGCGGCGCCGAGCTGCGCAGCGGCATTTCGCCGCGCAGCATCGTCATCCACCGCTATTACGACGTGGCCGACCCGGCGTTCGGCGGCGGCAAGGCGCCGTCGATCACCGAGGCCGCCGCCAGCCTCGGCAGGCGCATCCTCGAACTGCGCGACAGCGTGTGCGGCGGCAACGCAACGATGCGCCGCGATTTCCGCGTGTACCTGGTCGCGCACTCGATGGGCGGGCTGATCTGCCGCTGCCTGCTGCAGAACCCGGAGGTGGCCGGCGCCGAGGTGCGCGCGCTGGTGGACAAGGTGTTCACCTACGCCACCCCGCACAACGGCATCGACATCGCCGGCATCAACGTGCCCGACCTGCTCTCGCTCAACGACCTGAACAACTTCAACCGCGGCAACATGGCCAAGTACCTGAAGGTGGCCAAGGACAAGGTCAACACGCTGGGTGACTCCGGCTTCCCGTCGTCGCGGCTGTTCTGCCTGATCGGCACCAACAGCCGCGACTACGCGGTGGCCCGCGGGCTGTCCTCGTTCGCGGTCGGCGCCTTCAGCGACGGCCTGGTGCGCATCGCCAACGCCTACGTTGAGGGCGCGCCGCGCGCCTTCGTCAACCGCAGCCACAGCGGCCACTTCGGCATCGTCAATTCGGAAGAGGGCTACCAGAACCTGACCCGCTTCCTGTTCGGCGATACCTGCGCCACCGCGCAGTTGGACATCGCAGCGCTGCCGCTGCCGCCGGAGATCGAAAGCGCGCGCAAGCGCGGCAAGCAGGTGCGTTCCTCGTACTACATCGAGGCCACCGTGGCGCCGCGCGGCGCCTACACCTACCAGCTCACCGCGCGCACCCAGGCCAACGAATGCGCGGTGCGCCGCGAGTACGGCGAGCTGTTCGACGGGGACGGCAACCTGCGCCGCGACGCGCGCTCGCCGGTGCTGTTCTCGGTGTTCCTGGACAGCCGCCGCATCACCGCCGGCAGCGAGATCGCCTTCTCCATCGAGCTGGCGGTGTGCAACGCCGGCTACGAGGTCGATGGCGCGTTGTTCCTGAAGAACCACATCCCCGGCGAATACCTGTTCCGCAACACGCTGGTGCTGTTCGCCAAGCCCGGCGAGGACGGCCAGTGGCGGCTGCGCTACGTGTGGGGCGACGACCAGTGGGCCGGTGGCCCGAAGACCCGGGCCGAACTGGACAGCGCGCGCAGCCGCGCCATCGGCATCGTCCAGCAGGCGCCGGACGTGTTCTCGGTGCCGCTGTCCTCGGCCAAGGGCTTTGCCGCCGAACTGAAGATCGCGCTGTCGGCATGGGCGTGAACGGCATCGCGAAAAGGGGGCGTACCTAGCACGACCCCAGGCGCACGAAGCGCTCCACCTCGTCCAGCCAGACGATGTGGATGCCCGCATCGCCGGTGTCGATCCGCAGCTGGCCGTTGGTGCCCTCGTTGCCTTGCGGGTCGAGGAACTGCTGGACCGTCGGCCGGTCGGGAAGCGTGCCCACCCGCGTCGTTCCATCGCGCAGGTGCAGCTCGACCGTCAACTCCGCGTCGAGCGCCAATTGCAGCTCCTTCAATCGTTCGATGGTGGCCTGGTCCACATGGACGCGGGGGGCTGTTCTGCTCATTGCATGCCTCGCCTGTCATTCGTTGCGTGGAAAGGGAAAATCCGGTGGCCACGCGCCAACCGTTCCGCGCTCAGGTGCCGGTCTGCGAAGCGGGCGCCTGCAGCGGCTTGGATTGCGGCGACTTGTCCTGCCGCAGCCAGATGCTCAACACGACGATGGACAGCACCGCGAGGAATTCGCTTTGCCAGTTCTGCATCGACTCGAACCAGAACCGCGCACTGCACAGATGCTCGAACAGGCTGATCGCGGCCTGGCCCTGCATGACCCGCTGCTCGTTCTCGTGCAGCCAGCTGCCGCAGGCGTGCCCGGCGAAACTCAGCAGGAACAGCAGTGCATACGCCAGCGACAGCGAGTTGGCGTACAGCACCTTGCAGATACCGCCCCTGCGCAGCGGCCACGGCCGCGTGCCGGCTTCCACCCGTTCCCGTTCCTCGCCCGGGTCCAGCGGCCGCGATTCGGCCGAGCCCTGCTGGCGCAGGCCCACGGTCAGCAGCACGTACATGCCCATCTGCAGGAACTCGCTTTCCCAGTTTTCGAAGGTGGCCGACAGGAAGTGCCCGCTGGCCAGGTACCGGCGCAGCGATTCCGGCGCGGCGCCGGCATCCAGCAGCTCCGCGTTGTGCACCAGGAACCCGGACCACACCTGCCCGGAAAGGAACACGCCGAACAATCCCAGCAGCACCAGCGACAGGCCATTGCGGCGGAAGAAGGATGACGGTTCGTTGCCCATGTGCGGTCTCCGGCGATGACAACGCAAGCTGGACGCCGACGTTGCAAGGACGCGTAAAGGAACCGCGGCGGACGTCGCCGCCCCGGTCACATCCATGAACCGGCGCGCGCGGAGACGACGGCGTGAACGCAGGCGGCGCCGGCTTCACGTGCGGATCAAGCGGCGGCCGGAACAATCGCCGGTACCTGCCAGGAGGTTGTGCCATGTCCAGAGACCGCAAGGATCCGCCGGATCCGTCCGAAGACCGCCAGTGCGGGGAAACCCGCAAGCAGCACCACGAGCGCAAGCAGCACGAAAGCGCCAACCATGACGAAGCGCTGGAAGAGACGTTCCCCGCCAGCGACCCGGTATCGCCCTTCGTCCCGGCCAGGACCCCCGAATGAACCGTGCCCGGCCACGCGCATCCCGCTGCGTGGCCGCCGCGGTGGCGCCACGCAGCGCGCGACGCTAGAACCAGCGGCGGTGGCGCCCGAGCAGGAAGGCGCCGGCGGCCAGCAGCAGCAACCCACCGACCACGGCGAAGAACCCCACGTCGTCGGTCTTGAAGAAGCCGGCGCGGAAGTTCATGCCCAGCGCGCCGACGATGGTGGCCAGCAGGCCGGTGACCACGGTGACGAAGGTGAGCACGCGCATGGCGTCGTTGGTGCGCAGCGCGGTCTGGTTGCTGAACAGCTCGAAGCTGCCCAGCACCAGCTCGCGCGCGTTCTCGACCATGTCCATCGCCCGCTCGAAGCGGGTGTCGAGCGCGACGAAATGGCGCTCGGCGGTGCGGTTCTCGTCCGGGCGGAAATCCGGCCGCGACAGGGCGCCGAACACGCGGCGGTGCGGGGCCAGCATCCGCCGCAGCCGCGAGGCCCAGCGCCGCAGCCGCTGCAGCTCGGGCAGCATGTCGCGCGCGCGCTCGCCGAGGATGCGGACCTCCAGGCGCTCGATGGCGATCTCGTAGTCGTTGATCGCCGTGAAGTAGCTCGCCAGCTGGCGGTCGAGCAGGGTGGCCACGAAGCTCTCGGCACACAGCACGCCCAGCGCACCGTTGCCCCACTGCCGCCCGCGCATGTCCTCGACGAAGTCGATCGGTTGCCGGTGGAAGGTGACCACGCGGTTGTCGCCGGTGATGCACGACAGCACGCTGCCGGCAAGCTTCTCGCGGTTGCCGCTGCCGCCGGCGGCGATGACCCGCACCCAGAAATGCCTGCCCTCCTGCCCCATCTCCGGCGCGGTGCCGCCGTCCACGAAGGCCCGCGCCGCCGCCGGCAGTTCCCAGGCCTGCCATACCGCATCCAGCATCGCGGCCGGTGCGTCGCCCAGGTCCACCCACGCCAGCGCGTCGTCGCCGGGGCAGCATTGCGCCAGTGCCTCCAGCGCGACCGCGCGGGAGTGGCCTTCGGCATCGAACACGCGGCAGAAGAACGCCCCGTCCGCCGGGGGATCGTCCGCCGTGCTGGCCGCCGCGGTCGCCACGTGCGGTTACAGGTAGTCCTTGCGTGCGTTCTCCGCCCGCGCCGCGCCGATGGCGGTCTGCACGTCCTTGCGTTCCTCCGGCGGGGGCAGCACCGCCGGCATGCCCAACTGCTGGATCCACAGTTCCCGCGCCCAGCCCTTGGTGTGGTACAGGTGGTGGTCTTCCTGTTTCTCCACGGCCTCGTAGGCCTGCATCAGCACCTTGGCATGCGGGCCACGCCTGCCGGCGACCTTGCCGATCAGTTCCCAGTTCAGGTGGTCCTTGGTTTCGGCAAGGACGACGCATTCGGCCGCCACCAGCTCCGCCTCGGCAGGTCTGGCGTTGGCCAACGCCATCTCGATCGCGGCCACCAGCGAAGCGCCCAGGTGGGCGACGACCTCGCGGCCGGGGCTGGCGGTTTCCGTATCCAGGCCGATCTGCCCGAACACGCGGGTCAGGATTTCCTCGTGGGTGCGGGTTTCGTCCAGGTAGCCCTGCCACTCCTTGCGCAGGTCCTCGTTCCCGGTGGCGCGCAACGCGGCGGTATAGACCTGGATGCCACCGCGCTCGGTTTCCAGCGCCTGCAGCAACAACTCGGTGACGGATGCTTCATCTGCTTTCGTGGCCATGCCTGCTCTCCTCGTCGGGGACGGCCGGTATAGCCAGCCATCCGCAAAGCACGCGTGAGCCGGCGTGAACGGCAGGTATTCGCCGTGGCAGGGCCTCCCGTGCGGGCAGGCCCCGGCCCGTCAGCCGACCACCAGCGACCAGGGGATTTCCGATCCGTTGAACTTGAACTTGAACCCGTCGCAATCCACCTGCCTTGCCAGGTTGCCGCGCTCGTCGACCAGCGTGCTGACCTCTATCCGCGTATCCGCCGCGGCGGGCCCGCTCCTGCTCGGGATGCCGGCTGTCCTGATGTCGGCCATTTCCCTGGAAACGATCGTGACCGGGCGCAGCTCCCGCCCCGGGCCCTCCAGATAGAATTGAATGCCTTTCACGGTGCGATGTCCTCGAGATCATTCCCCCCATCCAGCGCCACCTTTTCTACAGGTGGCGGGGTTAAGGCGCCGGGTACGGCATGCCTTGCATTCGTTAAGCGGCGACATGGAACGCGGCATGGATCGCGACATGCCCTTCACGCCGATACGCCACCGCCGCGCTTTCCGACCGGCCGCGCGTGCACGCGCCCCTCACCAATGGCTGCATGTTCTTAATCCATGCCCCGACACGATGGCGGCGGAGCATTCCTGCTCCCCAAGTGGAGGATCGACATGAAGACTCGCAAGCTCAAGCAACTCCTGTTCGCCACCTTGGTCGCCACCGGTTGCGCGGGAACCGCCATCAGCGTCCAGGCCGCCGGCCAGGCCACGGCCGGGCAGGAATCCGTGCAGCCCGGCAGCGACACCTGGATCACCACCAAGGTCAAGGCCGAACTGCTCGCCACCAAGGACGTTTCCGGCCTGGACATCAAGGTCGAGACGGTCAACGGCGTGGTTTCCCTGAGCGGCACCGTGGACACGCAGGTCGAGGCCGACCGCGCGGTGGCGGTGGCGCGGGCCATCGAGGGTGTCAGCCGGGTGGATGACAGCGGGCTGGTGGTGCGCAACAAAAGCTGAACACGCCGCCCGCGGTGGTCCGCTGGTCATGCCGGCCGGCGGACCCACCCGCGCCTGCCGGCGCGATCATCCGCGCCGCTTGCGGGCCGAACGCGAGACGGTCCTGTCCAGATCCTGTTCCATCGCGGCGATGTCGCCCCACGGATGCGCCTTCATCCGCGCCATGCGCCGCGGCGCGGAGGCCAGCGTGCAGGCATCGCCGCGCTTCACTCTTCCCAGTTCCTCCCAGCGCAACGGCATCGCCACCGGTGCTCCCACCCGCGCGCGCAGCGAGAACGAGGCCACGCTGGTCGCGCCGCGGCCGTTGCGCAGGTAGTCGATGAAGATGCGCCCCTTGCGCTGCGCCTTGCCGGCGGTGGTCACGTACGACAACGGATCGGCCGCGGCCATCGCCTCGGCGAAGGTGCGCGCGAATTCCCGCACCCGCGGCCACGGGCAGGCCGGCCGCAACGGCGCCACCACGTGCAGGCCCTTGCCGCCGGAGGTACGCACGAACGATTCCAGGCCGAGCGCGCGCAGGCGGTCGCGCACCTGCCGCGCGGCCGCCACCACCCGCGGCCAGGCCACGCCCGGCGCCGGGTCGAGGTCGAACACCATGCGGTCGGCCTTGTCCGGGTCATCGGCCAGCGCGCCCCAGGGGTGGAATTCCAGCGCGTTGAACTGCACCAGCTCCAGCAGCGCATCGGCGTCGCGCACGACGAGGTAGTCGGCGCGGGTGCCGTCCTCTTCCTCCAACGGCAGCGCATCGACCCGCGCCATGCCCGCCAGCAGGTGCTTCTGGAAAAAGCACGGCCGCTGCGCGCCCTGCGGGCAGCGCACCACCGGCGATTTCCGGCAGCAGCCAGGGCAGCATGGTGCGGTAGTAGGCGAACACGTCGCACTTGCGGATGCCCGCGCCCGGGTACACCACGCGGGCCGGGCTGGTGAGCGTCACCGCGGCTGTGAACTTCCCGATCTGGTGGTGGCTGCAGGCATTTCCGGCTCCCGGTGGGTGTGGGTATCCGCCGCACGCAGGCCGGTGATCATCCTGCTGTCGGCGTGGATCATCTTGAATGCGGCCTGCCGCGTTGGCGCCCCCCATCACCAGCATGGGCTTGGTCCCGTTGCACCCGGGGAACCGCCACCAACGCCGACCGGCATGAAAAAGCGCCGCGGCGATTTCACGGCGGCACCGGGAACAGGCCGGGCACCGAGCGCGACGAACGGGTGTCGCCGTCCAGCGACTGCGCGACGACGGCCAGCGCGGCGCGCTTGCGCCGTGGGGTGATCGCCGCCACGCAGTCGCCGGGCACCCACAGCGCGAACTCGCGCATGTTGGCGTCCTGCGCGGTGGCCAGCACGCAGGAATCGGCGGCCACGCCGGTCAGCACCAACCGTCGCACCTGCAGCTTGGCCAGCAGGATCGTCAACGGCGTGGCGAGGAAACCCGAGTGCTTGGGCTTGAGCACGTGGTAGTCGTGCGGGCGCGGCGCCAACCGCCGCGCCACCGCCGCCGCATGGCCGCCGGCATCGGCGCAGGCCGTCACCAGGTTGCCGAACTGCCCCTGCCAATGGGCGAAGTTGTCGTTGACGTGGATCACCGGCGCCGCGGCGGCGTCGAAGCGGCGGCGCAGGCGCACGATGCCCGCGCAGGCCGCCTCGGCGGCGGCACCGAGCGCGTCGCCGCCGGCGAAATCGAACAGGTTGATCATGTCCAGGATCAACAGCGCGGTCACGTCGCCGTGGCGGGAGGCAAGGGCCTGCCCGCCACCGTCGCCGCCCGCCTTGCGCTTCGTGCCCATGACCGGCCGCCGCCGCTCAGCCGCGCGGGCCGCCCATCACCGGCAGGATCGCCCCGCTGATGTAGCTGGCGGTCACCGGCGAGGCGAGGAAGACGTAGGCCGGCGAGAGTTCCTCCGGCTGCGCCGGCCGGCCCATGTCGCTGTCCTTGCCGAACCTGGCGACATCCGGGGCCTGCTTGTCGGCCGGGTTCAGCGGCGTCCACACCGGCCCCGGGGCGACGCAGTTCACCCGGATGCCGCGGCCCAGCAACTGCGCGGCCAGCGCCTTGGTGAAGGCATGGATGGCGCCCTTGGTGGCGGTGTAGTCGAGCAGCGACGGGCTGCCGAACAGCGCGGTTTCCGAGCCGGTGTTGATGATGCTGGCGCCTTCGCCCAGGTACGGCAGCACCGCGCGCGCCATCTGCACGTAGCCGGCGATGTTGGTCTGCAGGGTTTCCTGCAGGTGCGCGTCGTCGAGGTCCTCCAGGCGGTGGCAGTGCAGCTGGAAGGCGGCGTTGTTGACCAGGACGTCGATGCCGCCGAGCGCCTCGTTCACCCGTGCGGCCGCCGCGTTGCAGAACGCCGGGTCGCGCACGTCGCCGCTGATGGCGATGCAGCGGCCGCCCTCGTCCTCGACCGCCCTGCAGGTTGCCTCCGCGTCCTCGTGCTCGTCCAGGTACAGCACCGCCACGTCGGCACCTTCGCGCGCGAACAACAGGGCCACCGCGCGACCGATGCCCGAGTCGCCGCCGGTGACCAGCGCGCGCATGCCCTGCAGCTTGCCGCTGCCCCGGTAGTCGGCCGCCAGGTAGCGCGGCTGCAGTTGCAGGTCGTGCTCGTTGCCCGGCTTCTTCAGGCTCTGCGCGGGCAGTTTCGCCGGCTGGCGGCGGGTGCCCGCCTGCACCCCGCCGGACGGTGCCGGCTTCGGCTTGCCGGCGCCCTGCTGCTTCGTCTTCGCCTGCATGCGGCGCTGGCGTTCGGCCGTCGCCTCCGCCCCGGCGCGGGCGGAACTGGCGCTCTTGCCGGCGGCCTTGCGGGCGGGGGTTTTCTTGCTGGGGGTCATGGGCTCGATCTCCGATGTGGGTTCGCGGGCACGTCGTGATGGGCGCTCAGCCCGCGGAGGCATGGCGGGCGCAGTGTTCGCAGCAGAAGACCGCCTTGCCGACCTCCACGCCGTGGCCAATGACGGCGCACTCGCAGTGCGCGCAGCGCGGTGCCATCGCATGGATGGCGCATTCGAACGAATCGAAGGTGCGCGTCACCGCGCCCTGGGTGATGGTGAAGCTCCTGTCGTAGTTGTTGCCGCAGACGTCGCAGGTGGCCATGGGCGTTCCTCGGTTGCTTGCCGGGCAACCGATTCTTCGCGGGCCGGTGCTGCGCGGCAGTGAAAAAACGTGGAAGCGCCGTGTAGGCGCGCGCCCGCTCAGCGCGGCGCCGGGCAGGCCTTCAGCACCTTCAGCGCCGCCCGTTCGCACTGGCGGATGCCGCGCAGCGCGCGCAACGGCCGCAGCGCGCCGTCCTGCCAGGCACGGAACACGCGCGGGTCGATGTAGGACTTCCGGCAGACCGCGGGGGTATTGCCGAGCGTCGCGGCGACCGCGGCGACGACCCGGTTGCGCAGCGGCGCCAGCGTCCGTTCGTCCGCATCCGCCGGTACCGGCAACCGCGCCAGTTCGATCATCGCGGTCAGGGTGGCGCCCCAGGTGCGGAAATCCTTGGCGGTGAAATCGCTGCCGGTCAGCCGCTTCAGGTAGGCGTTGACGTCGCCCGAATCGACCGGGCGCACCCGGCCCGCGTCGTCGCGGTACTGGAACAGCGGCTTGCCGGGCAGGTCGTGGCAGCGCCGGATCAGCGCCACCAGCCGCCGGTCGTCTATCCGCAGGTGCTGGGAACGGCCGGATTTCCCGGCGAAGCGCATCTCCGCGCGCGCCCCCGCGCACAGGTGGAGGTGGCGGTTGCACAACGTGGTCAGGCCGTAGGAATGGTTGCTGCGCGCATAGGCGTCGTTGCCGATGCGTGCGTAGGTCCTGCCCATCACCGTGACCACCAGGGCCAGCACCTTGTCGCGCGGCAGGCCGGGCAGCGCCAGGTGCCGGCGCAGCTTGCCGCGCAGCGCCGGCAACGCCCTGCCGAAGGCGAGGATGCGGGCGAACTTGTCCGCGCCGCGTTGCCGCACCCAGTCCGGGTGGTAGCGGTACTGCTTGCGCCCGCGCGCGTCGCGGCCGGTGGCCTGCAGGTGCCCATCGGCGCGCGCGCATATCCACACCTCGGTGTAGGCCGGCGGTATCGCCAGCCGGCGGATCCGTTCGAGTACCGCGCCGTCGCGTACCGGCGCACCGGCGCTGTCCACGTAACGGAAGCCGCGCCCGGCGCGCTGCCGCGAGATTCCCGGCTGCCGGTCGTCGCTGTGGCGCAGGCCGGTGCCGCGCAGCGTGCGCGAGGGCGTTTCACGGGCGTTGGCGCTTGGCATCAGGTGGGAGGCGGGGCGGGGTTCTCCGGCGCTCGGCAGGGGCGCCGCATCACCAGGGCGGCACGCTCAGCACCACGGCCAATGCCAATACGACGATAACGATGACGATGATCCATCGGCGGGGAAACCTGCGGCGCTGCGTCATGTGCGGAGCCCTCTGGCGGGTGTCGATGGCCCGAGGGTGCGGCAGGCGGCGTCAAGATGGCGGGAAGCGCGGCGCCGTCGTCGGCTCGGAAGGAGGGCCGCAATGTGGCGGGATGCGGTTACGCCTCCGGGTCGGTACGGTCCGTTACCGCGACGCGATCGACGAACGCTTCGATTCCCAGTGGGCGTGCCAACGCATAGCCCTGCCCGTAGCGCACCCCCGCCGCCAGCAGCAGTTGCACCTGCTCCATCTTCTCGATGCCCTCGGCGACGGTCTGCGCCTCGACGGCGTGGGCGATGTTGACGATTTCGGGGATCAGGTTGGAGCGCACCGTGGCGTCCTCCAGCTCGTAGACGAACGAGCCGTCGATCTTCAGCAGGTCGGGGGAAAGCTGGGTGACCGACCTGAGGTTGGAATAGCCGGTGCCGAAGTCGTCCACCGCGATCAGGAAGCCCCGGGCCTTCAGCCGCTGCACTTCCGGGATCAGCTCGCTGGACAGACTGTGCTCGGTGATCTCGATGCAGACTTCGAGGTCGTTGCGGCCGGTGGCCCGCAGGGCCTGTTCCAGCAGCGGAATCAGCACGTCCGGCTCGATGCTTTCGGGAAAGCAGTTCAGGGCGATGCCGAACCTGCCCTCCCATGCCGGCAGGTGCGCCGCCAGTTCCCGGATCGCCTTGCGCGCGACCGCATGGTCGAAGCGGCGCTGCAGGCCGGCGCCGCGGATGGCCGGGATCATCCGGTCGGGCGCCCAGGTCGTTTCACCCTCCCGCAGGCGCGCCAGCACCTCGCAGCCGACCGGACGCAGCGTCGCCAGGTCGAACACGGGCTGGTAGACCAAGGCCAGATGGGCTTCGTCGCAAAGCAGGCCGATGCGGTTGCGCAGGCTGCCGAGCCGGTACACGAAGGGCGTGACCGTCCCGATGACCAGCCCGGCGATCAGCAGCGATCCGGCCAGCAGCACCGGCAGCAATGCGTTGCCCTGCACGATGGCCGGCAGGTTGCGCCGCGTCTGCAGCACCACGTCCTGGCCGGGCGCCATGCTGACCCGCTCGTAGCCCAACCCTTGCCACGAAAGGCTGGAGCCCTCCAAGTGGCCGGCACGCGCCTGCATCGCCGGCAGGGCCCGGGCCTCGATGCCGTTGGCATTGAGCAGGAACAGCCCGTCCGTGGTGCGCAGCCATACCGCGTCGGCGCTGGCGTACAGGTCGTCGGTGGCATAGGGGCTGACGACGACGTTGACCGGCGGGCGCTGGATGATGGTGGCGGCCACCTTCCTGCCCGCCATCGTCAGCGGGACGTTGGTCAACAGCTCCAGCCCCGACCGCGAGACATGGACCGGGTAGTCGTCCTTGATCGGCACGGACAACCGCCCCAGCGCCGTGGAGCAGATCAGCTGCCGGTTTTCGTCCAACACGCCGATCTCGCGCAGGTAGCGGGAGCCCAGCAGTTCGGCATTGAGGTCGACCAGGCCCTGGTCGCTGCAGTTCAGCCGGCCCTTGCGGGCCAGGCGGTCCAGCAGCCCGCTGCCTTCCGCGGTGACCTTCTGCATCAGCTGCAGGGCCGCGTCGTGGCGCTGCGCCGTCCGGCTCTGGTCGAGCCATGCAACGGCGGCCACCGAGGCCAGCATCAACGCGAGGGAGACGAATATCCCGATGCCGCAGATGAAGACCCTCGGCATCCTGGCGATCTTCAGCAGCAACCAGTGGCGCACCTTGTGCAAGAAGCCTCCCGACCTTGCCGCGCGGCTCGAAGCCAGCCGTTGGAATCGTATGCGCTGTTCAACCGGGCGACAACGTCGGCTGGACGGCCATGCGCCAACCGCAGCCGATGACGACCGGGAAATGGTTTGGAAGATGGCGCGCCCGGAGGGATTCGAACCCCCGACCAATGGCTTCGGAAGCCACTACTCTATCCGGCTGAGCTACGGGCGCGTTGTCTGTTGCGGCGGGAGCGTTGCACTCCCGGACCGGCCGGCATCGCCGGGCGGAGGCGCATTCTAACGGCAAATGCCTGCGCAGGTCTGCCCCCGTGCGCCGAGGGCGGCGGGGGCTGCTGGTAATCTTCGCGCATGGGTTACGAACGACACGAACCGCCGCCGGCTCCGGCACCGTCGCGGCTGCTGCCTTACTGGAAGCTGATGCGCGCCGACCGCCCGATCGGCACCCTGCTGCTGCTGTGGCCCACGTGGTGGGCGCTGTGGCTGGCGGCCGGTGGCCTGCCGCCGCTGTGGACGCTGTTCGTGTTCACCGCCGGGGTGTGGCTGACCCGCTCGGCCGGTTGCGTCATCAACGACTACGCCGACCGCTGGCTGGACCCGCACGTCAAGCGCACCCGGGACCGCCCGCTGGCTACCGGCGCGGTGTCCGGGCGGCAGGCGCTGGCACTGTTCGCCGGGCTGATGGGGGTGGCGTTCGCGCTGGTGCTGACGATGAACCGGCTGACCGTGCTGCTGAGCTTCGTCGGCGTGTTCCTGGCCGCCACCTACCCGTACCTGAAGCGCTACACCCACCTGCCGCAGGTCTACCTGGGCATGGCCTTCGGCTGGGGCATCCCGATGGCGTTCGCCGCGGTGCAGGGCGAGGTGCCGCCGCTGGGCTGGGTGCTGTACGGCGCCAACATCCTGTGGTCCACCGCCTACGACACCTGGTACGCGATGGTCGACCGCGACGACGACCTGAAGGTCGGCTCGCACTCCACCGCCATCCTGTTCGGCGATCTGGACCTGGTGATCCAGGGCATCCTCTATGCGCTGTTCCTCGGCGCGATGGCGCTGGTCGGGCAGCGCGCGCAACTGGGCGCGTGGTACTGGCTGGGGCTGCTGGTGGCCGCCGTGCTGGTGGCCTGGGAGTTCTGGCTGGCGCGCAGGCGCGAACGCGAACCGTGCTTCAAGGCATTCCTGCACAACAACTGGGTGGGCGCGGCGCTGTTCGCCGGTATTGCGGCCAGCCAGTATCTGGATTGATTGGGGTAGCTGGCATGATGCCGGTGATGCGCCTGTCGTGAAGGTTCCGCGGCCGGTACTGGTGCCAAGGGTGGTGGTGAGGGCATGCGGGGCGAGCCCCGCATCTACGGCTTTCGAGCCGACCGGCGCGGGCGCGGGTCACTGGCCCGCGGGCGGCTCCCACAGCTCGACCTTGTTGCCGTCCGGGTCGATGACCCAGCCGAACTTGCCGAAGTCCGAGGACTCGGTGGCGTCGAGGACGTCGCAGCCCTCCGCGCGCAACGCGGCCAGCAGCGCGTCGAGGTCGTCCACGCGGAAGTTGACCATGAAGGTCGCCGAACCCGGTTCCATCTTCTTCGTGTCGCGCGCGAACACGCTCCAGATGGTCATCCCCGACGCGCTGCCGGGGCCGCCCCACGGGAACACCGCCCCGCCCCACTCGCCCACGTCCAGCCCGAGGTGGTCGCGGTACCAGGCGCCAAGGCGCACGGGGTCCGCGGACTGGAAGAAGATGCCGCCGATGCCTGTCACGCGCTTCATTGACCTGTCTCCGGATTGGCTCGCGCCCGTGGTCCGGCAGCATGCCACGGCGCCATTGCCGCCCGGCATTCACGGCACCCGCGCGCAGACCCAGGCATCGACACGCGTCACGCCGGCCCGGCGCAGCGCACGGGCGGCCGCGTGCAGGGTGGCGCCGGTGGTCATCACGTCATCGACCAGCGCCACGTGCGGCGGCAATGGCCCGGCGGCGACGAAGGCCGCGCGCAGGTTGCGGCGGCGCGTGGCTGCATCCAGCTCCGACTGGGCGGCGGTGGCGCGTACCCGGCGCAACCCGGCCAGCAGCGGCAACTGCAGGTGGCGGGCCAGCGGCCGCGCCAGCTCCAACGCCTGGTCGTAGCCCCGCTGGCGCAGCCGCGACCGGTGCAGCGGTACCGGCACCAACGCCTGCGGCGGGTCGGCGGCGGCCAGCCGCTCGCCCATCAACTGCGCCAGCAGGCGCCCGGCGGCAAGGTCGTGGTGGAACTTGAAGCGGCGCAGCAGGCCATCCACCGGCGCGGCGTACAGCAAGGCGGCGTGCACCTGTTGCAGCGGCGCGCGCGCCTGCCGGCAGGCGCCGCACAACGTGCCGGCGCTCTCCGCGGCCGGCAGCGGCAAGGCGCAGCGGCGGCAGGCACTGTCCAGCCACGGCAGGCCGGCGGCGCAAGCGGCACACAGGTCGCGGCCGGCGGCCGCCGGTTCGGTGCAGACCAGGCAGGTCGGCGGGAACAACAAGCCGGACAACCGGCTACCCCATATGTAAACCCGCTCTGAAATCGATTGGTTGACAGGGGTGACCATGCTCACCAGACTGCCGCGTTTCCCCTGCCCGAATCTGTCAGGAAACCACGATGTCCGCCGTCATCCGCCACGACTGGAGCCGCGAGGAATTGCTGGCGCTGTTCGACCTGCCGTTCCCCGAGCTGCTGTTCCGCGCCGCCGGCGTGCACCGCGAACACTTCGACCCGACGCAGGTGCAGGTGTCCACGCTGCTGTCGGTCAAGACCGGCGGCTGCCCGGAGGACTGCGCCTACTGCCCGCAGGCGCAGCGCTACGACACCGGCGTCAACGCGCAGAAGCTGATGGACACCGACGCGGTGGTCGAACGCGCGCGCGCGGCCAAGCACGCTGGCGCCTCGCGCTTCTGCATGGGCGCGGCGTGGCGTTCGCCGAAGGACCGCGACATCCCCAAGGTGGCGGCGATGATCGCCGAGGTGAAGGCGCTGGGCCTTGAAACCTGCGCCACGCTGGGAATGCTCGAAGACCATCAGGCCAAGGCGCTCAAGGACGCCGGGCTGGACTACTACAACCACAACCTCGACACCGCGCCGGACTACTACGACTCGATCATCCACACCCGCCAGTACCAGGACCGGCTGGACACGCTCGAACACGTGCGCAACGCCGGGCTGAAGACCTGCTGCGGCGGCATCGTCGGCATGGGCGAGACCCGCGAGCACCGCGCCGGCCTGCTGCTGGCGCTGGCCAACCTGCCGGCGCACCCGGATTCGGTGCCGATCAACCGGCTGGTGCAGGTGGCCGGTACGCCTCTGCATGGAAGTGCGGAGCTGGACCCGTTCGAGTTCGTGCGCATGATCGCGGTGGCGCGCATCGCGATGCCGCGCTCGATGGTGCGGCTGTCGGCCGGGCGCGAGAGCATGAGCGACGAATTGCAGGCGCTGTGCTTCGCCGCCGGCGCCAACTCCATCTTCTACGGCGAAAAGCTGCTGACCACCGGCAACCCGGACACCGAACGCGACCAGGCACTGTTCGCGCGGCTGGGCATCCGCCCGATGGAAGTGGCGGTGGATGCCGAGGACCACGATCATCCGGGCACCGTGCATTTGGATATTGCGCCGCAGTGCGGCTGTGCGGCTTCGGCCTGAGTTGCCTTGTTGATTGGCAGCGGGTGCCTGGGGGTGCCGACCGTTGGTCGGCACAATCAACCAATCCGCGACGAGCCGCCGCCCACCCAACGGTCAAGCGCTACCGGAAAGCCATGTGATCCGGCACCAGCCTCGGGACCCTCGCCATTGCAGATGCCGGCCAGCGGCCGGCACTGCCTTCAATCGGCCGACACCGTGCGCCCGCGCGCCCAGTCGCGCAGCGCCTGCACCTGCTCGGCCATCAGCACCGACAACGGCCGCGTGTTGCGGATCTCGGCCATCAGCAGGTCGGTATCCAGCGGCTTGCGCTCGGCGTGCGCGGCATACAGGCCGGCGACCACCGCCTGCTCGATCTCGGCGCCGGAAAAGCCGTCGGCCGCCGCCGCCAGCGCCGGCAGCGCGAACGCCTCGGCGTCCAGCCCGCGCTTGCCCAGGTGCAGGCGCAGCAGCTCCACGCGGGTGTCGGGCGCGGGCAGGTCGACGAAGAAGATCTCGTCGAAGCGGCCCTTGCGCAGCAGTTCGGCCGGCAGCTCGTGCACCTGGTTGGCGGTGGCGACGATGAACACCGGCGCCTTGCGTTCGGCCATCCAGGTCAGCAGGTAGCCCAGCACCCGGCGCGAGACGCCGCCGTCCTCGCCGCTGCTGGCCAGGCCCTTCTCGATCTCGTCGATCCACAGCACGCACGGCGCCAGCTGCTCGGCCGAGGCCAGCGCCTGGCGCAGGTTGTTCTCGGTTTCGCCGTGGTACTTGTTGTAGAGCGTGCCGAAGTCCAGCCGCAGCAGCGGCACGCCGAAGCCGGCGGCGGTGGCCTTGGCCAGCATCGACTTGCCGCAGCCCTGCACGCCGAGCAGCAGCATGCCGCGCGGCGGGTCCAGCCCCGGTGGCGCGTCGCCGGCGACGAACACCGCGCGGCGCTGCTCGATCCAGCGCTTCAGGCGCGCCGCGCCGGCCACCTCGCCGAAGCGCGCGCTGTCGTATTCGTAGTGCAGGTGGCCGCTGCGGTTGAGCAGCTCGAACTTCAGCTTGGCCAGCTGCGGCAGGTCGTCGGCATGCAGCGCGCCGTCGCCGTGGATCAGCTGGCGGGCGATGCGCCGCGCATCGGTCAGGCTCAGGCCCTGCAGGTTGCGCAGGATCTGCCGCACCGCGTCCTGGTCCACCTCCACGCGGCGGCCGCCGTTCTCGCCGGCGTAGGCCGCCGCTTCCTCGCGCAGCATCTTCAGCAGCGCGTTGGCGTCGGGCAGGCGCGGGTTGAAGCGGGTCGCCAGCGGTTCCAGTTCGGCCGGCAGCTCGACCTTGGCGCCGACCAGCACCAGCACGTGCGGCTGGCTATGGCGGCGCTGCACGATGTCGCGCAGCAGCCGCTGGTGGCTGGCGTAGCCGAGGTAGGGGTGGAAGTCGAGCAGCAGGTAGATGCCGCGCTGGTCGGCCTCGTGGATCATCCGCAGCACCGAGCTGGCGTCCGGCGGGCCGCTGGCCTCGTCCTCGCGGTCCATGTCGATGCGGCGCAGGCCCTCGGTGATCGACCAGCGGTACAGCGCGCGCCACACGTTCATCAGCGCCTGCCGGAACAGCTCCACGATCCGCGCCTCGTCCCGCGTCTCGATGACGATCAACGGCGTGCTGGCGCGGATCAGCGCGGTCAGGTCCTGCAACTCGCTCATGGGGGCTCCGGCGGCGGGGCCGACAAGATAGCAAAGCGGCAGGGGCGTCGTGGTTGCATCCGGAGTGATGCAGGGGCAACGTCAGTCGCGACCGGGCCTTTCCCGGTACGGACACCGCCCGGCGACTACCGCGGCCATCGCTTCGCGGTGTACGCTGCCGGCCAGTCCCGCGCAAAACGAGGCGTGCATGAAGACGATCCTGGTGGCCGGTTCCAAGGGCGGTGTCGGCAAGACCACCATCGCCACCCATCTGGCCGCGCATTCGGCGCTGGCCGGGCAGGCGACGGTGATCGCCGATGCCGATCCGCAGGGGTCCAGCACGCGCTGGGCGCAACGCCGCGCCAACCTTGAAAGCGCGGTGCTGCCGGTGGACGTGCACCGCAGGAAGAACTGGGAAAAACTCATTCCCGAGGGCGCCGAGCAGGTGATCGTCGACGCCCCGGCCGGTGCCTACGCCGAGGACCTGGAGCGCTTCATCGACGCGGCCGACGCGATCGTGGTGCCGGTGCTGCCCTCGGCGCTGGACATCGAGGCCATCGTCGGCTTCCTGAACAGCCTGTCGAAGATCAAGCGCGTGCATTCGCGCGCGCTGCCGGTGGGGCTGGTGCTCAACCGCACCCGGCCGTGGACGCAGACCTCGCAGCAGGCGCGGCAGATGCTGGCGCAATGGCCCTACGAAGTGGTCGCGCAGCTGCGCGACAGCCAGAGCTACGTGGTGATGGTCGGGCTGGGCCGCAGCCTGTTCGACTACCACTCGGCGATGGTCCGCGAGCACCAGCAGGACTGGGCGCCGCTGCTGCACTGGTTGAACAAGGCCTGACCCGGAGTGATGCCCCGCCATGCGTGAACTGATCCTGCTGCGACATGCCCATGCCGAACCGGCCGACAATGGCCTGGCCGACATCGACCGCCCGCTTTCCCCGCACGGCCTGGCCGAGGCCGAGGCGGCCGGGCGCTGGCTGCTGGAACAACGGCTGGTGCCCGACCGGGTGCTGTGCTCGCCGGCGCGGCGCACCCGCGAAACGCTGGAGGCGGTGCTGGCGCTGACCGGCTACGTCGAGCAGCGGCTGGACCCGCGCATCTACGACGCCACCCCCGGCGCGCTGGCGGCGCTGGTGGACGAGCACCGCGAGGTCGAGCGCCTGTTGCTGGTCGGCCACAACCCCGGCCTGGAGCAGCTGGTGGCGCTGATGCACAGCGGCCAGTCCGGCGACTACCGCGGCATGCCGCCGTCGGCGGTGGCGGTGCTGGCGCTGCCGAAGGAGGCGACCATCGAGCCGGGTGTGGCCCGGTTGGCGGCATTCTGGTGGCCCTGAGCCCATGCCGGCGGTACGCGGCGCCCTGCTTGCCCTGCTGCTGGCGGTAACCGGCGCTGCGTCGGCGACGCAGCCGCTGCCCTTCGACACCACCCACTCGCGCTTCGGCTTCGAGATCCGCACCCGCTTCGGGCAGCGCATCGAGGGCGAGTTCCCGCACTTCGAGGGCTGGCTGACGATACTGCCCGACGGCCGCCACCAGGTGCGCCTGCGCATGTATTCCCGCTACGTCGAGATCCCCGGCAAGCCGCGCTACACCAGCTGGATGCGCGGCGAGGATTTCTTCGACGCCGCCCATTACCCGCTGGTCGAGTTCGAATCCGAGCCGTTCGAGCCGGACATCGTCAACCAGGGCGGCGACGTGCAGGGGCAGCTGTCGATCCGCGGCATCAGCCGGCGCGAGACGCTGCACGTGGGCGAACCCGAGTGCGCCCGGCCCGGCTATGATTGCGACCTCGTCAGCCGGGGTACCGTCTTGCGCGGCCGTTACGGCATGGACAACTGGCAGTTCGCCCTGAGTGACCGAGTGACCTTCATCCTGCGTACGCGCCTGTCCGGCGCGCCCCAACCGTGAACCTGCCCTTGCGCCTGCTGCTGCTGGCAGCCGCCGTGCTGGCCGGCGGCTGCGCCTCGCTGTCGCCGCAGCAGCGCGAGCGCGCCGAGGGCATCGCCGTGGCCGCGCGCTCGACCGTGGTGGACTGCGGGCGCCCGGACCGCTGCGCGCTGGATTCGCCGCTGCGCGCGCTGGGCGGGCAGGCGATGGCCGAAACCGCCGCCGCCGGCGCGCCGCGCCATTACGCCACCCTGCTCGACGAAGGCGAGCTGTCGCTGGTGGCGCGGCTGAACCTGATCCGCAGCGCCACCCGCGGCATCGACCTGCAGACCTACATCTTCGACACCGACGACAGCGCGCGCATGGTCATCGACGCGCTGCTCGACGCCGCCCGCCGCGGGGTGAAGGTGCGGGTGCTGATCGACCAACTCTCGGCCATTTCCAACCTGCAGATGCTCGGCGCGCTGGCCGGCGCCCACGCCAATTTCGAGCTGCGCATCTACAACCCCACCTTCGGCAAAGCCGTGCCGAACTACTTCGACTACGCCGGCAGCGTGCTGTGCTGCTTCCGCCGCTTCAACCAGCGCATGCACAACAAGCTGCTGGTGATCGACGACGTCATCGGCGTGGTCGGCGGACGCAACTACCAGGACGACTATTACGACTGGGACGCCGAGTACAACTTCCGCGACCGCGACGTGGTGGTGGCCGGCCCCGAGGTGCGGGAGATGGCGGCCAACTTCGACGCGTTCTGGAATGCGCGCCGCAGCGTGCCGGCCGAGCGCCTGAACGACGTCGGCCGCAGCCTGTTGCGGCAGGGCGTGCCGCCGTTGCCGGACCCGGCGTTCCTGCGCCCGGAGCGCATCGCCCGGGTGGATGCCGAGGCCGACGATGCGGCGTTCGTCGCCAGCCGCTTCGTGGACACCGCGCTGCCGGTGCGCGCGGTGAGCTACGTCGCCGACCTGCCGCGCAAGCACCGCCGCGAGCGCGCCGGGCAGCCACCGCCGCCGCACCTCACCGAACCGCGGCTCGACGCGCTGATCGCCGGCGCGCAGTCCGAGGTGCTGCTGCAGACCCCCTACCTGGTGCTGTCGCGGCCGGCGCGGCGCCTGTTCGAGGACCTGCGCGAGCGCGAGCTGCCGCCGCGCGTGGTGGTATCCACCAACAGCCTGGCCGCCACCGACAACCCCATCGTCTATGCGATGGCCTACAAGTACAAACGCCGCAACCTGCGCGAGCTGGGCTTCGACATCCACGAATACAAGCCGTTCCCGCAGGACGCGCCGGTGGACTACGCCAACCTGCTGCCGCCACCGCCGGGCACGGCGGCGCCGCCGTCGGGCCGCAACCCGTTGCTGGGCGCCAGCGCCGCCGGCAGCAACGCCCGCGGCAGCGCCCGCCCGCCGGCCGGCAACGAGATCGAGCGCGAGGTGCTGCGTACCGAGACCCGGCCCTCGTTCCTCGGCAGCAAGGCGGTCAACCGCCCGCTGCCGGTGACGCGCGAGGGCGCGCGCATGGGCCTGCACGCCAAGTCGCTGGTGGTGGACCGCCGCATCGGCGTGGTCGGCACCCACAACTTCGACCCGCGCAGCGAGAACTACAACACCGAAGGCGCGGTGATCATCGACGACCCGGCCTTCGCCGAAGCGCTGGCGCAGAGCATCCTGCGCGACACCCGCCCGGAAAACGCCTGGGTGGTGGCGCCACGGCAGAAGCCGCCGGTCCTGTCGGGCCTGAACTACAGCCTCGGCAAGGCCTCCGAGGCGCTGCCGGTGCTGGATTTCTGGCCGTGGCGCTACGCCACCAACTACGAGTTCCGCCCCGGCCCCGACTGCCCGGCGCCGCTGCCGCGCCAATCCCCGGACTTCCACCGCTGCTACGTGGCGGTGGGCGATTTCCCGGAAGTGGCGGTCGGCCCGAAATGGCTGCTGGTGCGGATGCTGACCGCCTTCGGCGCCGGGCTGGTGCCGATCCTGTAGATGCCGCCGGCGCGGCATGCACGGCGCGTGGACGGCGGCCGCGCTGCAATGGCCGCACCGTCCGCAACCGGAGACCCGCCATGCCCCACGCCTTCAAGGTCGGCGACCACGTCCGCTGGAATTCCGAGGCCGGCCACGTCAGCGGCCACATCACCAAGGTCCACACCCGCGACACCGAGTACAAAGGGCATATGCGCCGCTGCAGCCCGGACGACCCGCAGTACGAGATCCGCAGCGACCGCACCGAGCACGTCGCCATGCACCGCGGCGCGGTACTGGAAAAGATCGGCTGAGATGGGCGACGCCGCCACCCTCTGGACCATCGGCCATTCCACCCGCGGCTGGGAGGAGTTCCTCGCCCTGCTGGCGACGCAGCGCATCGAGGCGATCGCCGACGTGCGCCGCTTCCCCGGCTCGCGCCGCTACCCGTGGTTCGCCAGCGAAACGATGGCCGCGAACCTGCCGGCCGCCGGCATCGACTACCTGTGGCTGCCGCAATTGGGCGGCCGCCGCCGCGTGCAGCCGGGCTCGCCGAACGGCGGCTGGCGCAACGCCTCGTTCCAGGGCTATGCCGACCACCTGTACAGCGCCGAGTTCGCCGAAGGCCTGGAGCAGCTGCTGCAGCTGGCCGTCCGCCGCCGCACCGCAGTGATGTGCGCCGAAGCGGTGTGGTGGCGCTGTCACCGCCGCCTGATCGCCGACGTGCTGACCGAACGCGGCATCCCGGTCCTGCACATCCTCGATGCCGGCCACGTGCAGCCGCATGCGCTGACCGGAAACGCGCGGATGGTCGATGGCCGGCTCGTCTACCCGCCCGAACAGCAGGATCTGTTTGCTGCAACGTGATTACCCCGGGAGCAGCTGCCCCTGTAGAGCGGGGCTTGCCCCGCTGAGGCCTTCCCGGCGGAGCTTCAGCGGGGCAAGCCCCGCTCTACAAGAGAACCGCACACACTGAACCAACCGGCCGGCAGCTATAAACTGCCGCTTTCTCCAGCATCCATTCCACACATGGCCTTCCGCGCCCCGGTCTCCCTCGAAGCACTCAACCGCCTCAGCCAAGGCACCCTGATCGAACACCTCGGCATCGTCTTCACCGGCGCCGGCGACGACTGGCTGCAGGCCACCATGCCGGTGGACCCGCGCACCCGCCAGCCCTACGGCCTGCTGCACGGCGGCGCCTCGGTGGTGCTGGCCGAAACCCTCGGCAGCAGCGCCGGCAACCTGTGCGTGGACACCACCACCCACATCTGCGTCGGGCTGGAGATCAACGCCAATCACCTGCGCGCGACCCGTACCGGCACCGTCACCGGCACCGCCCGCGCCGTGCACGTCGGCCGCACCACCCAGGTCTGGGACATCCGCATCGAGAACGAGGCTGGCAAGCCAGTCTGCGTCTCGCGGCTGACGCTGGCGGTGGTGCCGGCCTGACACTGTATGGCGCCGTGCGGAAACGCTTCTCATCCAGCTGGCGGAAGCCGGACCGCATCCGGTATCGTGCGCGGATGACTTCCCCCCGTCCCGCCCGCCAGGGCCGCGTGGCGCGTGCCTTCCGCTACCTGTACCGCGTGCCGCTGCTGCTGGTCCACGTCCTCGTGTTCCTGCCGTTGATCCTGCTGCTGATGGCACCGCCGTTCGGCCGCCTCGGCGCGGCGGCCGACCCGCTGGAACACAAGGTCGTGCGCTGGTGGTCGGGCGGGCTGATGTGGATCTTCGGCTTCCGCCTGCAGCGCCGCGGCCAGCCGCTGCCGGGGGCGGTGCTGTTCGTCGCCAACCACGTCGGCTGGGTCGACATCAGCATGATCCACAGCCAGAAGATGGTCGGCTTCGTCGCCAAGCGCGAGATCGCCAGCTGGCCGCTGGTCGGCTGGGTGGCCAGCCGCGGCCACACCATCTACCACCAGCGCGGCAACACCGAGTCGCTGGACGGGGTGATGGGGGAAATGGCCAAGCGCCTGCGCGAAGGCCGGCCGGTGGCGGTGTTCCCGGAAGGCCGCACCCGTGGCGGCCACGAGGTCGGCCCGTTCCACGCACGCATCTTCCAGGCCGCGGTGGAAACCGGGGTGCCGGTGCAGCCGGTGGCGCTGCGCTACGGCGTGCGCGGCGACGCGCAGACGATGGTGGCGTTCGCGCCGGGCGAAAGCTTCGCCGGCAACTTCCTGCGCCTGCTCGGTGAGCCGGCGCGCCGCGCCGAGGTGCACTTCCTCGCCCCCATCGGCAGCCACGATGGCGAAGGCCGCCGCCACATCGCCGAAACCGCGCGCGCGCGCATCGTGGCGGTGATGGAGGGCGCGTGAGGCGATGGCGGTGGTCCGCGCCATTTCCCGCACGCATCGCCCGGCATGGCCGCCATGCTGAGCGCCGCCCAGTACCGACCGCCGCGCTGGCTGCGCAACCCGCACCTGCAGTCGATGCTGGCCTCCAGCAGCGTGCGCCTGCGCCGCGGCCAGCGGCTGCTGGCCGGCAGCGGCGCAACCACCCGTGAACTGATCCTCGGCGGCGGCGGCGACGTGCGCCTGCAGGCCTGGCACAGCCACGTGCCGGGCACCGCCCCGGTCGGGCTGGCGCTGCTGCTGCACGGCTGGGAGGGCAGCGCCGAATCCAGCTACATGCGCATGGCCGCCGCGCGCCTGCTCGGGCAGGGCTTTGACGTGGTGCGGCTGAACTTCCGCGACCACGGCAACACCCACCACCTCAACCCCGGCATCTTCCACTCCTGCCGCATCGGCGAGGTGGTGCATGCCGCCGCCGACGTGGCCAGCCGCTTCCCCGGCCTGCCGATGGTCGCCGCCGGCTACTCGCTGGGCGGCAACTTCGTGCTGCGCCTGGCCCTGCACGCGCCGGACGCCGGCGTGCCACTGCACCACGTCGCCTCGGTCTGTCCGGTGCTGGACCCGGCGGTGACGATGGAGAGCATCGAGCGCGGCCCGGCGATGTACGACTGGTATTTCCGCCGCAAGTGGACCGGCTCGCTGCGGCGCAAGCGCGCGCTGTTCCCGGAGCTGGCCGACTGCGACGACGACGTGCTGAAGCTGGACATCCGCGCGCTGACCGGCTGGCTGGTGAACCGGCATACCGACTTCGCCAGCCTGCAGGACTATTTCGACGGCTACTCCATCGCCGGCCAGCGGCTGGCCGGGCTGCGGGTGCCGGCCAGCATCCTGATGGCGCAGGACGACCCGGTGATCCCGTTCGCCACCTTCGAGCATTGGCAGCTGCCGGCGCACGCGCAACTGGAAACCGCGCGCTGGGGCGGGCACTGCGGCTTCCTCGAGAACCTGCGCGGCGACGGCTTTTCCGAACGCTGGGTGGCGCAGCGGCTGGCCGCGGCCATCGCGTAGGGGCGGGGCCTGCCCCGCCCGTGCACATCGCCGCCGAGGACATGCGGAGCAAGCTCCGCATCTACAATGCGTGTTTTGCGCCCTCACGCCGGACCATCATGCAAGACACCCTCATCCAAGCCCTGCGCCGCAACGCCACCGACGAGGCCGTGGCCACCGCCCGGCAGTGGGTCACCGCCGAACCGCAGCAGCCGCAGGCCCACCGCTGGCTGGCGCTGGCACTGCAACAGCATGGCGACGTCGACGCCGCGCAGGCCAGCCTGGAACAGGCACTGGCACTGGCGCCGGACGATGCCGCCCTGCACCTGCAGCACGCCGGCCTGCTGCTGGCGCAGCGCCAGCTCGACGCCGCCGGTGCCGCGCTGGACCGCACCACCGCGCTCAACCCCAACGAATTTTCCGCCTACCTGATGCAGGCGCACCTGGCGCTGGCGCGCGAGGACATCGACGAGGCCGAGCGCCTCGGCCGCCTCGCCGCGCGGGTGCAGCCGGACAGCCCCGAGCTGGGCACGGTCGAAGGCATGGTCGCGCTGCGCCGCGGCGACGTGGACCGCGCGCTGGCGGTGCTGTCGGCCGCCAGCCAGCGCCTGCCCGACGACCCGCGCGTGCTCTACGCGCTGGGCTTGGCCTATCTCGGCAAGGGCATGCTGGCCTTCGCCGAGCAGGCGTTCCGCCGCGTCCTCGAACTGAACCCGGCCAACCACGCCCTGCACGGCCTGCTGGTGCAGCTGGCGCTGCGCCAGGGCCATACCGACCGGGCCGCCGAGGCCATGCGCCAGGTGCTGGCCACGCCACAGGGCGACAACCCCGGCATGCACCGGCTGGCCGGCGAACTGGAACTGGCCTCGGGCCAGCCGCTGCAGGCACTGGAACACCTGCGCCCGCTGCTCGCGCAGCTGCCCGGCGACCGCGCCACCCTGCAACTGCTGCTGCTCGCGTGGCAGCGACTGGGCCGCGACGAGGAAGCGCGCAGCGAGCTGGACGCCGCCCTTGCCAACCACCCGCAACTGCACGACCTGTGGCTGTCGCGGCTGGCGGTAGCCGCGGTCGGCAGCGACGAAGCAGTGGACGTGGTCGAACGCTGGCTGGCGGCGATGCCCGAACACATCCCGGCGCTGGAAGCGCGCATGCGCCTGCACGACATGAAGGACGAAGCCGACGACGCCGAAACCGTGGCCAAGCACATCGTCGCGCTGGAACCGGGCCGCGCCAGCGGCGAGCAGCGCATCGTCGAAGCCCTGCTGGCACGCGACCCGGCCGCCGCCATCGCCCACGTGCAGGTCCTGCTCGACAACGCCCCCGCCGCCGCGAAGCCGGCATTGCGCGGCTGGCTGGGCGCGGTGCAGGACCGCGCCGGCGAACCGGCGGCGGCGCTGGCCACCTGGCTGCAGCAGCATGCCGACCAGGCCCCCGTGCGGCTGCCGCTGCCGCCGCAGGCCAAGGCCCCGGGCGAATGGCCGGCGCTGGGCGAAGTGGCGCAGGACAACCCGGTGCGGCCGATGTTCGTCTGGGGTGCCCCCGGCTCCGGCGTCGAGCGCGTGGTCAGGGCGATGGCCGCGGCCAGCCCGGTGCTGCGCGGCGACCGCTTCGGCCCCACCCCGCCGGACGACGCCTTCCAGAATTTCAACACCCTGCAGCGCCTGTCCGACGGCAGCCTCGATGCCGCCCAGCTCGTGCAACAGTGGCGCGACGGCCTGCCGGCGCGCGGCATCGCCGACGGCAACGTCATCGACTGGCTGCTGTGGTGGGACAACGCCCTGCTGTGGGCGCTGCGCCCGCAGCTGCCGGAAGGCCGGCTGGTGGTGGCGCTGCGCGACCCGCGCGACATGCTGGTGGAATGGCTGGCGCTGGGCGCCCCGGCGCCGCTGGCGCTGGCCTCGGCCGACGAAGCCGCGCGCTGGCTGGCGCGCGCGCTGGAACAGGTGGCCGACCTGCACGAACAGGACCTTTACCCGCTGCTGATCCTGCACACCGACGCCGCGGCCAACGACCCGGCGGCAATGGCCGCGCTGCTGGAACAGGCCTTCGGCCTGCGCTTCCCGGTGGCGCGCAGCCTTGGCCCGACCACCATCGCGGCCGGCCACTGGCGCCGTTTCGCGCAGGTGCTGGCCGCCGAATTCGCCAAGCTGACCCCGGTCGCGGTGCGGCTGGGCTACCCCGAGGCCTGACCCGCAGGAGGACATGATGAAACTGAGCAGCCAGAGTTTCGGCAACGGCCAGCCGATCCCGGCCGAATTCGCCGCCGGCGGCAGCGACGGCTTCGCCGGCAACCGCAACCCGCAGCTGGCGTGGAGCGAGGTGCCCGAAGGCACCCGCTCGTTCGCGCTGGTCTGCGTGGACCCGGACGCACCGACCGTGCCGGAGCTGGTCGGCCGCGACGACGTGAGCATCCCGCTCGACCAGCCGCGCGGCCACTTCATCCACTGGGTGATGGTGGACATCCCCGCGGCACTGCGCGAACTGGCCGCGGGCAGCTGCAGCGACGGCTTCAGCGCGCGCGGCAAGCAGCCGCCACCCGGCCCGGCCGGCGCCCGCCAGGGTTTGAACGACTACACCGGCTGGTTCGCCGCCGACCCGGACCTGTCCGGCAGCTACCGCGGCTACGACGGCCCGTACCCGCCGTTCAACGACGAGCGCGTGCACCGCTACTTCTTCCGCCTGTACGCGCTGGACGTCGAACGGCTGCCGCTGGAAGGCGACTTCACCGCCGCCGACGCCCACCGCGCCATGCACGGCCACGTGCTGGCCGAAGCAGCGATCCACGGCAGCTACACGCTGAACCCCGCGCTGGGCGACGGTTCCTCCGTCACGGCTTGACCGAAGGCGGCCGCCAATGCCAGCGGCCGGTTTCGTCGATCACCAGGCAGTGCCGCGCGCTGGCGGGGCATCGCGTTGCCACCCGGATATCGCCGGGGGCAATGCCAAGGCGCCACGCAAGCCCCGCTTGCCCCAGGGCGTAGAAGCGGTGTTCGTCGCGTATGGCGACGTGCATCGGCGCCGGCACCGGCTGGCGTTCGAGGTCCTGCAGCAACGATTCGGCCCAGCGTGCGCGGCCGATCAGGCCGGGATGGTCCAGCCGGCGGCTGCCCTCCACCGCGATCCACGAAGAAAGTGCGATCAGGGCGGCGACCACGAGCACCTGCGCATCGTCGGCGACGCAACGCGCCAGCGCGATCACCGGGAAGACGGCGGCGATGGCAGCGTAATAGGCGTAACTGTTCCACGAGAACAGGAAGTACGGCCCATAGGCGAGCCCGGCGAACACGGCCACTGCAACCCACTGCCGGCGCAGCAACCGCGACCGGCCACGCCACGACGCGATGCCCCAGGCAGCCAGCATGGGCAGCGCGGTGGCGGCAATCCAGGCCAGGGCCTGCATCCGGTCGCCGGTGAGCACCATGCGCAGCGCTTCGCGCGGCACGTTCGACATCCAGGCCACGAAGGAAAGCGTGTTGCGGACGAGATTGCCGCCCACGGTCAGCTCGTAGGCCGTGTCGGCATCGGTGGTGAAACGTGCGCGCAGGACGAGCCATGCGGCCACCACGCCGACACAGGCCAGCCACGCCACGAGCGCGCCTCGACCAGGCCGGCCCGCACCGACGAACCACGCCACGACCAGCATCAACCCCGGCGTCAGCGCCGCCGATTCCTTGCTCAGCAGGCCCAGTGCCAGCAGGACCGGCGTCGATGCCAGCAACAGGGCGCGGCGTACCGGCGCCGCGTCGCGGGCACTTGCCCAGGCGGCCAGCAGCAAGGTGGTGAACAGCGCCAGCATGGCGTTGTTGGCGGCGGCGGCCCAATGCAGGGGCAGCAGGTGCATTGCCAGTGCGGCGTACACGATGCCGGCGATGGCCGCGATGCGACCGGCATGCGGCCAGCGGCAGGCACGCGCCAGGCGGAACCCGAACAGCGCCACGCCCAGGCTGGCGGCCATGTGCAGGACCAGGCTCACCACGTGCGCGGAATGGGCGTTGCCGCCCAGTACCGCCTCGACCCAGCGCCAGTAGCCTTCCTGCGACAACGGCCGCCAGAACAGCAGCGGCGAGGTCGGCCAGAAATCCGACCACCACGGCATGCCCGCGGCATTGGTCGCGCGGGCAGCCAGCAGGAAGACGTAGTCGTCGCCCCAGAATGGCGTCTTCAACGCCGGCAGCCACATCACCAGCGCGGATACGGCCAGCAGGGCCACCGCCCCCCAGGGAAGAAGCATGCTGTTTCTCGCGTGGTGGTTCATGGCTGGCAGGCACGGGTCCGGGAGGCGCGGCATCGTACCAGCCGGGGATGGTCCCTCCACCGGAAACCCCGCCCCGCAAGCGGTTCCGCCTGCAACCGGTTAACCTAACGGGCCGTCCACCCCGCCACCGACGTCATGGCCCGTCCCGACCTCCACGACCGCATCCAGAACCAGCGCCGCCTGCGCGAGGCGCAGGGACGCGTGCGCGTGCGCCGCACCGTGGGCCGCCGCGACGGCGTGCGCGTGGAAGTCGACGGCAAATGGCTGGCCGGGTTCTGCAGCAACGACTACCTGGGCCTGTCGCAGCAGTTCGAGGTGACCGCCGCGCTGCAGGACGCCGCCTCGCGCGAAGGCGCCGGCGGCACCGCCTCGCACCTGGTCTGCGGCCACCATGCGCTGCACGAACAACTGGAGCGGGAAATGGCCGACTGGCTCGGCTACCCGCGCGCGCTGCTGTTCGACAGCGGCTTCATGGCCAACCTCGCCGTGCAGCAGGCGCTGCTGTCCGAGGACAACGACGTCTGCGTGCAGGACCGGCTCAACCACGCCAGCCTGCTCGACGCCACCCGGCTGGCCGGCTGCCGCCTGCGCCGCTACCCGCACCTGGACAGCGAGGGCGCGATGCGCCAGCTGAAGAACGCCGCCGACGGCGCGGCCATGCTCGCCACCGACGGCGTGTTCAGCATGGACGGCGACATCGCCCCGCTGCGCTCGCTGTCGCTGGTGGCGCGCATGCAGCAGGCGCTGTTCTACGTCGACGACGCCCACGGCGTCGGCGTGGTCGGCGAACACGGCCGCGGCAGCGTCGCCGACGCCGGGCTGGGCGTGAACGAAGTACCGCTGCAGCTGGCCACGCTGGGCAAGGCGCTGGGCAGCCACGGCGCGGTGGTGCTGGGCGAGGAAAACCTGATCCGGCACCTGGCCGAGACCGCGCGCCCCTACATCTACACCACCGCGCTGCCGCCGGCACAGGCCGCGGCCTCGCTGGCGGCGGTGAAGCTGGCGCGCCGCGACCACTGGCGCCGCGACAAGCTCACCGAGCTGGTCGCCGTCTTCCGCGAGCGCGCGCGCCACCACGGGCTGGAACTGATGCCCTCGTCCACCCCGATCCAGCCGCTGCTGTGCAGCGACGACGCGACGGCGGTGGCGCTGGCCACCGCGCTGGAGCAATCCGGCTACCTGGTCGGCGCGATCCGCCCGCCCACCGTGCCCGAAGGCAAGTCGCGGCTGCGCATCACCCTGTCGGCGCTGCACGGCGCCGAGCAGGTCCGGGCGCTGGTCGACGCCATCGCCCGTGCGCGCGACCTGCTGGCCTACGAGCAATCGCTCAACACCGCCAACGCCTGAGCGGAACGCCATGCACATCCACGTCACCGGCCGTGGCCCGGCACTGGTCCTGATCCACGGCTGGGCGCTGCACGGCGGCATCTTCGCGCCGCTGGTCGAACGACTGTCGCCGCGGTTCCAACTGCACGTCGTCGACCTGCCCGGCCACGGTTTCAGCCGCGACGACTCCACCCCGCTGCGCCTGCCGTACCTGGTCAACGCCATCGCCGCGGCCACGCCGCCGGCGGTGTGGTGCGGCTGGTCGCTGGGCGGGCTGGTGGCACTGCACGCGGCGGCGACGCTGCCGCAGGTGCGCGGACTGGCGATGCTGGCCGCCACGCCGCGCTTCGTCCGCGACGACAGCTGGCCCGACGCGGTCGAGCGCAGCGTGTTCGAGCAGTTCGGCCACGACCTGGAACAGGACTACCGTGGCACGCTGGAACGCTTCCTCGCGCTCGACGTGATGGGCTCGCAGCACGCGCGCAGCGAACTGCGGGCGCTGCGCGACGCCCTGGTCGAGCGCGGCGAGCCGGCCCCGCGCGCCCTGCACGAAGGCCTGTCCCTGCTGGAGCGCGGCGACCTGCGCGGCGCACTGCCCACCCTGCGCAAGCCGGGCCTGTGGATCGGCGGCCAGCGCGACCGGCTGGTGCCGGCCAGGGCCATGCACACCGCCGCCGCACTGGCACCGGCCGACCTGCACGTCGCGCACACCATCGACGGCGGTGGCCATGCGCCCTTCCTCGGCCATGCCGACCACGTGGCCGACCTGCTGCGCACCTTCGTCGACCGCTGCTCCTGAATCCCGCTCCACGCCGCCAGACCGCCATGCCCTCCCTGTTCGACCGCAAGCACGTCCGCCGCGCGTTCTCGCGCTCCGCCGCCAGCTACCACGCCGCCGCCGCGCTGCAGCAGGAAGTGGCCAGGCGCCTGCTGGAATCGCTGGACTACCTGGACGACAAGCAGCCGCAGGTGGTGCTCGACGTCGGCAGCGGCCCGGCGCATGCCAGCGCGACGATGAAGAAACGCTGGCCGAAGGCGCAGGTGATCGCGCTCGACCTCGCCCTGCCGATGCTGGCCGAAGCCAAGAAGCAGGCCGGCTGGTGGCGGCCGTTCTCACGCCTGTGCGCCGACGCGCGCGCGCTGCCGCTGGCCGACAACAGCGTCGACCTGATCCACAGCAACCTGTGCCTGCAATGGGTGGAAGACCTGCCGGCGGTGTTCGCCGGGTTCCGCCGCGTGCTCAAGCCCGGCGGCCTGCTGCTGTGCTCCACCTTCGGCCCGGACACGCTGATGGAGCTGCGCGAAGCCTTCGCGCAGGCCGACGACCGCGCGCACGTCAGCCACTTCGCGGCCATCGCCCAGTTCGGCGACGCGCTGATGATGGCCGGCTTCCGCGACCCGGTGCTGGACCGCGACCTGTTCACCCTCACCTACGACGACCTGCCGGCGCTGATGCGCGAGCTGAAGGCGCTGGGCGCCACCAACGCGATGAACGAGCGCCGCCGCACCCTCACCGGCCGCGGCCGCCTCGCCGCCGCGAGCCGCGCCTACGACGCCATGCGCCGGCCCGACGGCAAGTTGCCGAGCAGCTGGGAAGTCATCTACGCCCACGCCTGGGCGCCGGAACCGGGCGCCCCGATCCGCGAGCACGGCCACGACGTCGCCGCGGTGCCGGTGTCGGCGATCCCGATCCGCCGCAAGAACCCCTCGTAGGCGCGCACCTTGGTGCGCGAGAGGCTTTCCCAGCAATGCCCCCTCGCGCACCAAGGTGCGCGCCTACGGGCAGCTCAGCCGCCGACCTGCGCAATCCAGTCCTGCAGGTTGTAGTAGTTGCTGACCCGCGCGATCGCGCCGTCGCGGACCTCGAAGAACGCGCCGCCGGGCAGCACGTAGCGCTGGCCATTGGCCGGCGGCAGCCCCTCGTCGGTGTGGTGGTACTGGCCATGCACCACGTATTCGGCGGCCACCCGCGTGCCGTCGTCGCTGGCCATCACCACCACGTCGTGCAACTGCTCGCGGTAGCTGGCCTGCATGCGCCGCAGGAACGCGGCGAACGCCTCGCGGCCGGTTTCGCGCTCGCCCTGGTTCAGGTCGTGCGCGACGTCGTGGGAAAGGCAGCGCAGCATCCCGTCCCAATCACCGTGGTTGAAGGCGGCGTAGTAGTCGTCGACGAGGGCGGCGGCCCGTTGCCGGGCGGAGGAAGCGTCGTGGTTCATGCGGTTTTCCAGAGGTGGCGCGGCTCAGGCACCGCGGACGAACAGGTCGCGGTGGAAGAAGTAGATTTCCTGCGCGAGGAAGCGCCAGCTGGTGTGGAAGCTGCGGAAGCGCGTGCTCGGCGTGGAGCTGGCCAGCGCGTCGATGCCCAGCTCGTCGGACAGGCGCAGCGCGCGCGCCATGTGCAGCGGGTCGCTGACCAGGATTACCCGGTGCATGCCGTGCGCCTCCATCAGCCGCTTGGCCTCGATCAGGTTCTGGCGGGTGGTGCGCGAGCGGCTTTCGATCAGGATGTCCCGCGCGGGGACGTCCTGTTTCAGCGCATAACGGCGCGCCACCTGCGCTTCGGAGAAGCGCGCGCCGGCGCCGCCGAAGCCGCCGGTGAAGATCAGTTTGGGCGCATAACCCTGCCGGTAAAGGTCCAGGCCGTGGCGGATGCGCTCTTCGAACACCGGCGACGGCTTGGCGTCGTAGGCGGCGGCGCCGAGCACGATGATCGCGTCGGCCGGCGCGGCCTGGTCGCGGTCGCCCACCCAGATGATCCATGCCGCCACGCCCAGCAGCCACAGCAGCAGCAGCACGAGCAGCCGCCACAGCCAGCCGAGCATGCCGCGGGGACGCCTGCGGCTCATGCGCCGGCCCACGGCAGCACGTCCAAATCGACGTTGCCGCCGGACAGGACCACGCCCACGTTGCGCCCGGCGAAGCGCTGCGGCTGCGCGAGGATGGCCGCCAGCACCGTCGCCGACGATGGTTCCACCACCTGCTTGAGCACCTGCCACAGCAGCCGCATCGCCGCCACGGTGGCGGCATCGTCCACGGTGACGACCGTGGCGGCGCCATCGAGCAGCGCGAAGTTGGGCACGCCCAGCGCCGCGCGCAGGCCGTCGCACACCGTATCCGGCACGAACTCCACCTGCCGCGCATGCGCGGCCAGCGAGCGCGCGGCGTCGGCCGCACCGGCCGGCTCGGCCAGCACCAGTTCGCACCCCGGCTGCACCTGCCGCAGCGCCAGCAGCGTGCCCGCCGCCAGCCCGCCGCCGCCGACCGGCGCCACCACCACGTCCAGCGGCGTGCCGGCCTGTTGCAGCAGCTCCAGCGTCGCCGTGCCCTGCCCGGCGATCACCGCGGCATCGGCATAGGGATGGACCAGCGCCGCCCCGCTTTCCGCCTGCACCCGCGCACACTCGGCCTCGCGCGCGGCCTGGGTCGGCGCGCAGCGCCACAGCGTGGCGCCGTGGCGGGCGATGTTGGCCAGCTTGGCCGCCACCGCACCCTCGGGCACCACCACGTGGCAGGGGATGCCGCGCGAACGCGCCGCCAGCGCCAGCGCCGCGCCGTGGTTGCCGGAGGAATGGGTGACCACGCCGCGCGCGGCGCGCGCCTCGTCCAGCAGCCACACCGCGTTGCAGGCGCCGCGGAACTTGAAGGCGCCGCCGCGCTGCAGGTGTTCGGCCTTGAAATGCAGGCGGGCGCCGGCCAGCGCGTCCAGTTCGCGCGAACGCAGCACCGGGGTGACCGTGGCGTGGGGTGCGATGCGGGCGGCAGCGGCCAGTACGTCGGCCGTGCCTGGCAAGATGAGTTCAGGCATGGGGAAAGGTTAACGTAGGCCCGCCATGTCGGACCATCGCACCGCGGCCGCGGGAAAGTTAAGGGCCGATTCAACGCACGGGCCGGAAGCTGCCCACATACCTTGATTGGGGGGATCTCCATGAAAACACGCCTGATCCTTTCGGCCGGCCTGCTGCTGGGTCTGTCCGGCTGCGCCACCTACGATTACGTCGGCGGCGGCTCCGGCGGTTATTACCATGGTTCCCCGCAGGTGCAGCGCACCTATCCCTACGGCTATCCGTATGGCGCCTACGGCTACGGAGCCTACGGCTATGGCGGCTATTACGGTGGTTATGGCAGCTACGGGTACCCGTACCCGGTCTACCGTCCGCCGCATCGCCCGCCCCACAATGGGCATCGTCCGCCGCCGCAGGGCAACGGCCATGTCCCACCGCGCCCCGGCAACGGGCAACCGCCGCACCCGCCGCCGGCCAACGGCAGCGGCAAGGCGCCGTGGCGCGACCTGGACCGGCTGCAGCGGCCGCAGCCGCGCCCGGGCAAGACCGAGTCGCGGCCGGTACGGCGGCCGGTGCCGCAGGCGATGGCCCCGGCGCGCCCGGTGGTGCCGCAGCGCGCGGCACCCGAGCGACGGCCGTCACAAACCCGCAGCAGCCGCAACGTGCGCCAAGTGGAGCCTTGAAACACTTGCATTTGCGGAAAATACAGGCATCCTCTGCAGGACCCGGTGACCGATCACGTCATCAACTGACGCGGATCGGCATCACCTGAAACTTTCCATGTCGATGTCCGTCGGGAAATCTGGATCCCCCCTGTTCCGGCCCTGCCGGACATCGGCGCCTACGAAGAACGAAGCCCCGGCCAAGCCGGGGCTTCGTTCTTTCCGCAGTGCGGGCAACACCGCCGGTGGCAATGGCTCCCCGCGGTTTCCGCAAAGAAAAGGCCGACGAGTCCTGCGACCGTCGGCCCATGCTTCCCCGTTGTGCGCGTCGGCCGGCCCCTGTTCCAATTCCAGCCGCATGCGCTCGCAGCGCATTGCCACAGCGGGTGCAAGGTAGTTAGCTGCACATGACGTGCCAACTTTAGGGCGCGATTGCCGATGGCGGTAAAATCACCACGCCGTCATCACCGCGCATCGCACGCCCGTGACGACGGATTTCACACTTTCGATTCCCCACGCCCATGAACGACTCCTTCCATCGCCACGACGTCATCGTCATCGGCGGCGGCCACGCCGGTACCGAGGCCGCGCTGGCCGCGGCACGCGCCGGCGCGCGCACCCTGCTGCTGACCCACAACGTCGAGACCATCGGCGCGATGAGCTGCAACCCGGCCATCGGCGGCATCGGCAAGGGCCACTTGGTCAAGGAGATCGACGCGCTGGGCGGGGCGATGGCGCACGCCGCCGACCTGGCCGGCATCCAGTGGCGCACGCTCAACGCCAGCAAGGGCCCGGCGGTGCGCGCCACCCGCTGCCAGGCCGACCGCAACCTGTACCGCATGGCGATCCGCCGCATCGTCGAGGCGCAGCCGAACCTCACCGTGTTCCAGGCGGCGGTCGATGACCTGCTGATCGAGGGCGATGCGGTGCGCGGCGTCGTCACCCAGACCGGGCTGAGCTTCCACGCCCCGGCCGTGGTGCTGACCGCCGGCACCTTCCTCGCCGGCAAGATCCACATCGGCCAGACCCAGTACACCGCAGGGCGCATGGGCGACCCGCCGGCGACCACGCTGGCCGCGCGCCTGCGCGAGCGCCCGTTCGCGATCGACCGGCTCAAGACCGGCACGCCGCCGCGCATCGACGGCCGCTCGCTGGACTATTCGGTGATGGAGGAACAGCCCGGCGACGATCCGCTGCCGGTGATGTCCTTCATCGGCGACGTGGCCGAGCACCCGCGCCAGGTGAGCTGCTGGATCACCCACACCAGCGAACGTACCCACGAGGTGATCCGCAACGCGCTGCACCGTTCGCCGCTGTATTCCGGGCAGATCGAGGGCATTGGCCCGCGCTACTGCCCGTCGATCGAGGACAAGGTGGTGCGCTTCGCCGAGAAGGCCAGCCACCAGATCTTCGTCGAACCCGAAGGGCTGGACGTGGTGGAGATCTACCCCAACGGCATCTCCACCTCACTGCCGTTCGACGTGCAGCTGGAGCTGGTGCGCAGCATCCACGGCTTCGAGCACGCGCACATCACCCGCCCCGGCTACGCCATCGAATACGACTTCTTCGACCCGCGCGGGCTGAAGGCCACGCTGGAAACCCGGCAGGTCGCCGGCCTGTTCTTCGCCGGCCAGATCAACGGCACCACCGGCTACGAGGAAGCCGGCGCACAGGGGCTGCTGGCCGGCCTCAACGCCGCGCGCCTCGTGCAGGGCAGGGACGGCTGGTGCCCGCGCCGCGACGAGGCCTACATCGGCGTGCTGGTCGACGACCTGATCACCCACGGCACCAACGAGCCGTACCGCATGTTCACCAGCCGCGCCGAGTACCGGCTGCAGCTGCGCGAGGACAATGCCGACGCACGCCTGACCCCGGTCGGCCGTGAGATGGGGTTGGTCGATGACCGCCGCTGGGACGCGTTCTCGCGCAAGCAGGCCGCCGTGGCCGTCGAAACCGAACGCCTGCGCGGCCTGTGGGCGACGCCGGCCAACGCGCTCGGCCGCGAGGTACAGGAAGCCACCGGCGTGGCCGTAAGCCGCGAAACCAACGTGCTCGACCTGATCAAGCGCCCGGAACTGGATTACGCCAGGCTGATGCAGGTGCCCTCGCTCGGCCCCGGCGTGGACGATGCGAAAGTCGCCGAGCAGGTGGAAATCGGCATCAAATACGCCGGCTACCTCGGCCGCCAGCGCGAGGAAATCGAACGCCAGCAGCGCCACGAAAACACGGCGATCGCCGAAGGCTTCGACTTCGCCGCCGTGCGCGGCCTGTCCGCCGAGGTACTGCAGAAGCTCGAACGCGCGCGCCCGCAGACCATCGGCCAGGCCCAGCGCATCCCCGGCATGACCCCGGCGGCCATCTCGCTATTGCTGGTGCATCTGGAACGCGCGCGGCGCGGCAAGGTGGCCTGAGCCACGGCCTGCGTTCACTGCGGCGGCAGCCGGTACAGGCGATTTTCCATTCTGGATTGGATTCCCGTGGAACCCCGAATGCCGACGTGTCGCCTCACGCGCGGCACGCCATGCGGATCACGGCCAGGCCGGTGGGTTGGCCGCCCACGCCTGCTGCACTTCCGCCAGCGTGGCGCGCTCTTCGTCCTTCCATTCCGGCAGCAGCTGCGGGAAGCGCGCGGCATCGTTCCATTGCTGCGGCTCGGTACGCGCCGCCGCGGCATACCAGGCGATGGCTTCATCGCGGCGGCCCAGTTTCCACAGCGCCAATGCCAGCGTCGGCGGCACCCAGCCGGCGTTGCCGCGCACGCCCTCGGCGGCGATGCCCCAGTGCGCGAGGGCGGCCTGGGCGTCACCGCTGCGGTACAGGTCCCAGCCCTGGTTCCAGTGGATGCTGCGCGCCTGGATGGAGTTGGCCGATACCGACGACAGTGCCTCGCCGTAGAGCTGGGTGCCCAGTTCGGCGCGGCCTTCCGCATAGGCGATTCCGGCCAGCTGCACGGTGGCGTCGGCGCCCTTGCGGCCGCGTTCGCGCAGTTTCATCAGCTGGTCGACCAGCCCGTCCTGCTCCGGCGGCAAGGCCTGGACCGGCTTGGCGGCCATGTCCTCGTCGAAATAGAACTCGGCGATCTTCGGCAGGTTCTGCGCCTGCGCCGACGACAAGAACAGGCTCGCCAGCAGCGCCAGACCGGCAGCCACGGACTTCGTTGTACCCATACCCCACTTCCCCATCATTGAAGTTGTTGCCAAGCCAGCGATCCTAACGGTTCGGCGCACGGACCGCGACTTTGCCGGAATATCGCCGAAATCCGCACTGTTACAATCGCCAGCCGCGCGCCGCCCCGGTGCGGCTGCGGATGCCAGCCGTTCCTGCTTTGGGCCAGCCATGACCAGTACCGCCGAACTCACCTCGCCCGCCTCCGCCAACGATCCGTTGCTCGGGGTGCGCGACCGCGACTACACGCTGGAGCACAAGTACACCCGCATCGACGGCCGCATCTACCTGAGCGGGGTGCAGGCGCTGGTGCGGCTGCCGCTGATGCAGCAGCAGCGCGACCTCGCCGCCGGGCTGGATACCGCCGGTTTCGTCAGTGGCTACCGCGGCAGCCCGCTGGGCGGTTTCGACCTGGAGCTGTGGCGCGCGCGCAAGCATCTGGACGCGGCGAAGGTGAAGTTCGTGCCCGGCCTCAACGAGGACCTGGGCGCGACGATGGTATGGGGCACGCAGCAGGCCAACCTGTTCCCCGGCGCCAACGTCGATGGCGTGTTCGGCATGTGGTACGGCAAGGGCCCGGGCGTGGACCGCTGCGGCGACGTGTTCAAGCACGCCAACGCCGCCGGCACCTCGAAGCACGGTGGCGTGCTGGCGCTGGCCGCCGACGACCATGCCTGCCGCAGCTCGACGCTGCCGCATGGCAGCGAGGAGGAGTTCGTCAGCGCGATGATGCCGGTGCTGAACCCGGCCGGCGTGCAGGACATCCTCGACATGGGCCTGGTGGGTTGGGCGATGAGCCGCTACACCGGGCGCTGGATCGGCTTCAAGACGATTGCCGAGACGGTGGAATCCTCGGCCTCGGTGGATGTGAATCCGTTCGCGCGGCAGATCATCCTGCCGGAGGATTTCGAGATGCCGGCCGCCGGGCTCAACATCCGCTGGCCGGACCCGCCGCTGGAGCAGGAAATGCGCCTGCACCGCTATGCGGTGAAGGCCGCGCAGGCCTTCGCCCGGGCCAACGGCATCGACAAGGTGGTGATGGATTCGCCGCGCGCGCGGCTGGGCATCGTCACCACCGGCAAGAGCTACCTGGACGTGCTGCAGGCGCTGGAGTACCTGGGCCTGGACGAGAAGGCCTGCGCCGAGATCGGCATCCGCGTCTACAAGGTCGGCATGACCTGGCCGCTGGAACCGCAGGGCATCGGCGCCTTCGCGCGCGGACTGGAAGACATCGTCGTGGTGGAGGAGAAGAAGGCCTTCATCGAGCGGCAGATGAAGGAGTATTTCTACAACTGGCCGGCCACCTGGGGCGCGCGCCCGTCCATCGTCGGCAAGTACGACGAGCAGGGCGCGTGGATCCTGCCTTCGACCGGCGAACTGACCCCGGCCACCATCGCAGGCGTGATCGGCCGCCGCGTCCAGCGCCTGCTTCAATCCAGCTCGATCAATACCGAGTCGATCGAACAGCGCCTGCGCTGGATGGACGAGAAGGAAGCCGAGATGGCCCTGCCGCGCGCGCAGTTCCCGCGCGTGCCGCACTACTGCTCCGGCTGCCCGCACAACACCTCGACCAAGGTGCCGGAAGGTTCGCGGGCGATGGCCGGCATCGGCTGCCATTACATGGTGACGTGGATGGACCGCGACACCGACACCTTCACCCACATGGGCGGCGAAGGCGTCACCTGGGCCGGGCAGGCCGCATTCACCGACACCGAGCACGTGTTCCAGAACCTCGGCGACGGCACCTATTTCCACAGCGGTTCGCTGGCGATCCGCCAGGCCATCGCCGCCGGCGTCAACATCACCTACAAGATCCTCTACAACGACGCGGTGGCGATGACCGGCGGCCAACCCGTCGATGGCACGCTGACCGTGCCGCAGATCGCGCACCAGATGCGTTCGGAAGGCGTGCACACCATCGTGCTGCTGTCCGACGACGTGACCAAGTGGAAGCGGCGGCGCCACGAATTCCCGGGCGAGGTCGAGTTCCACGACCGCGCCGAACTGGATGCCGTGCAGCAGAAGCTGCGCAAGGTGAAGGGCACCAGCATCCTCATCTACGAACAAACCTGCGCCACCGAAAAGCGCCGCCGCCGCAAGCGCGGCAAGCTGGTCGACCCACCCAAGCGCACGATGATCAACTCGTTGGTCTGCGAAGGTTGCGGCGATTGCGGCGAAAAGAGCTTCTGCGTGTCGGTGCTGCCGAAGGAAACCGAGTTCGGGCGCAAGCGCGAGATCGACCAGTCCAACTGCAACAAGGATTTCACCTGTACCACCGGCTTCTGCCCGAGCTTCGTCACCGTGCATGGCGGCCAGCTGCGCAAGGACAAGAAGAGCGGTGCGGCCAGCCTGCTCGACAACCTGCCCGACCCGGCGTTCCGCAGCGATTTGTCGCAACCGTGGAATATTTTGATCACCGGCGTCGGCGGCACCGGCGTGGTCACCATCGGCGCGCTGCTCGGCATGGCCGGGCATCTGGAAGGCAAGGGTGCGACCGTGCTCGACCAAACCGGGCTGGCGCAGAAGGGCGGCGCGGTCACCACGCACATCCGCATCGCCAACACCCCGGCCGACATCCACGCCGTGCGCATCGCCGCCGGCGAGGCCGACCTGGTGCTGGGCTGCGACATGGTGGTGGTCAACGACTACTGGGCGCTGTCCAAGGTGCGCGGCGAGCGCTCGCAGGTGGTGCTCAACACCTACGAGGCGATGCCCGGCACCTTCACCACCCGCCCGGACATGCAGTTCCCGGCTGCCGACATCATCGCCGGGGTGAAGGTGGCGCTGGGCGGGCGCGACCCGATCCTGCTCGATGCCACCCAGCTCGCCACCGCGCTGCTCGGCGACGCGCTGGCCACCAACCTGTTCATCCTCGGCTTCGCATGGCAGCAGGGCCTGGTGCCGCTGTCGCTGGAAGCGCTGATGCGCGCCATCGAACTCAACGGCGCGGCCATCGAAATGAACCAGCGCGCGTTCGCGTGGGGCCGGTTGACCGCCATCGACCCGCAGGCCGTGCAGCAGGCCGCCGGGCTGGTGCGCAACGCGCCCACCGAGGCCGAGCGCACGCCCGGTGCGTTGCAGGAACTGCCGCCGGGCGACTGGGAAGGCAGCGAGGCCGGCGCGCCGTCGGCACCGCGCAATCCGGGCAACGAGCCGGAAGTGCGCGGCCTGCCTTCCAACGACGCACGACCGGGCGACGTCACCTTCGCCACGCTGGACGACGCGCGCCTGTCGCGCTCGCTGGACGAACTGATCGCCCGCCGCAGCGCCTTCCTGATCGACTACCAGGACGCCGCCTACGCCACCCGCTACCGCCAATTGGTGGATGCCGTGCGCAAGGCCGAGCAGCACGTCGCACCGGGCAGCACCGCGCTGACCGAGGCGGTGGCGCGCTACTTCTTCAAGCTGATGGCCTACAAGGACGAGTACGAAGTGGCCCGCCTCTACACCAGCGGCGATTTCCTCAGGCAGGTGCAGCAGAAGTTCGACGGCGACTACCAGGTGCGCTTCCACCTCGCACCGCCGCTGTTTGCCAAGCGCGACGAACACGGGCAGTTGCAGAAGAAGGAATACGGCCCGTGGATGTTCAAGGCCTTCGGCCTGCTGGCGAAGCTGAAGTTCCTGCGCGGCGGCCGCTTCGACGTGTTCGGCTACACCGCCGAGCGCCGTGGCGAGCGCCAGCTGATCGCCGACTACGAAAAGACCGTGCAGGAACTGTTGGCCACGCTCGACGCCAACCGGCTGCCGCTGGCGGCGGAGATCGCCAGCATCCCCGAGCACATCCGCGGCTACGGCCACGTCAAGGAACGGCACCTGCACGAGGCCAAGGCACGCGAGGCAGCGTTGCTGGCGACGTGGCGCAACCCGAGGGCGCTGCATATCGTGCAGGCGGCTTGAAACACCAGAAATAGCAACCCATACATTGCATTTCGCAAATGCAATGTATGGGTTGCATCTTGGAATTGAAACCTATCGGTTGCATTTGCCATCGGCAAGGCATACGTTGCCAAGTCACTGCCGGGGTACCGATATGGAACGCATGACATCCACCGCATTTACCATCCGCACAGCCCGGCAACTGGGTCCACTGATGCGTGCCTTCCGCAAGCAGGCCGGGCTCAGTCAGGCCCAACTGGCCGAGCGCCTCGGTATTTCCCGCCAAGCCATCACCGCCCTGGAGCGCGCGCCGGAGTCCGCCACCTTCGAGCGGTTGATGCGGGTATGGGCCGAACTGGGGCTGGCCGTCTCCCTGCAACCGGACCTGCGCGTCGCCTCTCCGCCAGCGCTGGAGTGGTAAGCCATGCCCGAACTGCGGGTCTGGATGAATGGTGTGGAAGTCGCCATCTGGCAGGACGAACCGCGCGCCGGTTCGCGCTTGACCTACCTCCCCACATGGCTGGAATCCCCGTTGCCGCGCCCCCTGTCGCTGTCGCTGCCACTGTTGCCGGCCGGCGAAAGCCACCGCGGCCAAGCCGTCGCCGATTACTTCGACAACCTGTTGCCCGACAACGGCGCCATCCGCAACCGCATCCGTGACCGTTTCGGCACGCGCTCCACCGGCACCTTCGATCTGCTGCAGGCCATCGGCCGCGATTGCGTTGGCGCGGTGCAGTTGCTTCCGCCCGGCTACGCCCCTGACGATCTCCACGAAATCCGCTGCCGACCGCTGAGCGATGCACAGGTCGGTGGGCTGCTGCGCAACGTCACCACGACCGCACTGCCGGGGCAGCGCACGCGCGGCGAAGACGAGTTCCGCATTTCCATCGCCGGCGCGCAGGAAAAAACCGGCCTGCTGCGGCACCACGGGCAGTGGTGCATTCCCACCGGCAGCACGCCCAGCACCCACATCTTCAAACTGCCGCTGGGACTGGTCGGCAACATGCGCGCCGACATGCAGTCGTCGGTCGAAAACGAATGGCTGTGCTTGCAGCTGCTGGCCGCGTTCGATATTCCCGTCGCCAACACCTCGATCGGCCAATTCGGCGACCAGCGTGCGTTGATCGTGGAACGCTTCGATCGCCGGCTGGCCCGCAACGGCCACTGGTGGCTGCGGCTGCCGCAGGAGGACATGTGCCAGGTCTTCGGCCTGCCCTCGTCACGCAAATACGAAAGCGATGGCGGCCCCGGCATCGTGCAGATCATGGAACTGCTGCGGCAATCGGAGCAGCCGGAAGACCGCGCGATCTTCTTCAAGACCCAGTTGCTGTTCTGGATGCTCGCGGCCACCGACGGACACGCCAAGAACTTCAGCATCCACATCGAAGCGGCCGGCCGCTTCCGGCTGACGCCGATCTACGACGTGCTTTCGGTCCATCCGATCCTCGGCCGCAGCCCGGGCCAGCTTTACCCGCACAATGCGGCACTGGCGATGGCGGTTGCCGGCAAGAAGCGCCATCGCAAGCTCGTGCAGATCCGCCGCCGCCATTGGAACGAAACCGCACGCGCCTGCGGCATTGCCGAAGGCGCCGAACCGTGGATCGCACAATTGCTGGAGCAGGTGGAACCGGCCATCGCCACGGTACGCGCACGCTTGCCGCCCGGCTTCCCCGATTCGGTGGCTACGCCCATTTTCAATGGCCTGCAAACGTCGGCCGAACGATTGGCGGCAATGCCTGCCGACACCTGAACTTCGGTGCCGCGGCGAAAATCCCGCCAAGCGGGGTTCAGCTGCACCTTGAGCTCGGAGAGTACTGGCCATCCTTGCCCAACTGTCCCGGTATCAGGAATGCATGCGCTGCCACACCAGCGTGCGGTTGTTGGCCGGCATCGCCACGTCCTCGCGCAGCGCCAGCCCCTGCATGCGGGCCAGCGTATCCACCGCCTCGAAATCGCGGATGCCCGAACGCGGGTCGCGCGCCTTCAACCAGCCATCGAACGCGCGGTTGCTGTCGCTGCTGAAATCGCCGCCGTAATTGAACGGCCCATAGGCAATGAACAGGGCGCCCGGCGCCATCAGCGACGACAGCCCGGCGAATAGCGCCTGCACGCTGTCCCAGCCCATGATGTGCAGGGTATTGGCGGTGAACACCGCATCGAAGCCGGCCATGCCATCGGCCTGCGGCAAGGCCGGCAACGGCTGCAGGCCAGGCACCGTGGCGGGTACGGCCTGCAGCTCCAGCGGCGGCGGCGTGTTCGGCAGCGCGGCTTCGTCCAGCCAGCGGCCGATGCCGGGCAGGTTGTCGCGGTGATCGCTGGCCTGCCAGCGCAGCCACGGCATCGCCGCGGCGAAATGCACCGCATGCTGGCCGGTACCGCTGCCGATCTCCAGCACGTCGCGGGCAGTGCCGAGGTGCCGCTGCAGCACTGTCAGGATCGGCTCGCGGTTGCGGTCGCAGGATTCGGCGTAGGGTTTTCCGGTCATCGCGGCTTCCCCGAAGATCGGGCCGATGGTGCCGCAGTCGGCCATGACGGTGAAAGCGCGGGGGCCGGCGTCTGTACCCGTTGCCGTTGCCTGCGGACCGGGCCGATTCTCAAGCCACGCCCTGCAGGTGCTCGTAGAGGATGCCGCTGCCGACCAGGATCAGGATCACCCCGCCGATGATTTCCGCGCGCTTGCCGACCAGGGCGCCCAGCGCGCGGCCGAGCATGATGCCCAGCGTCACCATCAGCAGCGTGCACAGGCCGATCACCAGCGCCACCACGCCGATGTGCACGTCGAGGAAGGCCAGGCTCACGCCCACCGCGGCCGCGTCGATGCTGGTGGCCAAGCCGGTGGCGGCCAGCGTCCAGAAGCGGTGGTGTTTCCGGTCATCCTCCGGCGCCGGTTCGGCGGCGTCCTGCGGCTCGGGGCGCAGGCCGGCCACGATCATGTGCACGCCCAGCGCGCCGAGCAGGGCGAAGGCGATCCAGTGGTCGAACGCCTCCACGTAGCGCGCGGCGGCGCGGCCCAGCAGCCAGCCCAGCAACGGGGTGAACGCCTCGATGGCGCCGAAGATCAGCCCGGCGCGCAGGGCGTCGGGCAGGCGCGGGCGGCGCATCGCCGCGCCCTTGCCGATGGCCGCGGCGAAGGCGTCGGTGGACATGGCCAGGCCGATCAGGAGGATGGAGAGCGGGGACATTCACAGGACTCGCAGGCCGGGCGGACGACGCATACGACATGCGCACACGCCCAACCTGTCGTTGCGCGCGCATGCCGCTGGTCTCGCCAACCGGGTCTGGCTGCCCGCGCCACGGCGCAATGGCCGAGTGTGTTGACGCGGGCGCTTCCGATACCGGAAGCAGGCTACTCCCCAAGGGAGCGCGGATTCTAGCAGCCTTCGCAATCGTCCGTAGGAGCGCACCTTGGTGCGCGATGAAGCTTTCCCGGTGAAGCCCCATCGCGCACCAAGGTGCGCTCCTACGGGGGGGGGATGGGTTGAGCACAGCGAAGCCCAACGTCACGCGGGACCCGCATGGTGGTGGCGGATGCCGGTCGTTGGTCGGCACCGCCGTTCTGCCGCATGAACCCCGGTGGCGCTGCGCGCCGTCACCCAGCCAACGGTCGGGCGCCACCAAAGCAGGTGGGTTGGCGAGGATCAGTCCTCTTCCGGCGGGAGGACGATGCCGTCGTCGTCGATCGCCAGCTTGCCGGCCATCAGCACCGCCTGGGTGCGGTTGGTGACGCCGAGCTTGCGCAGGATGGCGGTGACGTGGGCCTTGATGGTGGCCTCGGATACGCCCAGGTCGTAGGCGATCTGCTTGTTCAGGCGGCCTGCGCCCAGCATCTGCAGCACGCGGAACTGCTGCGGGGTGAGTTCGCGCAGGCGCTGGCCTACCTCGCGTTCCTCGTGGTCGGTGGGCGGCACGTTGTGCGCCTCGGCCGGCGCCCAGCGCTCGCCGTCGAGGATGGTGCCCAGCGCCTGGCCGATGGTGTCCGAGTCGGCCGACTTGGGGATGAAGCCGAACGCGCCGTGGTCGAGCGCGCGACGCATCACCGTGGCCTCCTCGCGCGCGGACACCACCACGATCGGCAGCTGCGGGTGCAGCGCGCGCAGGTGCACCAGCGCGTTGAAGCCCTGCGCGCCGGGCATGTTCAGGTCCATCAGCACCAGGTCGGCGTCGGGGTGCTGCTCGGCCAGCGCGTACAGCGCTTCCACGCTGTCTGCCTCCAGCAGGGTCACGCCGGGAATCACCCGCTGCACCGCGCCGCGCAGCGCTTCGCGGAACAGCGGGTGGTCGTCGGCGATCAGCAGGGTGGGCATGTCAAGGTTCGGATTTGGCGGGATGCTGAAGCCCCTCTCCCTGCGGGAGAGGGGTTGGGGTGAGGGTACGGGGGCGAAGCCCTCGCAATGTTCACTCCACGAGGCTTCGCCCGTACCCTCATCCGCCCCTTCGGGGCACCTTCTCCCGGAGGGAGAAGGAAAAACAGCGCGGTCTCATCGCTCCCCGCCTCACCGCACCTTGCGTTCGTCCACCAGCGAAGCCACCACCGACGGGTCGGCCAGGGTCGAGGTGTCGCCGAGCTGATCCGGGGCGTTCTCGGCGATCTTGCGCAGGATGCGGCGCATGATCTTGCCCGAGCGGGTCTTGGGCAGGCCCGGCGCCCACTGCAGGTGGTCGGGGGTTGCGGTGGGGCCGATGACCTTGCGTACCCAGCCGATCAATTCCTTCTGCAGTTCGTCGCTGGGCGCTTCTTCGGCAACGAGGGTGACGTAGGCGTAGATGCCCTGGCCCTTGATGTCGTGCGGGAAACCGACCACCGCGGCCTCGGCCACCTTCGGGTGCAGCACCAGCGCGCTTTCCACCTCGGCGGTGCCGATGCGGTGGCCGGAGACGTTGATGACGTCGTCGACGCGGCCGGTGATCCAGTAATAGCCGTCTTCATCGCGGCGGCAGCCGTCGCCGCTGAAGTAGTAGCCGGGGTAGGTGCGGAAATAGGTGTCGATGAAGCGCTGGTGGTCGCCGTAGACGGTGCGCATCTGCCCCGGCCACGAGTCGCACAGCACCAGGTTGCCCTCGGCCGCGCCTTCCAGGATCTCGCCCTCGGCGCTGACCAGCGCCGGCTGCACGCCGAAGAACGGCAGCGTCGCCGAGCCGGGCTTGAGGTCGATGGCGCCCGGCAGCGGCGAGATCAGGATGCCGCCGGTCTCGGTCTGCCACCAGGTATCGACCACCGGGCAGCGCGAGTCGCCGACGTTCTCGTAATACCAGCGCCATGCCTCCGGGTTGATCGGTTCGCCGACGCTGCCGAGCAGGCGCAGGCTCTTGCGCGAGGTGCGCTTGACCGGCTCCTCGCCCTCGCGCATCAGCGCGCGGATCGCGGTGGGCGCGGTGTAGAAGATGGTGACCTGGTGCTTGTCGATCACTTCCCAGAAGCGCGAGACGTTCGGGTAGTTCGGTACGCCCTCGAACATCACCGAGGTGGCGCCGTTGGCCAGCGGGCCATAGACGATGTAGCTGTGGCCGGTGACCCAGCCGACGTCGGCGGTGCACCAGTAGATGTCGTCCTCGCGCAGGTCGAACACCGCCTCGTGGGTGTAGGCCGAGAACAGCAGGTAGCCGGCGCTGGTGTGCAGCACGCCCTTGGGCTTGCCGGTGGAGCCGGAGGTGTAGAGGATGAACAACGGGTCCTCGGCGTTCATGCGTTCGGGCTCGCACTGCGCCGGCTGGCCGTCGACCACGTCGTGGAACCAGCGGTCGCGCGGGGCCTGCATGTCCACCGACGAACCGGTATGGCGCACCACCAGCACGGTTTCGACGGTATTGGTGCCGGGCAGCTTCAGCGCGGCATCGACGTTGGCCTTCAGCGGCACCTTCTTGCCGCCGCGCAGGCCCTCGTCGGCGGTGATGATCAGCTTGCTGCCGCAGTCGGCGACGCGGTCGGCGATGGAGTTGGCGGCGAAACCGCCGAACACCACCGAGTGGATCGCGCCGATGCGCGCGCAGGCCAGCATCGCCACCGCGGCATCGACGATCATCGGCAGGTAGATAGTGACGCGGTCGCCCTTGGCCACGCCGAGGTTGCGCAGCGCGTTGCCGAGCTTGCACACGCGCTCGTGCAGTTCGCGGTAGGTCACCTTCTGCGCCGGCGCGTCGGGGCTGTCCGGCTCGAACAGGATCGCGGTCTTGTCGCCGCGGCTGGCCAGCTGGCGGTCCAGGCAGTTGACGCTGACGTTGAGCTCGCCGTCCTCGAACCACTTGATGCGGAAGTCGTCCAGCTTGTAGCTGACGTTCCTCACCCGGGTCGGCTTGACGTACCAGTCCAGGCGCTCGGCGGCCTTGCCCCAGAAGGCGTCGGGGTTCTCCACCGATTCGCGGTACAGCTTCTGGTAGGTGGACGTGTCGATCCGCGACGTGGCGGCGAACTGCGGGTCGACGGGATAGAGATCAGCCATGACAACACCCTCACCTTTGCACTTGTAACCAATGGGGGAGCCGCATCGCGCGATGCGGCCGGTACTTCCCAAGTGTGCCGCATCCACCCCCGGTCGCGCTGCCCGCGGCGTTAGACGATGGTCGAATGCGGCCATTCCTTCGACTAATGGCGAATAGCCGCCCGCCACGCAGGCCGCGCACCCTGCCGGGAGCCGTGCACCGACGCGGCCATCGACGCCAGCCGGAGAGAGGCAGAGCAATGAACAGACACACCACCCAAATGGTCCGTCGCCCACTTGCCGCCGCGTTGTTCGTGGCGTTGCTTGCGCCGGGCATGGCCTTGGCCGACACGGCGAAGGAAAAGGCGCTGGAGGCCCGCGTGGCCGAACTGGAGCGGCAGGTACAACTGCTGCTGACCACCCAGCAGCAGCAACAGGGCAGCATCGCCCAGACGCAGAGCGAAGTGCAGCAGGCACGCGCCGAGCAGGCAGCCATCGCCGCGGCCGCACCGGCGCTGCCGGCCGGCAAGCAGCCGATCCAGGCCACCAGCATCACCCCCGGCGCGGCGCCGGGCACCACCTTCAAGTTCGGCGGCTTCATCAAGGCCGACTTCCTCGCCACCCGCACCGGCGACGGCCAGCTGGCCGACGACGCCACCGGCCGCGCCCTGTACCTGCCCGGGCAGACCCCGGTGCACGGCGCCGGCGGCTCGGGCCAGGCCTCGGACGTGGACTACAACGCGCACGCCAAGTTCTCGCGCTTCAACCTCGGCGTGGACCACGTCACCGAGGGCGGCGACAAGGCCGGCGCGATGGTGGAGATGGACTTCTTCGGCAACGCGCTGGGCAACCAGAGCGCCACCAACACCTACGGCGTCACCCTGCGCCACGCCTACATGTACTGGAACAACTGGCTGGCCGGCCAGACCTGGTCCAACTTCATGGACGTGGCCGCGCTGCCCGAGGCGGTGGATTTCGTCGGCCCCACCGACGGCGTGATCTTCGTGCGCCAGACGCAGGTGCGCTACACCAACGGCGGCTTCAGCGTGGCGCTGGAAAACCCGGAAACCACGCTGGTCGGCGCGGCCAATTCCGACCGCGGCGCGCTGCCCGACCTGACCGCGCGCTACGGCTGGAAGGGCGACTGGGGCACGTTCGGCGTGGCCGGCCTGCTGCGCCAGCTGAAGGTGGACAACCAGGCCACCGGTGCCGACGCCAGCAAGATGGCCGGCGGCCTGACCCTGGGCGGCAAGTGGGTGATGGGCGGCAGCGACAGCCTGCATTACCAGCTCACCGGCGGCGAGGGCATTTCCCGCTACATCGGCCTGGGCATCACCGGCGACAGCGCCTACGACGCCATCCGCGACGAACTGGACCCGACCGGGGTGGTCGCCGCCTACGTCGGCTGGCGCCATGCGTTCACGCCGAAGCTGCGCACCAACCTGATCTACGCGCGCAGCGACTACGACAACAACGCCGCGCTGACCGGCAACCTGGTGACCAAGAGCGTGCAGTCGATCCGCGGCAACGTGTTCTACACGCCGATGCCCAAGGTCGATATCGGCGCCGAGCTGATGTACGGCGTGCGCGAGATCGAGGACGGCCGCAAGGGCGACATCAGCCGCCTGCAGTTCACCACCAAGTACAGCTTCTGACGCATCCGCCGCCGGCGCCCCCGCGGCGCCGGCGTTGCAGCACCTCCCTACCCCCACGGGGAGCACTTCATGCCGCCGCCCGCGCACGCGTTGCGCCGTGACGGCCCGTTTCCAACGACTGTTCCTGTTCGGAGGACCCCGAATGAATGCTTCCACCGACCCCCGCGTCGAGCGGATCGCCAACCACCCGGCCTACCAGCGCCTGCGCCGCAGCCGCAACCGCCTGGGCTGGGTGCTGACCGTGCTGATGCTGCTGGCCTACTACGGCTACATCGGCCTGATCGCCTTCGACAAGGCGTTCCTGGCCACCCCGCTCTCCGCCGGCAGCATGACCACCATCGGCATCCCGATCGCGATCGGGTTGATGGTGTTCACCATCGCCATCACCGGCATCTACGTGCGCCGCGCCAACAAGGAGTTCGACCAGTTGACCCACCAGATCGTGGAGGACGTGCAATGAGCCGCTCCCCCCTGCTCCGCTCCGGCGCACTGCTGGCCCTGCTCGCCGCCAGCGGCGCCGCGCTGGCGGCCGGCGGCGACATCGGCCAGACCGTGCGCCAGCCGACCAACTGGACCGCGATCATCATGTTCGCCGCGTTCGTGTTGGCCACCCTGGGCATCACCAAGTGGGCCGCCACGCGCACCAAGTCGGCGTCGGACTTCTACACCGCCGGCGGCGGCATCACCGGCTTCCAGAACGGCCTGGCGATCGCCGGCGACTACATGAGCGCGGCCTCGTTCCTGGGCATCACCGCGGCGGTGATGACCAACGGCTACGACGGCCTGATCTACGCCATCGGCTTCCTCGTCGGCTGGCCGATCCTGACCTTCCTGATGGCCGAGCGGCTGCGCAACCTCGGCCGCTTCACCTTCGCCGACGTCGCCGGCTACCGCTTCCAGCCCAAGCCCATCCGCCTGTTCGCCGCCTCCGGCACGCTGGTGGTGGTGCTGTTCTACCTGATCGCGCAGATGGTCGGCGCCGGCGCGCTGATCAAGCTGCTGTTCGGCCTGGACTACTGGATCGCGGTGGTGCTGGTCGGCGTGCTGATGATGGTCTACGTGCTGTTCGGCGGCATGACCGCGACCACCTGGGTGCAGATCATCAAGGCCTGCCTGCTGCTGTTCGGCGTGACCTTCATGGCGCTGATGGTGATGTGGAAGTTCGGCTTCAGCTTCGAGAAGCTGTTCGCCACCGCGGTGCAGATCAAGACCCAGATCGCGGCCAACGCCGGCAAGGAGGCGGGCGAGGCGGCCAGCGCCGGCCTGTCGATCATGGGCCCGGGCGGCTTCGTCAAGGACCCGATCTCGGCAATCTCCTTCGGCATGGCGCTGATGTTCGGCACCGCCGGCCTGCCGCACATCCTGATGCGCTTCTTCACCGTCCCCGATGCCAAGCAGGCGCGCAAGTCGGTGTTCTGGGCCACCACCTGGATCGGCTACTTCTACATCCTGATCTTCATCATCGGCTTCGGCGCCATCGCCCTGGTGCTGAGCAACCCGGCCTACGCCGACCCGGCCACCGGCGCCATCCAGGGCGGGCCGAACATGGCCGCGGTGCTGGTCGGCAAGGCGGTGGGCGGCAACATCTTCATGGGCTTCATCTCCGCGGTGGCCTTCGCCACCATCCTGGCGGTGGTCGCCGGCCTGACCCTGTCCGGCGCATCGGCGGTGTCGCACGACCTGTACGCGACGATGATCATGAAGGGCAAGCCGCCGGCAGGCTCGGAGCTGCGCGTGTCGCGCATCACCACCGTGGCGCTGGGCGTGATCGCGGTGCTGCTGGGCATCGCCTTCGAGAAGCAGAACGTGGCCTTCATGGTGTCGCTGGCCTTCGCCATCGCCGCCTCGGCCAACTTCCCGGTGCTGTTCCTGTCGCTGCTGTGGAAGGACTGCACCACCCGCGGCGCGGTGATCGGCGGCTTCCTCGGCCTGGCCTCGTCGCTGGTGCTGACCCTGCTGTCGCCGTCGGTATGGGAAGCCACGTTGGGCAACCCGGCCGGCAGCGCGCCGTTCCCGTACACCAGCCCGGCGCTGTTCTCGATGACCTTGGCCTTCGTCGCCATCTGGCTGTTCTCGATCACCGACAAGAGCCGCAACGCGCAGGCCGAACGCGCCGCCTACCCGGCGCAGCAGGTGCGCGCCGAAACCGGCATCGGTGCCAGCAAGGCGTCCGGGCACTGAACCCGGCCACCGCATGACGACGGGAAACGCCGGCCATTGGCCGGCGTTTCCTTTCATGGCGCCGGGTCGACGCCGTCGAACACGCCGTCCAGGCCACGGTATTCGCTGGGAGTCATGCCCACGGTGGCCTTGAACTGGCGCGCGAACGCGCTCTGGTCGCTGAAGCCGCAGCACTGGCCGATGCCGGCGATGCTGCCGTCGCCGCGCAGCAGGCGCATCGCCATCTCGATGCGCAGCTTGATCAGGTATTGCTGCGGGGTGACCTGGAACACGTGGCGGAAGTGGCGTTCCAGCTGTGCCAGCGAGATGCCGGCCAGCTCGGCCAGCTGCGGGGTGCGCGGGTTCTCGCCGGAATGCTCCTGCATGTAGTTCACCACCCGTTCGAGCTGGGCATAGGCGGAGTGCCGGCTGTTGGGCCGGCCGAGGTCGCGCGACACACCGATCAGGCCGGTGATGCGGCCATCGTCGAACAACGGCCGCTTCAGCGTCAGGCACCAGCCGGGGCGGCGGTTCGGGTACAGGTGCACTTCCAGCCGGTCGGCGATGGGCGTGCCGGCCAGCACCTGCCGGTCCTGCTGCAGGTAGCGGTTGCCCAGCGGCGGCGGGAACACCTCCAGCGGCGAGCGGCCGATCACCTCGCCACGCCGCTTCCTGCCCAGCCGCTGCACCAGGGTGACGTTGCAGTGCGTGTAGCGGCCCTCGCGGTCCTTGACGAAGAACACGGTGTCGGGCAACGCGTCGAACAGGTGCTGCACTTCGCTGGAAGAATGCTGTGCGTCCATTGGCGTCGTCCTCGCGCTGGCGGCCGTCGGCGTGGCTGCGGCCGATGCTAGCGCATGCCTCCGGGCGCAGACGGCGTTGTGCCGACTTCCGCATCGGTACGGCGGCGCGGCCGCTATTCGGCCCCGCGGCGGCGGTGGGAGCATGGCCGCATGCACCGGATAGACGTCATCGATTCGCATACCGCGGGCGAACCCACGCGGGTCGTACTCGGCGGGTTCCCCGACCTCGGCGGCGGCAGCCTGCGCCAGCGCCGCGAGCGGCTGCTGCGCGATTTCGACCCGTGGCGCGCGGCACTGGCCTGCGAGCCGCGCGGCTCGGACACAATGGTCGGCGCGCTGCTGCTGCCCGCCGACGACCCCGCGGCCTGCACCGGGGTGATCTTCTTCAACAACGTCGGCTGCCTGGGCATGTGCGGCCACGGCACCATCGGCGTGGTTCGCACGCTGGCCGAGCTGGGTCGCATCGGCCCGGGCGCGCACCGCATCGAGACGCCGGTGGGCACGGTCGGCGTGGAGCTGTTCGACGATGGCCAGGTGGCGGTGGACAACGTCGAGAGCTGGCGCCACCGGCACGACGTCGCGGTCGAAGTGCCCGGCCACGGCACGGTGCGCGGCGACGTGGCCTGGGGCGGCAACTGGTTCTTCATCACCGGCACCGCGCCGTGCGCGCTCACCCTGGACAACCAGCGCCCGCTCACCGCCTATGCCGAAGCGATACGGCAGGCATTGGAGCGCGATGGCATCGCCGGTGCCGACGGCGCCATCGACCATGTGGAGATCAACGCGATCGCGCCGGACGGCAGCGGCCAGGCGCGCAACTTCGTGTTGTGCCCGGGCCTGGCCTACGACCGCTCGCCCTGCGGCACCGGCACCAGCGCGAAGCTGGCCTGCCTGGCCGCCGACGGCACACTGGCCGAAGGCGTGCCGTGGGTGCAGCAGGGCATCCTCGGCAGCCGTTTCGAGGCGTCGTACCGGCGCGGCGGGCGCGGCATCCTGCCGCGCATCGTCGGCCAGGCCTGGATCACCGCGCGCGCGACCCTGCTGATCGACCCGGCCGATCCCTTCGCCTGGGGCATCGGCGGCAGCCGGCCGTGATCCACCGCAGCCGCCACGACCTGATCGTCATCGGCGCCGGCATCGTCGGCGCCGCCTGCGTCGAGGCCGCGGTCGCGGCCGGGCTGCGGGTGGCGCTGGTCGAAGCCGGCGCCATCGGCGGTGGCGCCAGCGCCGCGGCGATGGGGCACCTGGTGGCGATGGACGGCGACCCGCACGAACTGGCGCTGTGCGCGCATTCGCTGCGGCTGTGGCAGCGCTGGGCGGGCTGGCCGGAAAGCGAGTACCGGCGCTGCGGCACCTTGTGGGTCGCGCGCGAGGAAGGCGAACTGCAAGGCATCGGCGCGCGCATCGACGCGCTGGCGGCGGCCGGCGTGCAGGCCGAGGCCGTGGATGCGGCTGGCCTGTACGCGCTGGAACCGCAGCTCGCCCCCGGCATGCGCGGCGGCATGCACGTGCCCGGCGACGCCGTGGCATACCCGCCGCGCGTGGCATGGCGACTGGTCCGCGAGGCGCAGCAGGCCGGGGCCAAGGTGTTCGCCGGCAGCCGCGCCGAAACGCTGGTCGATGGCGGCGTGCGCCTGGCCGACGGCCGCGTGTTGTCCGGGCCGGTGCTGGTCGCCACCGGCGCGGCCCTGCCGCAGCTGCTGCCGGAACTGCCGATGCGCGCGCGCAAGGGCCAGCTGCTCGTCACCGAGCGCCACGCGCCGCTGCTGCGCCACCAGCTGATCGAGATGGGCTACGCCGCGGCCGCGCACGGCAGCGACGCGGCCAGCGTGTCGTTCAACGTGCAGCCGCGCCCCAACGGCCAGTTGCTGATCGGTTCCTCGCGCGAGTACGGCGCCGCCGGCACGGACATCTCCCTGCCGCTGCTGCGGCGCATGCTGCAACGGGCCATCGCCTTCGTGCCGGCGCTGCGCGAAGTCCGCGCACTGCGCAGCTGGTGCGGTTTCCGCCCGGCCACCGCCGACGGCCTGCCCTACCTGGGCGCGGTACCCGGCCGCCGCGACGTATGGGTGGCCGCCGGCCACGAGGGCCTTGGCATCACCGCCGCGCCGGGCAGTGCGCAGTTGGTGATCGATGCCTTCCTCGGCCGCGCACCGGCACTGCCGTTGGCACCCTACCTGCCGCAGCGGGCAATGCGGGGCGGCGCATGAACACCATCGCGCTGCTGGTCGATGGCCTGCGCGTGGAGGTGCCCGAAGGCGCCACCGTGGCTGCCGCGGTCGCCCGCAGCGGCCACGCTTTCCGCCGTTCCAGCGGCGGCGAGCCGCGCGCACCGCTGTGCGGCATGGGCGCGTGCTTCGAATGCCGGGTCAGCATCGACCACGTGCCACACCTGCGCGCCTGCATGGTGCTGGCGCGGCCGGGCATGCGGGTGGAGACGCAGCAATGAAGCAAAAGCGTTTCGACCTGCTGGTGGTGGGTGCGGGGCCGGCCGGGCTGGCCGCCGCGCATGCGGCGGCCCGGCGCGGGGCGAAGGTCGGGCTGGTGGACGCGCAACCGCGCGCCGGCGGCCAGGTATGGCGGCACGACCTGCGCTTCGGCGTACCGGCGATGGCGCGGGCGCAGATCGACGGCCTGTACGGCGCCGGCATCGAATGGCTGGCCGGGCACGAAATGGTGCTGGCCGACGACCACGTGGTGGTCGCCGCGCATGCCGACGGCGCGGTGGCGCTGCACTGGCGCACGCTGGTGCTCGCCACCGGCGCGCGCGAACTGCTGCTGCCGTTCCCCGGCTGGACCCTGCCTGGCGTGACCGGCGCCGGCGGCCTGCAGGCGCTGGCCAAGCAGGGCTGGCCGGTGGCCGGCAAGCGCGTGGTGGTGGCCGGCAGCGGCCCACTGCTGCTGGCGGCGGCGGCCACGCTCCGGCGCCACGGCGCGCGCGTGCTGGGCATCCACGAACAGGTGCGGGCCGATGCGCTGCACGCCTTCGCACGCAGGCTGTGGCGCTGGCCGGCGCGGCTGGCGCAGGCGGCGGCGCTGCGCGCGCGCCTGCTCGGCGTGCCCTGGCATACCGGCAGCATGGTGCTGGCGGCGCACGGCGACACCATGCTGCGCGCCATCGAGCTGGACCGCGGCGATGGCCGCGAACGCATCGACTGCGACCTGCTCGCGGTGGGCTGGGGGCTGGTGCCGAACGTCGAACCGGCACGCCTGCTCGGCTGCGAACTGGATACATCGCCGACCCATCCGGTAGTGCGCGCGGACCGACGCCTGTGCAGCAGCCGGCCCGGCATCCACGCCGCCGGCGAGGCGCTCGGCATCGGCGGGCGCGATTGCGCGCGCATCGAGGGCGCGATGGCGGCCTGCTTCGCGCTGGGCGACGAGCGTGGTGGCGAGGCGCTGCGCGCGCGCCGCGACCATGAGCGCGCCTATGCCGCATTGCTGCACGAATGCTTTGCCACCAGCGCGCGCGCCCGCGCGCTGGTGGCGCCCGACACACTGGTCTGCCGCTGCGAGGACGTGCCGTTGTCGGCGGTGCAGGCGCACGCCGACCCGCGCCAGCTGCGGCTGGTCACGCGCTGCGGCATGGGCGCCTGCCAGGGCCGGATCTGCGGCGCCGCGCTGCGCGAACTGCGGCTGGCTTCGCCGTCCCTCTCCCCCACCGCGGTACGGCCGCCGCTGGCCCCGGTCACGCTGGCGGCACTGGCCGATGATCCCTCCGACGAACCCGAACAAGGTACAGACAGATGAGCAATGCAGGTTTCTGGCGCGGCGTGCTGCCGGCCATCACCACGCCCTTCACCGCCGACGGTGCAGTCGACCATGCGTTCCTGGCCGAGCACGCCAGGCGGCTGGTCGATGCCGGCTGCAGCGGCATCGTGCCGCTGGGCTCGCTCGGCGAAAGCGCCACGCTGGCCTTCGACGAGAAGATAGCCATCGTGCGCACGCTGGTCGCGGCGGTAGGCGGGCGCGTGCCGGTGGTGGCCGGCATCGCCGCACTGTCCACCGCCGAGGGCATTGCACTGGCGCAGGCGGTCAAGGATGCCGGCGCCGGCGGGGTGATGGTGCTGCCGCCGTACGTGTACTCCAGCGACCGCCACGAGATGGACGCCTACATCCGCGCCATCCTCGCCGCCACCGACCTGCCGGCGCTGCTCTACAACAATCCCATCGCCTACAAGACCGACTTCACCCCCGCGCAGATCGCGCGGTTTGCCGCCGAGTTCCCGCACGTGCAGGCGGTCAAGGAATCCTCCGGCGACGTGCGCCGCTTTGCCGCCATCCGCGAGCTGATCGGCGACCGCCTGGTGCTGATGGTGGGTATCGACGACGCCATCGTCGAAGGCATCGCGATGGGCGCCGAGGGCTGGATCGCCGGCACCGTCAACGCTTTCCCGGAAGAAGCCGTGCAGTTGTTCGAGCAGGCACGCAGCGGTGGCTACGCGGCCGCGCGCGAACTGTACGAGTGGTCGCTGCCGCTGCTGCGGATGGATACGGTTCCCAAGTTCGTGCAGCTGATAAAGCTGATGCAGGAGCGCGTCGGGTTGGGCAGCGAGCGCGTGCGCGCCCCGCGGCTGGTGGTGGAGGGCACCGAGCGCGAACAGGCGCTGGCGCTGATCGACCACGCCATCGCTGCCCGGAGGCGCTGAGGTGAATACGGTCGCGCCGTTGCTCATCGCCGGCCAGTGGCAGGCCGCACAGGACGGCACGGGCAGTTTCCGTGCGTTCGACCCAGCCAGCGGTGAGGCCATCGGGCCGGTGTTCCCGCGCAGCGGCGTGGCCGACGTGGAACAGGCGCTGGCGGCCGCCAGCGCCGCTGCACCCCAGCTGGCCGCCACCGGCCCGGAATGCATCGCCGCCTTCCTCGACGCTTATGCGGCGGCGCTGGAAGCCGACGCCGAGACGCTGGTGCAGCTGGCGCATGCGGAAACCGGCTTGCCGGCCACGCCGCGCCTGCGCGGCAACGAACTGCCACGCACCTGCAACCAGCTGCGCCAGGCCGCCGCCGCCACGCGCAACCGCAGCTGGACCCAACCGGTGATCGACACCGCTGCCGGCCTGCGCACGCACCACGCGCCGCTGGGCAAGCCGGTGCTGGTGTTCGGGCCAAACAACTTCCCGTTCGCCTTCAATGCCGTGTCCGGTGGCGACTTCGCCGCGGCCATCGCCGCGCGCAACCCGGTCATCGCCAAGGCGCACCCGGCGCACCCGGCCACTAGCCGACGCCTGGCCGAACATGCGCGGCGCGCCGCCGACACCGCCGGCCTGCCAGCGGCCACGGTGCAGTTGCTGTACGACGTCGAACCGGCACTTGGCCTGCGTCTGGCCGGTGACGCGCGGCTGGGCGCAATCGCCTTCACCGGCAGCCGCGCAGGCGGGCTGGCCTTGAAACAGGCCGCCGATGCCGCCGGCATTCCCTTCTTCGGCGAGCTGTCCAGCCTCAACCCGGTGTTCCTGCTGCCCGGTGCGCTGGCCGAGCGCGGGCCGGCGTTGGCCGAGGAGTTCAGCGGCTCGTGCCTGCTCGGCAGCGGCCAGTTCTGCACCAATCCCGGGCTGGTGATCGTGCCGGAAGGCGCGGCCGGCGATGCCTTCGTCGCCGACGTGCAGGCGCGCTTCGCCGCGACCGCGCCGCTGCCGCTGTTGTCGCAGGGCGTGCTGGCATCGCTGCGGAAGGCCATCACGGCGCTGCGTGAGGCCGGTGCGCAGCTGCTGTGCGGTGGCGAAGCGGGCGACACCGGCTTCCGCCATGCACCCACGTTGTTGACGGTTGCCGCGCAGGATTTCCTCGCCAACCCGCAGGGCTTCCAGCACGAGGCCTTCGGCCCGTGCAGCCTGTTGGTGCGCGTGGCCGATGTCGCGCGGATGCAGGCGCTGGCCGCCACCCTGGAAGGCCAGCTCACCGGCACGCTGTATCGCGCCGCCGATGGCAGCGACGACGATGCTTGGCAGGCGCTGGCCGCCACGCTGCGCCCGCGCGTGGGCCGGCTGATCGCCAACCGCATGCCCACCGGCGTGCTGGTCAGCCCGGCGCAGCAGCATGGCGGCCCATTCCCGGCCTCGACCCAGCCCGGCTTCACCGCCGTCGGCCTGCCGGCGGCGATCCTGCGCTTCACCGCGTTGCAGGCCTACGACAACGTGCCCGACGCACTGCTGCCGCCCGAACTGCGTGACCGCAACCCCGGTGGCCTGCTGCGCTGCATCGACCGGCAATGGACCACCGCCGACATCGGAGCCGGCGCATGACCACGCAGATCGGACATCTCACCCTGGAACAGGCCCGCGCGCAGCTTGCCGCGACATTGCCGAACCGCCCCGCCCCGATTTCCGCGGACGAATACGCCGCGCGCCTGGCACATGCGCGCCGCCTGATGCGCGACGCCGGCGCGGATGCGCTGCTGGTCACCGCCGGCATGTCGTTGCGTTGGTTCACCGGCATCGGCTGGGGCGCAAGCGAGCGCCTGGTGGGGCTGCTGCTGACGCAACACGGCGAGCCGCTGCTGATCGCGCCGAACTTCGAGGAAGGTTCGCTGGACGCGGTGCTGCGCATTGCCGCCGGCAAGCGCCTGTGGGAGGAACACGAAGACCCGCATGCGCTGGTGGCCGGTGCCATGCGCGAACGTGGCGCGAAGACGCTGGCGCTCGACCCCGAGGCCGCCTTCCGCATCCACACCGGGCTGGCCGCGCATCTGGGCGCGGGCGCGATCAGCAATGCCACGTCGATCATCGATGGCTGCCGCATGTGCAAGAGCGCCGCCGAACTGGCGCTGATGCAGCATGCCTGCGACATCACCTTGCAGGTGCAAAAGCTGGCCGCCGGCATCGCCCGCGAAGGCATCGGTACCGACGAACTGGTCCGTTTCATCGACGAGGCGCATCGCGCGCTCGGCGCGGACGGTGGTTCGACGTTCTGCATCGTGCAATTCGGCCATGCCACCGCATTCCCGCACGGCATCCCCGGCGTGCAGCACCTGCGCAAGGGCGAACTGGTGTTGATCGACACCGGTTGCAGCGTGGACGGCTACAACTCCGACGTGACCCGCACCTGGATCTTCGGCGAGGCGAACGCGGAGCAGTTGCGCATCTGGAACCTGGAGCGCGCCGCGCAGCAAGCCGCGTTCGATGCGGTGCGTCCCGGCGTTGCCTGCGAAGCCGTCGATCAGGCCGCGCGCGATGTATTGGAAGCCGCCGGCCTCGGCCCCGATTACCGCCTGCCCGGCCTGCCGCACCGCACCGGCCACGGCTGCGGGTTGGCGATCCACGAGGCGCCGTACCTGGTACGCGGCAACCGCCTGCCGCTGGCGCCGGGCATGTGCTGCAGCAACGAACCGATGATCGTGGTGCCGGGCCGGTTCGGCGTGCGCCTGGAGGACCACTTCCATGTCACCGCCGCCGGCGCCCGGTGGTTCACGCCACCGTCCGTCGCCATCGACCAGCCATTCGCCGATTGACGTGCACCTCCGCGCGAACAGCCACGGAGCCCCTCTCCCTCCAGGCGAAACCGCACGGTTTGCATGCCATTGGGGAGCGGGCAAGGCGAAGCATCCGCACGCCGGCTCCACAGCGCATTGCCGCACCCTCATCCGCCCTCCGGGCACCTTCTCCCGAAGGGAGAAGGACAGAGCAGGACACCAGGGGAAACGACGCATGTTCCATTTCGCAGCTATCCGCCGCCATGCCTTCGCCTGCCTGTTGGCGCTTTCCTGCGCCGCCATGCCGGCAGCGGCGCAATCCTCCCCGCCCGCCGCACCGGACGAGGCCGCCTACCGGCGCTCGCTGCAGTTGCGCGAGCAATGGATGTACCTGACCACGGGACTGGCCGGCCCGGCGACCTGGACCGACGGCGAGCGCTACCGCTACCGGCGCACCTCACCGGGCGGCTTCGAGTTCGTGATGCGCCGGGTGGGACAGGCGCAGGCCGAGGCCGCGTTCGACCAGGCCCGGCTGGCCACGGCACTGTCGCCGCTGCTCGGCCGCGACGTGGAGGGGCGGCGCCTGCCATTTTCCGACTACGAGATCGACAAGGACGGCAGGGCGCTGCGTGCCTGGGTGGACGACGGCTGGGTGCGCTGCGAGCTGGCTGGCGAGTACCGCTGCGCGCGCTGGAGCGCGTCGGGCCCGTCGCCGCGGCCACGCGGCTGGGGCGTGGTGCGCGATCTCTCGGTGGCGGCCGACGCCACGCCGCAGCGTTCACCGGACGGGCGCATGGAAGCCTTCGTGCGCGACGGCAGCGTGCTGCTGCGCACGCTGGCCGACGGCAGCAGCAGGGTGCTGGCGCGCGATGGCGCCGACAACGATTTCTACGACCCCGAAAGCATCGTCTGGTCGCCCGATTCCAGCCGCTTCATGGTGCTGCGGGTAAAGCCGGGCGATGCGCGCCGGGTAACGCGGGTGGAGACCTCGCCGCGCGACCAGCTGCAGCCGCGCGTGCGCACCCAGCTCTATCCCAAGCCGGGCGATGCGGTGGACATCGACCGCCCGGTGATCTTCGAGGTCGCCACTGGCCGCCGCATCGACGTGCCGACCGCGCTGTTCGCCAACCCCTACGAGATCAGCCCGCCGCAGTTCCGTGCCGATGGCCGCACGCTGGCGTTCCGCTACACCGAACGCGGCTTCCAGCGGGTGCGCCTGATCGAGGTGGACGCGCACACCGGCGCGGCACGCAGCGTGGTGGAGGAGCACAGCGACACCTTCGTCAACAGCTGGTGGCACCGTGCCGATTTCCACGACGTGGACAAGCGCGGCGAGCAGATCGTCTGGCAGTCCGAGCGCGATGGCTGGAACCACCTGTACATGGTCGATGGCCGCAGTGGCCGCCTGCGCCAGCTCACCCGTGGCCCGTGGGTGGTGCGGCAGATCGTCCAGGTGGATGAAAAGAACCGGCAGGTCTGGTTCTCCGCCAATGGCCGCGAGCCGGGCGACCCCTACATGCAGCATTTCTACCGGGTGAACTTCGACGGCAGCGACCTGCGCCACATGACGCCGGGCGATGGCTGGCACGAACTGAGCCTGTCGCCGGACATGAACCATTACGTCGACACGTACTCGCGCCTGGACCAACCGAACATCACCGAGCTGCGCGACGCGCGCGATGGCCGCCTGCTGCAGACGCTGGAACGCGGCGACGCCAGTGCGTTGTTCGCCGCCGGCTACCGCGCGCCGGAAACCTTCACCGCCCCGGGCCGCGACGGCAAAACCCCCATCGTCGGCCTGATCGTGCGGCCTTCCGATTACGACGCAACGCGCAGGTACCCGGTGATCGAAAGCATCTACGCCGGCCCGCACGATGCGCACGTGCAGAAGAAGTTCTGGCCGTTCGACAACCAGTCCAGCAACGAGCGCCTGATCGGCGCGCAGGCGCTGGCCGACCTTGGCTTCATCGTCGTGCAGATCGACGGCATGGGCACGATGAACCGCTCCAAGGCCTTCCACGACGTGGCGTGGAAGAACCTCGGCGACGCCGGCTTCCCCGACCGCATCGCCTGGCACAAGGCGCTGGCCGCGCGCGATGCCTCGTATGACATCAGCGGCGGCGTGGGCATTTATGGCGCATCGGCGGGCGGGCAGAACGCGCTCAATGCGCTGCAGTTCCACCCGGAGTTCTACACCGTGGCGGTGGCCTACAACGGCTGCTACGACAACCGCATGGACAAGCTGAGCTGGAACGAGCAGTGGATGGGCTGGCCGGTGGATGAGAGCTATGCGCGCGCCTCCGGGGTGGACAACGCGGACAAGCTGCGCGGCCACCTGCTGCTGATCGTCGGCGAGCAGGACGAGAACGTCGACCCTGCCTCCACGTATCAGGTGGCCGATGCGCTGATCCGCGCCGGCAAGGACTTCGACCTGCTCGCCGTACCCGGCACCGGCCACGGCGTCGGCCGCTCGCAGGAGCCGATCGACTACATCCAGCGCCGCAAGTTCGATTTCTTCGTGCGCCACCTGATGAAGCAGCAGACGCCGGACTGGAACGCGCGCGGCGCAGGCAAGCCATGACCGACTGCAGCCGCCAGCCGCGCACCGTCGATTGCATGCCGGCGGTGAGCCGCTGCGCGTGCTGCTGACCGGGCTGCCGCCCTCGCCGGCGGGCATGGTGCCAAAAGCGCGCGTGGCTGCGCGCGCAGCATGACGACGTCCGCCGCTTCCTGATGCTGGAGCCGCGCGGGCATGCCGACATGTACGGCGCCTGCCTGTTTCCGCCGGGCATGCCGGGCACGGATTCCGGCGTGATCTTCCTGCACGACGAAGGCCACGAGGTGATCGCCGCCGGCCAGTGCGAGGCCTGCCGGTCGCATGGCACCTACCGCATGCTGTCCTGCGCGCAGACGGTGCATACCGGCAAGGTGGACGTGCATGCCGAGCCGGTATTCGAAGCCGATGGCAGCGCGGTGGTACGGGTGGATGCGCGCTTCGCGCGCCTGCCGTCGCGGCGCCGCTTCATCGCCCACGAGCGCAGCCTGCGCGAGGGCGCCAGCGTGCCGGCGGGGCTGTACGGGGAAGTGCCGGCAACGGCTGGAACCCTGCGTTCACGGCATCTCGCAGCAGCGTTTCCGCGCAATGGCATGACGGAGAGGCGGCCCCGGTTTCCCGGGGCCGCCTCTCGCCCAGATGCACTTGCGTTGCTTACTTAAGCTTGTACTCCAGCGTGAGGAAGTACTCCCTGCCCGCCGGGTTGTACTTGCTGATGTCGGCATACGGCCACCACTTCTCCGAATCCACCATGTTCGGCTTGCGGTCGAGCAGGTTGGTCACGCTGAGGCCGGCCCACAGCGCGTCGCCGAAGCGCCAGCCCAGCGACAGGTTGGCGGTGGTCCAGGCCGGCATGCGCTTGTAGGTATCGGCCCAGCGTTCCGGCGAGCTGCCCAGGCGGTTGATGTGCAGGTTGGCGTTGAACCTGTCCAGCGCCCAGCTGATGGTGCCGTAGCTGCGGGTGCGGAACTCGTTGTTCCACTGCGCATCGCGGATGTCGGTGACCTCGTCTTCCGGCAGGTAGCGTTCCAGCGTCTTCAGGATGTGGGTGTAACCGAAGCGGAAGGCGAAGTCGCCGTAGGGCGTGCCCTCGTACCTGCTGTTCCAGGTGAAATCGAAGCCGTCCTGCTGGCGCATGCCGGTGTTGAACGGGCTGGTGATCGCCGAAGTCACGCGGTCCTTGTTGTTGCGGGTCACGCGCGACAGCATTTCCCGGCACTTGGGTGAATTGATGTCCACGGTTTCGCCGGCGGCATTGAAGCCGAGCTGGCACTCCGCGGCGTACTGCACCACGGTGTAGGCACCGATCACGCCCACCTGGTCCTCCAGGTAAATGCGGAAGCCGTCCAGCGTGAACGAATGGTGCTTGCCGAGCTGCGCCACCATGCCGATGCTGTTGGTGTAGCCGGTTTCCTCGCGCAGGTCCGGGTCGCCTTCCGAATACTGGCGGATCGAGCCGGTGCCGTATTTCTCGCCGCAACCCTGCCAGCTTTCACCCGCCTTGATGCCCTCGGTCTGCACGCAGGTCAGGAAGTCGGTGGCGCTGGTGTAGGACGAGCTGCGCTCGGCGAACATCACGTGCATGTCCGGCGCGCGGAACGAGGTGGCACGCGAGACGCGGAACATCAGCGCGTCGATCGGCTTCCATGTCAGGCCCACCTGGTAGGTGCTGGCGCCACCGACGCTGGAGGCATCGTCGTAGAAGTCGTAGCGTGCGGCGACCTTCGCATCCACCTGGCCGATGGCCGAATCGGCGCCGGCCAGCGGAATCGCCAATTCGCCGCCGCCGGCGTAGCGGTTGCGCCTGCCTTGGCCGCGAATGCCGCTCCAGCCGTAGATTTCGCCATCCACCGTGGCCTGGTCGGTGAGGAAGCTGTAGGTGTCATGGCTGACTTCCAGCACGGCGGCAAAGTTCAGCGGGCCGGCCGGTAGTTGCAGCATCTCGCCGCTGATGTCGGCGCTCAGCGATTGCGAGGTGGAGCGTCCCTTGCCAACCGACGTGCGCGCGGCGCTGGCCAGCATTTCCGGCGTGATTGCACCGAAATAATCCAGACCCCCGGGCAACAGATTGGCATCCAGCGAGTCACGGCTCACGGTCAGCCAGCGGTCCGGGGCCCACGGCTGCGCCCAATCGGTGCCCTTCTCGCCGAACAGCAGGCCCATCATGGTCTGGTCGTCGAAGCGCACCACCGAATCGGTGTAGCGGTAGGTGCCGTAGGTGTAGCCGATGTTGTAGTCCAACCTGCCCAGCGGGCCGCTCAGGCTGGTGCTGAAGACATGGCTGGTTTCGTTGAAGTGCTGGTTGCTGGTGGGCGTTTCGAAATCGCGGAACGAGCGCCAGACCTGGCGCGAGCCGTACCACTCGGAATCAAGGTCGTTGGCATCCTCCAGCACGTCGTAGTCCACGCCGTAGCTGTAGCGGTACAGGCCGGCATCGGCCTTGGAGCGCGAGGACATCAGGTTGGCCTGGAGGCGATGCGCGCCGAAGTCGTGGGTCAGGTTGGCGAAGCCGAAGAGGCGCTCGCGCCCATTGCGCACGGTGTAGGTGTCGAAGATGTTGTCGCCGCAGTATTTCTCGCTGCCGGGGCCGGCCCAGCCCGGGCGCACCGCTTCATAGCCCAGCGCGTCACAGCGGCTGCCGAGGTCCAGCAGGCCCCAGCCACCCGGCGCGCCACGGTCCCAGAACGACATCACCTGCTCGGCGCCGCGGTAGTCGGGATCGGGCGACTTCGACGGATCGGAGAACCATTCGCGCTGGTTGCCGCGGATCAGCTCGCGCTTGTCCCATTCCAGCCCGTAGCTGAGGTGGGTGTCGCCGTGCGAGAAGCCGGAGGACACGGTGAAGTTGTCGGAGCGGCCACCGCCGTGGACGGTGTCGCCATAGCGGTACTTGAAGGTGGTTTCGTCGATGTCGTCCTTCAGGATCACGTTGACCACGCCGGCCACCGCATCGGAACCGTAGATGGCCGAGGCACCGCCGGTCAGCACTTCCACGCGCTCCACGGCGGAGGACGGGATCATCGCCAGGTTGATGATGTTGCCGGAGATGTTGCCGGCCGGCTTGGGCATCAACGGCATGCGCTTGCCGTTGAGCAGCACCAGCGTGTAACCCGGGCCGAAACCACGCAGGTTCAGCGCCTGCGCATTGGCATTGAAGTTGTTGGTGTTCTCCTCACCGATGAATATGCCGGTATTCACGCTGAGGTTGGACAGCGCGTCGTACAGCGTGGCGTAGCCCTGTTTGGTCAGGTCTTCCGCCGTGAACAGCTGGATCGGATCGACGGTTTCAACGTCGGTGCGCTTGATGCGCGAGCCGGTGACTTCCACCTTGTCCAGCGAAGTGGTGGTGCCGCCGGCCGCGGTTTCCTGCGCCATCGCCAGCGATGGCAGCAGCGCCGCGGCAATGGCGGCGGCGATGATGCTGCGTGTGCGTGAACCCCTCATGCTTCCTCCCCGAAGTATGCCGGCCGCGCGCGCGGCGGAGGCCGCACCGCGGGTGATGGCGCAATGACGCCACCGACATGGTGTTGGGCATGCGCGGGCGCAGATAGCACGAAACGCCGGCGACCAATGCGGAACTCCGCACAGCGCGGGCAGCGCCCGCGCGGGGAGCCGCGGCAACGGATTTCCCGCCGCTGGCGACGGCAATGCATCGACCGTTTGCAGCGATGCGACGGCGGGCGTCAACCACGCCGCGCGTGGCGGGCGCCCGCGCTCAGCCCGCGGTTTCCCACCAGATGAAGGCCCAGCGGCGGGTGGGGGCCAGCCCGAGCCGGTTGTCGGGCGAGGCCGCATGCCAGGCGCGTACCGACTGCTGTTCCGCCGGCGTGAGTTCGCCGAACAGCGACTCGACCTGCTGCAGCAGTTCCTCCGCATCCCTTTCGCGGTCGGGCGGCGACAGCGGCAGGTAATCGACACGCGGTTCGCGGCCCATGTCCAGCAGCAGGTTGATCGGGTAGCGGTGGTCCGGCATCGGTATCCATGCACGACCCAGCAGCGCGGCCAGTTCGGTGACGCCGGCGCGCGGGCCGGTGGCGAAGGTGATGCAGGCGCGCCGGCGGGCGTGCGCGTCCAGCTTCGCCAGCGCCTGCGCCAGGTCCGGCACCATCAGCGAGCGCGAGGCGATGGCCACGTCGCAGCGCGGCACCGCGCTCCAGTCGTCGTCCCAGGCCAGCTGCCACGGCTGGATGTTGTCGATGCCGTCGCGGGCGATCGCTGCGCGCAGGCCATCGAGCATGCCGGGGCTGTAGTCCAGCGCATGCACCTGCCGCACCCGCGCGGCGATGGGCAGGCTGAGCAGGCCGGGGCCGCAGCCGACGTCGAGCACGCTGTCCACGCCGCGCAGGTCCAGCCGCGCGAGGAAGGCGTCGCTGTAGTCGTCGTGGCGGCGCTTCCAGCCCGATTGCGCCGCGCGCGCGTCCCACGCGCTGGCCGGCTTGGGCGTGTAGCCACAGGCCTGCAGGTGCTGGCGGTAACGGGCGGCGTGGTCGATCGGCGGGGGCAAGGCGGTCATCGGAGGGTTCCGGCAACGGGAAGGGCGGCGGCGATGCGCGCGGCATCCACGCTGTACAAGGCTGCCAGCCGTTCGGGCGTGGCGACGTCATGCGCGGGCCCCAGCGCCTGCAGGCTGCCGCCCGCCATCAGCGCGATGCGGTCGGCCACCTGCAGGGCGTGCTGCGGCTGGTGGGTGGACAGCAGCACGCCGATACCGCGCCCGGCCAGCGCGCGCACGGTGTCGAGGATGCGCAACTGGTTGCCGAAGTCGAGGCTGGCGGTGGGTTCGTCCATCACCAGCACCCGCGCCTGCTGGGCCAGCGCCCGCGCGACCAGCACCAGTTGCCGTTCGCCGCCGCTGAGGGTATCGACCGTGCGTGCGGACAACGCAGCGATGCCTAATTCGTGCAGGCAGGCGTCGGCGATCTCCTCGTCGGTACGGCCGGGCATGGCCAGCAGGCCCAGGTGCGCGGCGCGGCCCATCGCCACCAGCTCGCGCACGCGTCAGGCGAACGGCAACGGCGCGGCCTGCGGCACGTAGCCGAGCAGGCGCGCGCGCTGCGCGCGGTCGTGGGCGCGCAACGGCCGGCCATGCAGCCGCACCTCGCCGGCCACCGCCGGCAGCAGGCCGAGCAGGGTGCGGAACAGCGTGGTCTTGCCGCAGCCATTGGGGCCGAGCAGGCACACCACTTCGCCGGGCTGCACCGACAACGCCAAGGGCGCGCCCAGCGCGACGCCGGCATGGCCGATGGCCAGCCCGTGCGCTTCCAGCAAAGGGACCGCGGCGTTCATGCGCGGCCCCCGCTGCGGGCCAGTACCAGCAGGAAGCACGGCACGCCGACGAAGGCGGTGAGGATGCCCAGCGGCAGTTCGATCGGCGCCAGCGTGCGTGCCAGCGTGTCGGCGGCCAGCAGGAAGCTGGCCCCGAGCAGCAGGCTGGCCGGCAGCAGCCGGCGGAAGTCGGCGCCGACCAGCAGGCGCGCGATGTGCGGCACCACCAGCCCGACCCAGCCGATGATGCCGGCCAGCGACACCGCTGCCGCCGTGCACAGCGTGGCCGCGGCGATCAGCGTCCAGCGCAGCGGCACGACCGCCACGCCGAGCGCGGCGGCCTCCTCGTCGCCGAGGGCCAGCAGGTTCACCCGCCAGCGCAGCAGCACCAGCGGCAGCAGCCCGGCCAGCAGCAGCGGCGCGGTGATGCGCAGGTCGTCGGCCACCACCGCGTTGAGGCCGCCGAGCAGCCAGAAGGTGATCGACGGCAGCTGCGTGTAGGGGTCGGCCAGCAGCTTGAGCAGCGAGATGCCGGCGCCAAGCAGGGCCGACACCGCCACGCCGGCCAGCACCAGCACCAATACCGGCTCGTGCCGGCGCACCAGCGCGGCGACCAGGCACACCAGCCCCACCGCCGCCAGCCCGCCGGCGAAGGCGAAACCCTGCACCAGCAGCATCGGCAGGCCGAGGAACAGCGCCAGCGAGGCGCCCAGCCCGGCGCCGGCGGAGACGCCGAGGATGTCCGGCGACACCAGCGGGTTGCGGAACATCGCCTGGTAGGCGGCGCCGGCCGCCGACAGCACCGCGCCGATCAGCACCGCCGCCAGCACCCGCGGCAGGCGGATGTGCCACAGCGCCGCATGCACCGTCGGCGGGACCGGTTCGCCGATGCCGAACAGCTGCGATCCCAACGCCTGCAACAGCATCGCCGGCCGCACCGGGAACTGGCCGACCGCGAAGGCCAGCAGCGGCATCGCCAGCAGCAGGCCCCAGCCACCGGCGTGCCAAAGCCAGCGCGGCACCGCGCCGGCTCTCACCGCCCGCGCTCCAGTGCAGCTACGGTGCCGGCCGGCAAGCGCGAGCCCCACAGCAGGCGGTGCAGCGCGTCGATGCGGGCATGCAGCGCGCCCGGCGCCAGCGCCGGCACCGCGCCCGGGTGCAGCCGCGCCAGCAGCCACGCCAGCCCCGGCAGGCGGTTGATGCCCGGCGGGCCGTCGAGCCAGCCGAACGGCAGGGTCGGCGCGCAGTGCAGGCGTCCGCTGCGCACCGCGCGCAGGCTGCGCCAGCGCGGGTCCTGCGGTGCGCTGGCGGCGAAGGCCGCGTCCTGGGTCAGGATCACGTCCGGGTCCCATGCCAGCAGCTGTTCCAGCGACACCCGCGCCAGGCAGCCGTTGCCGGCGGCGGCGGCGACGTTGCGGCCGCCGCAGAATTCGATGACCTCGGTGTTGATCGAACCGGCCAGGCCGCTCTCCAGGCCATCGCCGCCACGGCCGTAATAGACCGTCGGCCGGGCATCGGCCGGGCGCGCGGCCAGCACTTCGCGGACCAGCGCCAGCTGGGCCTCGGCGGCCTGCGCCAGCGCTTCGCCGCGCGCGGCCACGCCGAGCAGCCGGCCGACATGGCGCAGCTGGGCCGGGTGGTCAGGCAGGCGCCCGGCCACCAGTTCGATGGGAATGCCGGTCTGTCGCCAGACCCGTTCGGCGGAGGAGCGGTAGTTGGCGTCGAAATCGCCGGCGTCCAGCACCAGGTCCGGCTGCATCGCCAGCAACCGTTCCAGGCTCACCGTGCTGCCCCGCCCCGCGAGCCGGCCGACCACCGGCAACGCGCGCAACGGCGCGGGCAGCAGCGCCAGTGCCTCGGGCGAAACCCGCATCGGCCAGCCCAGCAGGCGTTCGGGCGCCAGCGCGGCGATCAGCACCGCGGCCGGGGCACCGGCAGCGAATACCCGCTTGGGCGTGTCCGCGGGCGCGCCCAGGCGCAGCACGCGCTGCGCCGGCATCGCGCGCATCAGGCCACTGCCCGCCGCCAGCAGCGGGGCCAGCGCCAGCGCCTGCAACAGCGCGCGGCGCTTCATGCCACCGCTCCCGGCGTGGCGCGGCAGGCGTCCCACCACTGTTGCAGGGCTGCGTCGCGGGGCGGCAGTTCCAGTGCCTGCCCGCCGGTGAAATCGCGCCACGCGGCCAAGTAGCGCGTGTTCACCACGGTGAGCAGCGGGATGCCGGCCAGCATCAGCGCCAGCAGTTCGTCGGCCATGCCCTGCCCGGTCGATTCCAGCGTGCCGAAACGGTTGGCGATGGCCAGTTCGGCCCGCTCCCGCAATGCCCGCCGCAGCACCCCGCTGGCATCGGCGATGCCGCGCGGGTCCAGGTTGCAGCCGCAGGCGGCCGGCCCCAGCGCCTGGCTGATCGGGTAGCGCGAGGCGGGGTCGGCCACGTCCACCAGCACCATGCGCTTGCCGTTGGGCGCGGGCTCGTGCGGCAATGCCACCAGCCCGCGCACGCGGTGGCCGGCGGCCAGCTGCCGCGCGGCGAAGGCGGCCAGCACCGCGTCCGGGTCCGGTTCCTCGCCGGCTTCGTGGACCAGCGCGGCGATGCGCGCGGGGACGGGCTCGGCCATGCTCAGAACCTCCAGTTGGCGTTGACGAACCAGGTGCGGCCCGGCATCGGGTAGCCGTCGGCCAGTTCATACCACTTGTCGCCGACGTTGCGGACGCCCAGGTCCAGGCCCAGCCCGTTGCGCGGCATCCAGCTCGCCTTCACGCCCACCGCGCCGAAGCCGGGCAGGTCGCGCACCGGGGTGGCGGCGTTGGCGTAGCTGGCCTTGCGGCCCTGCTCGGCCTCCAGCGTGGCCTGCAGGCGCAGCTGCGGCAGCGCGGCCCAGCCCAGCGCCAGGAACAGGCGCTGGCGCGGGCTATCCAGCAGGGCCACGTCGCGGTTTTCCAGATTGGTGCGGCGCAGCCAGGCGTAGCTGCCCTGCAGGTCCCAGCCTTCGCCCAGTTGCTGTTGCAGGCCCAGTTCGACGCCGACGTGGCGTGCGCGGCCGATGTTCTGCGCGCGGTTGCAGGTGCTGCCGCCGCAGGCGTCGGAGGCGACCACCTCGTTCTGGATCAGGTCGTCGATCAGGCTGTGGAACACCGCCGCCTGCACCTGCGCGCCTTCCCACCAGCGGCCGCGCAGGCCGAGTTCGAGGTGGGTGGCGTGCTCCGGCGCGAGATCCGGGTTGGGCAGCGCCGCGCCCATGCGCGCCGAATAGCGGTCCTTGATGGTCGGGAAGCGGGTGCGGCGCGCGGCGCTGGCGTACCACTGCCGGTCCGGCGCCAGCTGCTGCACGTATTCGAGCACGGCGTTGGTGGCGTCGGCGCTGCCGGTGGGCCAGTAGTAGACCCGCCTGGCCTCGCGGCGGTCGTGGCCGAGGCCGAAGCGCAGGTGCGAGGCGGCGGTCAGCGCGAAGCGGTCCTCCACCGCCACCGAGGTGGTGACGTCGCGGTAGTCCTTGGTCGGCGCGTTCGGGTTGCGGTCGCTGTGGCGGTCGTCCTTGTAGTGGAGGGCCAGTTGCAGCGCGTGGCGCTCCAGCGCGGTGCTGACCAGGGTCACCGAGCCGCCGACGGTGCGGTCGTCGTAGACGCTGGGGAAGCTGGTGTTGTTCAGCCCGGTGGCGTAGCTGCCGTCGGTGTAGGCCTCCAGGCCGTTGCCGTAGGTGTCGCGATAGACGCGGGTGCGCAGCGTGGCGTGCGCGCCCAGCCGGGTGTTGCCGATGAAGTACAGGCTGTCCTTGTCCCATCACGGCCAGCGCCAGTAGCGGATGCCGCTGCCTGCGGTGCCGGTATAGACCGGGTTGCCCTTCTCCCCGTCCTGGCGGGCGTAGCCGATGGCGTACTCGTCGCCCTCGCGCGGGGTGTAGCCGAGCTTGAACGACAGGCGGCGGTCGTCGCGGTCGGCGTTGCGGCGCGCGTCGCCGGTGTCGGTGGGCGTGGCCTTGTAGTCGCGGAAACCGTCGGGCAGCGGGAACTCGTCGGCCTTCAGCTGCGACCAGCCGAGCTGGTAGTACCAGTCGCCCCGGCGGCCGCCGAGGTTCACCGCGGCCTTGCGCTCGCCGCCATCGGCGATGCCCAGGCGCAGGTTGCCCTCGAACGGGCGCTCGGGGCGGCGGCTGACCAGGTTGATCGCGCCACCGAGGATGTTCGGCCCGTACAGCAGCGAGGCGCCGCCGCTGGCGACCTGGACCTGCGCCAGGTCGAAGGTGGTGAAGCGGCCGAAGTCCACATAGCCGTCGTAGGGGACGTACAGCGGGACGCCGTCGAGGAACACCGGCACCTGCCGCGGGTCGAAGCCGCGCAGGTAGAGCATGTCCTCGTTGCGCGAGTTGCGCGCCAGGCTCGCGCCAGGCAGCACGGCGACCGCCTCGCCGACGGTGTCGAGGTCCAGCTGCCGGATGCGCGCGGCGTCCAGCGCGCGCTCGGCGACGGTGGTCGAGCTGCCGCGCTCGGCATGGACGTCGACGCTGCCCAGGGTGAACACCGGCGTGGTGGAAGGCGGGGCGTCGGCGGCGAGGGCCGGCAGTGGCAGGAACAGCGCGGACAGGGGCAGAACGAAACGGCGGGTACGCATCTTGGCGGTCCTCGGGTTCGCTATATCCGGAATGATATAGCGGTGGGCATGGCCGGCAGTCGCACCAGCCCGGCTGCGGATTCTTGGGCCGCCCGCGCCCGGCGTCCTTGATGGAAATCAAACGTGGCCTGCGGGGGTGCCGCCGTACACTGCCTGCCCTTGCAGCGTGACGGACGAGCAACCGCGACATGGCCGATTCCCCCGCACCCGCCCCCATCGAGCCCCACGGCCACCTGTGGCTGAGCGTGGCCGGGCAGAGCCTGGGCGGCCGCGGCCGCTTCGCGCTGCTGGGCCTGATCGACGCCTGCGGCTCGATCAGCCAGGCCGCCAAGCGCATGGGCATGACCTACAAGAACGCGTGGGACGCGGTGGACGCGATGAACACCGCCGCCGGCGAACCGCTGGTCGCGCGCACCGTGGGCGGGCGCGGCGGCGGCGGCGCACAACTCACCGAGCGCGGCCGCCAGCTGATTCGCCATTTCGAGCAGCTCGAACGCGAGCACCGGCTGTTCCTGCACTCCCTCCAGTCCCGGCCGGGGCTGGGGGACGACTTGGCCCTGATACGGAGGATCGGCATGGTCACCAGCGCGCGCAACCAGTTCCACGGGCACGTCCGCGGCATCGTGGCGGGCGCGGTCAACGACGAGGTTCTGCTGGAAGTGGCACCGGGGTTGCAGATCGTGGCCACCATCACCCACGACAGCGTGCGCAGCCTCGGGCTGGAGGTGGGGACGCCGGCCTTCGCGCTGGTCAAGGCGTCGTCGGTGATCGTCGCCAGCGACGTGGAGGGCGCGCGTTACTCCGCGCGCAACCGCTTCGCCGGCACGGTCGCCCGCATCAGCCAGGGCGCGGTCAACGACGAAATCGTCGTGGACGTGGGCAATGCCTGCAGCATGGTGGCGATCATCACCCGGGAGAGCACGCGGGCGCTGGGGCTGGAACCGGGGGCCGCGGCCACGGTCCTGTTCAAGGCCTCCAGCGTCATCGTCGGCGTACCCCACTGAGCCGCGCGGCGCGGTTTGACCGGCCTGTCCATTCGGCGCAAGCTCTTCCAAGGCACACCCCGAGAGCGAGAACCATGAACGCCGCGACTTCGATGAGCGCACCGGACGGCAAGTCCCCGCCCTCGCACCTGTGGCGCGTGTTCTGGCTGCAGGGCGTGATCCCCAGCAACCTGCTGTGGGCGGCGGCATTGTGGGCGCTGGCGCAGGGCCGGACCGAGCTGCTGCTGGGCCTGTTCGCGGCGCTGCTGCTCTACACCGGCTGGATCATCCCGGCCGTGTGGCGCGCCGCGCCCGGCGCGCGCAACCCCAACTACGGCGTGGCCGCGCGCGGCCTGACCGTGGCCTGGGGCCTGAACACCGTGCTGGTGGTGTTCTTCCTGACCCTGCAACTGGTCGCTCAGTAGAACTGCACCGGGTCGCCGGCACGGTCGAAGGCCGCGAAACGGCTGACCTGCCCGTCGTTGATCGCATTGACCATCAGCCGCAGCGGCTGGGCCGCCTCGTCGGCGGACGGGGCGACGCCGGCGCGGCCTTCCAGCGCGGCGACGAACACCAGGTCCCACGACTGGCCGGTACCGGCTGATTCGGCCACCAGCGCGGCGAACGAGGCGACCTCGTCCGGCGCCTTGTCCACGCACAACACCGGCGCCAGCGTGCCGCCCTCGCCCGCGGCATGGCGCGCGTGCTGGTCGCTGCTGGGGGATTCGGGAAGCTCGGCGCGCACGAACACGAACAGCAGGCGCTGCGGCTCCGGCTGTTGCCCGGCCGCGCGCAGCAGCCCATCGAAATCGCTCAGCATCATGGCATCGTCACGGAACGGGAATACGGGGTTGGCATGCTGCCACACCTGCCCGGCGGGTGATTGATCCAGGTCATGTCGGCGCCGATGCGCGGCGGGTAGGCTGGCAACCCATTGACGCAAGTGGGAGTATCCCGGCGTACCGGGCCAGTGGAAGACGGTGGAACAGCCATGAGCCAACTCACCGATGGCTTCGGTCGCAGCTTCCCTTACCTGCGGCTGTCGCTCACCGAGGCATGCAACTTCCGTTGCAGCTACTGCCTGCCCGATGGTTACCACGCCGACGGGCGGCCGCGCTTCCTTGCCGTGGATGAAATCGCCCGGCTGGTGCGCGCCTTCGCCACCCTGGGCATGCACAAGATCCGCCTGACCGGCGGCGAGCCGAGCCTGCGCAAGGACCTGACGCAGATCATCGCCACGGTCGCGCGGGTACCGGGGATCCGCAAGGTCGCCATCACCACCAACGGCACCTTGTTGCCGCGCCACCTGCCGGACTGGCACCGGGCCGGGCTGACCGCGCTCAACGTCAGCGTGGACAGCCTGCAGCGCGAGCGCTTCCACGCCATCACCGGCCATGACCGGCTGCCGGAAATACTCGAAGGCATCGGCATGGCGCAGGCCCTGGGCCTGCAATCGGTCAAGCTCAACGCGGTGCTGCTGCGCGGCCGCAACGACGACGAGCTGCCGGCATGGATGGAATTCCTGCGCGAGCGCGCGCTGAGCGTGCGCTTCATCGAGCTGATGCGCACCGGCGACAACGGCGACTATTTCCAGCGCCACCACCTGCGCGCCGACGTGCTGGTGGAGCAGCTGCACGCCGCCGGCTGGAGCCTGCGCCCGCGCGCGGCCGACGCCGGGCCGGCGCGCGAATACACCCACCCCGGCTACCGCGGCAGCATCGGCATCATCGCGCCGTATTCGCGCGACTTCTGCGCCGGCTGCAACCGCCTGCGGGTCACCGCCCGCGGCGACCTGCGGTTGTGCCTGTTCGGCGATTTCGGGGTGGCGCTGCGGCCGTTGCTGCAATCCGACGCCGACCACGACGCGCTGCTGGCGCGCATCACCACCCAGCTCGGCCTGAAGGCAGCCGGGCACGGATTGCACCAGGGCCGGACCGGGTTGACCCCGCACCTGGCCTCGATCGGAGGATGAAGAACACGATGAGTGGTCAGATGAACGCGGCCTTCCACATGGCCGATGTCCGCGACAAGCGCATCACCCGCCGCCGCGCGGTGGCGGTGGGCGAGCTGCACGCCGGGCCGGTGGCCTACCCGCTGATCGTCGAGCGCCGCCTGCCCAAGGGCGACGCGCTGGTGATGGCCGAGATCGCCGGCCTGCAGGGGGCGAAGATGGCCTCGGCGCTGATGCCGCTGTGCCACCCGCTGCCGCTGGAGCTGGTGCATGTGTACTGCGCGCCGGTGCCGGAGCGGCAGGCGATCCGGGTGTGGTGCGAATGCGCCAGCGAGGCGCGCACCGGCGTGGAGATGGAGGCGCTGGCCGGGGTCAACGCGGCCCTGCTGACCCTGTACGACCTGAGCAAGCCGGTGGAACCGGCGCTGCGCATCGAGGGCATCCGCCTGCTGTTCAAGGAGGGCGGCAAGAAGGGCCTGTGGCTGCACCCGGACGGCATGGGCGAAGCCGAGCGCGAGCGCTTCAAGCCGCGCCCGCCGCACGGCCTGCACGGTGCCGCGTGCGCGGTGCTGACCTTGAGCGACCGCGCCAGCCAGGGCATATACGCGGACGAATCCGGTCCGAAGCTGGCCGCCGGCCTGCGCGCGCTGGGCGGCGAGGTGGTCGTGTCCGACGTGCTGCCCGATGGCATCGAACCGCTGGCCGGGCGCCTGCGCGCGCTGGCCGCCGACGGCGTGCGCCTGTGCCTGTGCAGCGGCGGCACCGGGCTGGGGCCGCGCGACCTCGCGCCGGAAGCCCTGCAATCGCTGGGCGCGCGCCGCGTGGACGGGCTGGCGCAGATGCTGCGCGCGCTCAGCGCGCAGCACACGCCGATGGCCTGGCTCAGCCGCGCCGAGGTGGTGCAGCTGGACGGCATGCTGGTGTTCGCGCTGCCGGGCAGCCCGCGCGCGGCGGCGCAGTGCCTGGACATCCTCGCCCCGGTCCTAGGCCACGCGCTGGCGATGGTCGACGGCGGCGGCCACGGGGGCGCGGCATGATCGCCTACGACGAAGCACTGCGGCTCCTGCTGGACGCCGCCGCGCCGCTGCCAGCCGAGCGCGTGCCGCTGGAGCGGGCCGAAGGGCGGGTGCTGGCCAGCGACATCGTCAGCGCGCAGTCGCTGCCGCCGTTCGACAACTCGGCGATGGACGGCTTCGCCCTGCATGCCGGCGGCAAGGCGCTCGACGCCGGCCTGGAACTTGCGGTCCAGGGCTGGCAGGCGGCAGGCGATCCCGGCACGCGCGGCGCCCAGGGCGCGTGGGAAATCATGACCGGCGCGCGCATGCCCGCCGGCCTGGACAGCGTGATGCCGGTCGAACAGGTGGAGATCCTCGACAGCCACGACGGGAAACCCACGCGCATCGCCCTGCGCGCGCCGGTCAGGCCCGGCCAGCACGTGCGCCTGCGCGGGCAGGACGTGAACGAAGGCGAGCGCGTGCTGCGCGCCGGCCAGGCGCTGGACCTCAACGCCCGCACCCTGCTGCACGCCATCGGCGTAGGCGAGGTGGCGGTCGCCGCGCGGCCGAAGGTGGCGGTGATCGCCACCGGCAAGGAGCTGGTCACCGAAGCGGCGCAGGCGCTGGAATCCGGGCAGATCCGCGACAGCAACCGGCCCTACCTGGTCGGCCGCCTGCGCGCCGCCGGCGCCGAGGTGGCGTGGCAGGGCACGGTCGGCGACGACGTGGCCGCCTTCGACGCGGTGCTGGAGCAGGCGCTGGCCGCCGGCGCGCGGGTGCTGGTCAGTACCGGCGCGGTGTCGCAGGGCCGCTACGACTTCATCCCCGACGCGCTGCGCGCCCGTGGCGCGCGCATCGTCTTCCACAAGGTCGCCATCCGCCCCGGCAAGCCGCTGCTGTTCGCGGTGCTGGCCGACGGCGCGCTGTATTTCGGGCTGCCCGGCAACCCGGTGTCGGCGGCGGTGGGCCAGCGCTTCTTCGTCGAGCCGGTGCTGCGGCGCATGCTCGGCATGGACCCGGAGCCCGCGCTGTACCTGCCGCTGCTGGCCGATGCGCGCAAGCCGCCGGGCCTGCGCTTCCACGCCCGCGCGCGGGTCGAGGCGGACGAACGCGGGCAACTGGGCGTGCGCTTGCTGGCCGGGCAGGAATCCTTCCGCCTGATGTCGATGCTGCAGGCCAATGCCTGGGCGGTGCTGGAAGGCGACGCCGACCTCGCCGCGGCTGGCGGCCACGTGCGCGTGCAGGGCCTCGGGCACCACGATCCGGTGCGGCTGGTGGGCGGGGAGCGGTCATGAAACAGGTGAACCTGCAATTGTTCGGCGCCTTCTCCGAACTGGACGCCTCGCGCGAGATCGTGGTGGAGGTGCCCGGCGACCGCGTGGCCGACCTGCGGCAGGTACTGCGCGAACTGCTGCCGCAGCGCTGGCCGCAGTTCCGCGCCGGCCTGCTGGACTACTCGGTCTTCGCCGACCAGCAGTGCGTGCTGCGCGACCACGAGCACCTGCCCGAGGATGGCCGCGTGGCGATCCTGCCGCCGGTGAGTGGAGGTTGAGATGGGCAACGACGTCTTCATCGGCAAGGTGCTGGACCGCGCCAGCGCCGCCGTCGACCCGGCCGAGGCCATCGCCGCGGTGTCCGACCCCGGCTTCGGCGGCATCGACGTGTTCATCGGCAAGGTGCGCGACCTCAACCAAGGGCGCGCGGTGCGTGGCATCACCTACGACCTGTTCGAGCCGCTGGTGCTGAACGAGTTCCGGCGCTTGGCCGCGGAGGTGGAGGCCGCCTTCGGCCCGCGCGTGAAGCTGTACGTGGCCCACGCCAAAGGGCGGCTGGCGGTGGGCGAGGTGGCGGTGGTGGTCGCCGCCGGCAGCCCGCACCGCGACGAGGCGTTCCGCGCCTGCCGGCAGCTGATCGAGGCGGTGAAGCACCGCTGCCCGATCTGGAAGCAGGAGCATTACGAGGACGGCGACAGCCAGTGGAGCGAAGGCTGCGCGCTGTGCCATGCCGACCCTGCCGAAGGCGACGCGGCGCATGGCCACGATCACGCCCATTAGCCGCCCCGCCCCGCCGGCCGGCATCGTGCTGGCCGGCGGCCTGTCCAGCCGCATGGGCCGCGACAAGGCGCTGCTGCCGTGGCACGGGCGCACCCTGCTGGAACACATGCGCGGGCTGCTGCGCCAGGCCGGCGCGCAGCAGGTCTGGATCAGCGGCGCCTACCCGGCCTTCGCCGGCATCCCCGACCGGGTCGCGCGCTGCGGCCCGCTCGGCGGGCTGTACAGCGTGGCGATGGCCATGCCCGACGGGCCGGCCTGGGTGGTGGCGGTGGACATGCCGCGCCTGGCCCCGGCCCTGCTGCGGCGGCTGCACGCCGCCCACCACGGCGGCTGCACGACACTGGCCGGGCACCCGCTGCCGATGCTGCTGGACATCGACCCGGCCTGCCGCGCGCTGCTCGAAGCGATGCTCGCCGACCCGGACGGCCCGCGCTCGCTGCAGGCCCTGCAGCAGCGCCTCGGCGCGCGGCGGCTGCCGCTGGCGCCCGGCGACGAGGCCTGCCTGTTCAACTGCAACACCCCCGGGCAATGGCAGGAGGTTGCTTCATGAAGACCCAGTTCCGGCAGCAGTCGTTGCGCCTGCGCGTGGACGAAGACGAACTGGCGCGCCTGCTGGCCGGTGAAACGGTGGTGAACGCGCTGCAGTTCGGCGACGGCGCGGGCTGGTCGCTGGCGTTGCGCCTGCACGCGGACGCTGCCCGTGTTTCGGCCACGGCCGGCGATTGCCACGTGGCGCTGCCGCTTGATGCGGTGCGGGAATTGCAGGCCCGCCTGCCCAGCCGCGAGGGCCTGTGCTTCGAACTGCCCGCAGGCAGCGGTGGCGTGCAGTTGCGGCTCGACGTGGACGTGCGCGACAGCGTGCGCCGGCGCGGCCCGGCACGCCCAGTCAAGCCCGCGGCTTGACATTTGTCAGGTGGAGATCGAAAACCGGCCCTGATTGATTGAGATCAACCCCTGCAAAATCGCCTGCTGGCCTAATCCCGGTCCAGACAGGTACTGCCTGAATCCGTACCTACACGTCGTCATCTGCAGCCTTGGAGCCACGCATGACCGCCGGTAGCGAAGTGGTACAACGCAGCAACGCAGGCCCCGGGCGGACCATCGGCGACTGGCAGCCGGAGGACGCCGGCTACTGGGAGCGCACCGGCCGGCGGGTCGCCGCGCGCAACCTAGCGATCTCGATCCCGGCGCTGCTGCTGGCCTTCTCGGTGTGGGTGCTGTTCTCGGCGGTGTCGATCAGCCTGCCGCGCATCGGCTTCGGCTTCAGCACCGACCAGCTGTTCTGGCTGGTGGCGCTGCCCAGCCTGTCCGGCGCCACCCTGCGCGTGGTCTATTCGTTCGTGATCCCGATCTTCGGCGGGCGCCGCTGGACCGCGCTGTCCACCGCCTCGCTGCTGCTGCCGACGCTGTGGCTCGGCTTCGCGGTGCAGGACCCTGCCACGCCGTACTGGGTGTTCGTGGTGATCGCGATCCTGTGCGGCTTCGGCGGCGCCAACTTCTCCTCGTCGATGTCCAACATCTCCTTCTTCTACCCCAAGCAGAAGCAGGGGCTGGCGCTGGGCCTGAACGCCGGGCTGGGCAACGTCGGTGTGTCGGTGGCGCAGCTGGTGGTGCCACTGGTCATCACCGTCGGCGCGCTGGGCACGCTGGCCGGGCCGCCGCAGGCGCTGGCCGACGGCAGCGGCCAGCTGTTCCTGCAGAACGCCGGCTTCGTCTGGGTGCCGGCCATCGCGCTGGTCGCGGTCGCGGCCTGGTTCGGCATGAACGACCTGACCAGCGTGCGCTCCTCGTTCACCGAGCAGGCGGTGATCTTCCGCCGCAAGCACAACTGGCTGATGTGCTGGCTGTACATCGGCACGTTCGGCTCGTACATCGGTTTTTCCGCGGGCTTCCCGATGCTGGTCAAGAGCCAGTTCCCGGACGTGAACCCGATGACCTACGCCTTCATCGGCCCGCTGCTCGGCGCGCTGATGCGCTCGGTCGGCGGCAGCCTGGCCGACCGCTGGGGCGGGGCGCGGCTGACCTTCTGGGTGTTCGCGCTGATGGTCGCGGCCGTGTTCGGAGTGCTGCACTTCCTGCCCGACCACGGGCAGGGCGGGCACTTCTTCGGCTTTTTGGCCTCGTTCATGGCCTTGTTCGTACTCAGCGGCATCGGCAACGGCACCACCTTCCGCATGATCCCGGTGATCTTCCGCACCCTGCACGAGCGCCTGTCGGCCGGGGCCGACGCGCAGGGCAAGGCCGCCGCCAGCCGCCAGGCCGGCATCGAGTCGGCCGCCGTGGTCGGTTTTTCCGGGGCCATCGGCGCCTATGGCGGCTTCTTCATCCCCAAGAGCTACGGCTCGTCCATCACCTTGACCGGCAGCCCGGACATGGCGCTGTACGGCTTCATCGCCTTCTACATCACCTGCCTGGCCGTGACCTGGTGGTGGTACTACCGGCGCGGCGCCGAAGCGCCCTGCTGACAACCCGAGCCCGCACCGCAGCCATGAACGCCACAGCCACGATGCAGATGTCCGCAAAGGGAGATCCACGATGAGTTATTTCCTCGACCGCTTGCAGTTCTTCAAGCGCGACCCGCAACCCTTTGCCGACGGACACGGGTTCAGCAAGAGCGAGGGCCGCGACTGGGAGAACGGCTACCGCGCGCGCTGGCAGTACGACAAGATCGTGCGCTCCACCCACGGCGTGAACTGCACCGGCTCGTGCAGCTGGAAGATCTACGTCAAGAACGGCCTGGTGACCTGGGAAACCCAGCAGACCGACTACCCGCGCACGCGCCCGGACCTGCCCAACCACGAGCCGCGCGGCTGCCCGCGCGGGGCCAGCTATTCCTGGTACCTGTACAGCGCCAACCGCCTGAAGTACCCGCTGGTGCGCGGTACCCTGCTGCGCCTGTGGCGGCAGGCGCGCAGGACGCTGTCGCCGGTGGAGGCGTGGGCCAGCATCGTCGAGGACAAGGAGAAGGCGCGCTCCTACAAGAGCCGCCGCGGCATGGGCGGCTTCGTGCGCCTGCGCTGGGAGGAGGCCAACGAGATCATCGCCGCCTCCAACCTGTACACGGTCAAGCAGTACGGCCCGGACCGGGTGGTCGGCTTCTCGCCGATCCCGGCGATGTCGATGGTGTCCTACGCCGCCGGCGCGCGTTACCTGTCGCTGCTCGGCGGCGCCTGCCTGTCCTTCTACGACTGGTACTGCGACCTGCCGCCGGCCTCGCCGCAGGTGTGGGGCGAGCAGACCGACGTGCCCGAATCGGCCGACTGGTACAACAGCCGCTACATCATCGCCTGGGGCTCGAACGTGCCGCAGACGCGCACCCCGGACGCGCACTTCTTCACCGAGGCGCGCTACAACGGCACCAAGACCGTGGCGATCTGCCCGGACTACTCGGAGCTGGCCAAGCTCACCGACCACTGGCTGCACCCCAAGCAGGGCACCGACGCGGCGCTGGCGTTCGCCTTCGGCCACGTGATCCTGCGCGAGTTCCACGTCGATTCGCCGTCGCAGTATTTCCAGGACTACTGCCGCCAGTATTCGGACATGCCGATGCTGGTGCGGCTGGAACGCCGCGCCGACGGCCGGCTGGTGCCGGGCCATTTCCTGCGCGCAAGCGAACTGGGCGGGCTGGGCGAGAGCAACAACCCGGAATGGAAGACGCTGGCGTTCGACGAGAACAGCGGCGGCATCACCGTGCCCAACGGTTCGATCGGCTTCCGCTGGGGCGAGCAGGGCAAGTGGAACATCGAGGAGAAGGCCAGCAACGGCGCCGGCACCCGCCTGCGCCTGAGCCTGGCCGACGGCAACGACGGCATCGAGGCGGTCAGCTTCCCCTACTTCGGCGGCATCGAGACCGACGGCTGGACCGCCGCCCCGGCCGAGGAAGTGCTGGAGCGCAACATCCCGGTGCGGCGGCTGGCGCTGGCCGCGGGCGGCGAGGCGCTGGTAGCCACGGTCTACGACCTGCTGCTGGCGCAGTACGGCGTGGACCGCGGCTTCGGCGGCGGCAACGTGGCGGCCAGCTTCGACGACGACGTGCCGGGCACCCCGGCGTGGCAGGAGCGCATCACCGGCGTGCCGCGCGCGGAAGTGGTCGAGATCGCCCGCGAGTTCGCCCGCACCGCCGACAAGACCCGCGGCCGCAGCATGATCATCGTCGGCGCCGGCATGAACCACTGGTTCCACAACGACATGAACTACCGCGGCCTGATCAACATGCTGGTCATGTGCGGCTGCGTGGGCCAGACCGGCGGCGGCTGGGCGCACTACGTGGGCCAGGAGAAGCTGCGCCCGCAGACCGGCTGGCAGCCGCTGGCCTTCGGCCTGGACTGGAGCCGGCCGCCGAGGCACATGAACGGCACCTCGTTCTTCTATTTCAACACCGGGCAGTGGCGCTACGAGAAGCTGCAGGTGGACGAACTGCTGTCGCCGCTGGCCGATGCCTCCAAGTACGGCGGCAGCCTGGCCGACCTGAACCTGCGCGCGGTGCGCATGGGCTGGCTGCCGTGCGCGCCGCAGCTGGACCGCAACCCGCTGCAGCTGGTGCGCGAGGCCGAGGCGGCCGGGGTGGCGCCGGCCGAGTACGCGCTGGGCAAGCTCAAGGACGGCTCGCTGGACTTCGCCTTCGCCGACCCCGACGCCAGCCAGAACCACCCGCGGATGATGTTCATCTGGCGCTCGAACCTGCTCGGTTCCTCCGGCAAGGGCCACGAGTACATGCTGCGGCACCTGCTGGGCACCCGCCACGGCTTGCAGGGCAAGGACCTGGGCGAGATGGGCGCGGTCAAGCCGGAGGAGGTGAAGTGGCGCGACGAGGCGCCGGAGGGCAAGCTCGACCTGCTGGTCACGCTCGACTTCCGCATGTGCACCACCGCGCTGTACAGCGACATCGTGCTGCCGACGGCGACCTGGTACGAGAAGGACGACCTCAACACCTCGGACATGCACCCGTTCATCCACCCTCTGTCCAAGGCGGTGGACCCGGCGTGGGAATCGCGCAGCGACTGGGAGATCTTCAAGGGCGTGGCGCACGCGGTCAGCGACATGGCGCCGGGCGTGCTGGGCGTGGAGAAGGACCTGGTGCTGGTGCCGACCCTGCACGACACGCCCAACGAACTGGGCATGCCGTTCGGCGTGGCCGACTGGAAGAAGGGCCAGTGCGAGGCCATTCCCGGCCAGACCATGCCGAGCATGGCCGTGGTCGAGCGCGACTACCCGAACCTGTATCGCAAGTTCACCTCGCTGGGCCCGCTGCTGGACAAGCTTGGCAACGGCGGCAAGGGCATGAACTGGGACACGAAGCACGAGGTGGAATTCCTCGGCAGGCTCAACCACACCGTGCGCGAGGACGGCGTCAGCCACGGCCGCCCGGCGATCGACAGCGCCATCGACGCGGCCGAGGTGATCCTGCACCTGGCGCCGGAAACCAACGGCCACGTCGCGGTGAAGGCGTGGGAGTCGCTGGGCACCTTCACCGGCCGCGAGCACACCCACCTGGCGGTGGGCAAGGAACACGAGGCGATCCGCTTCCGCGACATCCAGGCGCAGCCGCGCAAGATCATCTCCTCGCCGATCTGGTCGGGGCTGGAGGACGAGAACGTCAGCTACAACGCCGGCTACACCAACGTCCACGAGCTGATCCCGTGGCGCACCGTCACCGGCCGCCAGCAGTTCTACCAGGACCACGAGTGGATGATCGACTTCGGCGAGGCCTTCATGGGCTACCGGCCGCCGGTCAACACGCGCACGGTGGAACCGCTGCTCAACCAGCGCCCGAACGGCAACAAGGAGATCGTGCTGAACTGGATCACCCCGCACCAGAAGTGGGGCATCCACAGCACCTACAGCGACAACCTGATCATGCAGACGCTCTCGCGCGGCGGCCCGATCGTGTGGCTCAGCGAGGACGACGCGCGCAGCGCCGGCATCGAGGACAACGACTGGATCGAGCTGTTCAACGTCAACGGCGCGATCGCCGCGCGCGCGGTGGTCAGCCAGCGGGTGATGCCGGGCATGGCGATGATGTACCACGCCCAGGAACGCATCATCAACGTGCCGGGCTCGGAGATCTCCGGCACCCGCGGCGGCATCCACAACTCGGTCACCCGCGTGGTGCTCAAGCCCACCCACATGATCGGCGGCTACGCGCAGCTGGCCTACGGCTTCAACTACTACGGCACCTGCGGCACCAACCGCGACGAGTTCGTGATCGTGCGCAAGATGGACAAGGTCGATTGGCTCGACGGCGAAGATGCCGTGGTTGCTGCACGGGAGGTGGTGTGATGAAAGTGCGCGCACAGATCGCGATGGTGCTGAACCTGGACAAGTGCATCGGCTGCCATACCTGCTCGATCACCTGCAAGAACGTGTGGACCTCGCGCGAGGGCGTGGAGTACGCCTGGTTCAACAACGTGGAGACCAAGCCGGGCATCGGCTACCCGAAGGAATGGGAGAACCAGGACAAGTGGAACGGCGGCTGGGTGCGCACCCGCGCCGGCAAGCTGGTGCCGCGCGCCGGCGGCCGCTGGCGCATGCTCGCCAAGATCTTCGCCAACCCGGACCTGCCGCAGATCGACGACTACTACGAGCCGTTCGACTTCGACTACCAGCACCTGCACGACGCGCCGGAGGTCAAGCACCAGCCGACCGCGCGGCCGCGCTCGCTGATCAGCGGCCAGCGCATGCAGAAGATCGAGTGGGGCCCGAACTGGGAGGAGATCCTCGGCACCGAGTTCTCCAAGCGCGCCCGCGACTACAACTTCGACCAGGTGCAGAAGGAGATCTACGGCGCCTTCGAGAAGACCTTCATGATGTACCTGCCGCGCCTGTGCGAGCACTGCCTGAACCCGGCGTGCGTGTCGGCGTGCCCGTCCGGGGCGATCTACAAGCGCGAGGAGGACGGCATCGTGCTGATCGACCAGGACAAGTGCCGCGGCTGGCGCATGTGCGTGTCGGCGTGCCCGTACAAGAAGATCTACTACAACTGGAAGAGCGGCAAATCCGAGAAGTGCATCTTCTGCTACCCGCGCATCGAGATGGGCGAGCCGACCATCTGCTCGGAAACCTGCGTGGGCCGCATCCGCTACCTCGGGGTGATGCTGTACGACGCCGACCGCATCGCCGAGGCCGCCTCGGTACCGGCCGAGAAGGACCTGTACCAGGCGCACCTGGACATCTTCCTCGACCCGGAGGACCCGGCGGTGATCGAGGCCGCGCGCGCCGAAGGCATCCCCGACAGCTGGCTGGCGGCGGCACGGCAGTCGCCGGTGTACAAGCTGGCGATCGACTGGAAGCTGGCGCTGCCGCTGCACCCGGAATACCGCACCCTGCCGATGGTCTGGTACGTGCCGCCGCTGTCGCCGATCCAGAACGCGGCCGAGCGCGGCCGCATCGGCATGAGCGGCGAGCTGCCCGACGTGGCCTCGCTGCGCATCCCGGTGCGTTACCTGGCCAACCTGCTCTCGGCCGGCGACGAAGCGCCGGTGGTGCGCGCGCTGGAACGGCTGATGGCGATGCGCGCTTGGCGCCGGGCGAAGAACGTGGACGGCATCGAGGACACCCGCGTGCTGGAGCAGGTGGGGCTGAGCGTGGCCCAGGCCGAGGACATGTACCGCTACCTGGCCATCGCCAACTACGAGGACCGCTTCGTGATCCCCACCGGCCACCGCGAGTACGCCAACGACGCCTTCGGCGAGCGCGGCGGCTGCGGCTTCACCTTCGGCAACGGCTGCAACGGCGACAGCCCGGCCGACCTGTTCGGGCAGCGCAAGACCACCACCTACGCGGTGCACCCGAACCGGCAGCGGCGCCACGAGGTGGTCGAATGAGCCTGCTCAAGCTGATCGGGGTGTTGCTGGACTACCCGCGCGACGAGCTGTGGCAGCACGGGCCGGAACTGCTGGCCGCCTGCGACGACCCGGCGCTGGCCGCGCCGCGCCGGCAGCAACTGCAGCGCTTCGTGCAGGAACTGCTGGACAGCGACCCGCTGGACGCGCAGGCGCGCTGGCTGGGCAGCTTCGACCGCGGCCGCTCGATGAGCCTGCTGCTGTTCGAGCACATCCACGGCGAATCGCGCGACCGCGGCCAGGCGATGGTCGACCTGGTGGAAACCTACCGCCGCAACGGCTTCGCGCTGGACGCGCGCGAACTGCCGGACTACCTGCCGTTGCTGCTGGAATTCCTCGCCCACCGGCCCGAGGCCGAGGCCCGCGACTGGCTGCACCACATCGGCCACATCGCCGGCATGCTGGCCGCGCGCGCCGCCGAGCGCGAGCTGCCGCACGCGGTGCTGCTGGAGATCCTGGTCGAGGCCGGCGACGGCAAGGTCAACCTGGCACTGCTGCGCCAGCGCGCCAGCGAGGAAGCGCGCGACGACACCACCGAGGCCATGGACCGGCTGTGGGAGGAGGAAGCGGTCCGCTTCGGCAGCGATGCCCCCGCGCAGGACTGCGCGCCGCCCCGGCGTTCCCCGGCCCGTCCTTCGCATCCAGAGGTGCAGCCATGAACCACTACCTCCACCAGTTCGCCTTCCAGTTCTACCCGTACATCGCCGTGGCGGTGCTGCTGATCGGCAGCTGGGCGCGCTACGACAAGGCCATGTACAGCTGGCGCACCGGCTCCAGCCAGCTGCTGTCGGACAAGGGCATGCGGATCGGCAGCAACTGCTTCCACATCGGCGTGCTGGCGATCCTCGGCGGCCACCTGGTCGGCCTGCTCACCCCGCACGCGGTGTACGAACACTTCATCACCACCCCGCAGAAGCAGCTGCTGGCGATGGTGGTCGGCGGCCTGTTCGGCGCGCTGTGCTTCGTCGGCATCGCCATCCTGCTGGTGCGCCGGCTGACCAACCCGCGGGTGCGCGCCACCGGCAGCTTCGGCGACACGCTGGTGCTGGTGCTGCTGTTCGCGCAGCTGTGCCTGGGCCTGTACAGCATCAAGGTGTCGGCCGGCCACCTCGACGGCGGGGTGATGGTGCTGCTGGCCGAATGGGCGCAGCACATCGTCACCTTCCGCGCCGGCGCGGCCGACTTCATCGAGGGCGTGCACTGGGTCTACAAGCTGCACATCTTCCTCGGCCTGACCCTGTTCCTGATCGCGCCGTTCACCCGGCTGGTGCACGTGTGGAGCATCCCGGTCAGCTACCTGTGGCGGCCCTACCAGGTGGTGCGCCGGCGCCAGGCCACGTTGCGCTACGGGCCGCGGGAGTAAGCGATGAACGTGCAGACGCGGATCCTGCCGATCACCGTGATCGACTCGGCGCAGCCGGTGCCGGCCGAGGCCGGCCACCACCACCACGACGCGGGCGGCGAAGGCCCGCGCTCGCTGGGGCAGCCGGCGCCGTGCCGGCTGTTCGTGGACGACACCGCGATCAGCGAGGCCGACATCGCCCGCGAGATGCAGCACCACCGCGCGATGCGCCCGGAGCAGTCGCGTGCCGACGCGGCGCGCGCGCTGGTGGTGCGCGAGCTGCTGCGCCGCGAAGCACGGCGGCTGGGCCTGCAGGCGCCGGCCGGCAGCCCGGTCAGCGACGAGGAGGCGCTGATCCAGCAGCTGCTGGAGCAAGCCGTGGAAGACCGCGTGCCGGGCGAGGACGACTGCCGGCGCTACTTCGCGCAGAACCCCGAACGCTTCCGCACGCCCGACCGGGTCCGCGTGCGCCACATCCTGCTGGCGGCGCCGGCGGACGACGTGGCCGGGCGCCTGGCCGCGCGCAGCGAAGCCGAGCGCCTGCTCGGCCAGCTCAAGGAACAACCGCACCTGTTCGCCGATTTCGCCCTGCGCCACTCGCGCTGCCCCTCGGCCAGCGACGGCGGCGACCTCGGCTGGCTGCAACGCGGCCAGACCACGCCGGAGTTCGACCGCCAGGTGTTCCGCCTGCGCGAAGGCCTGGCCGGCTTCCCGGTGGAGTCGCGCTGGGGCTACCACGTGGTCCGCGTGGAAGCCTGCGAGCCGGGGCAGGCGCAGGCGTTCGAGGCGGTGCATGCGCAGATCCGCGACTACCTGGAGCTGCAGGTGCGCCAGCGCGAAATACAGGCCTACCTGTTGCAGTTGCAGGAACGCTACCCGGTCCGCGGCCTGGAAGAGATAGAAGCCGAGGCCGGCTGATCCCCCCTTTTTCCGGAGTATTCCCATGAACCAGGCCCTTGCCCCCGTCAGCGCCGGGCAGCAGCAGCGCGCGCTGTGGCTGAGTACCTTCGCCTTCACCGTGTGCTTCGCGGTATGGATGATCTTCGCGATCATCGGCATCCAGATCAGCAGGCAGCTGGGCCTGAACGACACCCAGTTCGGCCTGCTGATCGCCACCCCGGTGCTGACCGGCTCGGTGATCCGCGTGTTCCTCGGCATCTGGTCCGACCAGTTCGGCGGGCGCAAGGTGATGACGCTGGTGATGCTGTGCGGCGCGGCGGCGACGTGGCTGCTGACCTATGCGCAGACCTACCCGCAGTTCCTGCTGGCGGCGCTGTTCGTGGGCATCGCCGGCGGCAATTTCTCGGTCGGCGTGACCTACGTGTCCAAGTGGTTCCCGCCGGAGAAGCAGGGCACGGCGCTGGGCATCTTCGGCGCCGGCAACATCGGCTCGGCGGTGACCAAGCTGCTGGCGCCGCTGGTGATGGTGGCCTCGGGCTGGATGATGGTGGCCAAGCTGTGGGCGGTGGGGCTGGCGGTCACCGCCATCCTGTTCTATCTGTTCAGCAAGGAAGACCCCTCGCTGGAGGAGCGCCGCCGCAGCGGGGTCAAGCCGATGCCGTTCGCCGAGCAGATGGCGCCGCTGAAGAACCTGCAGGTGTGGCGCTTCTCGCTGTACTACTTCTTCGTGTTCGGCGGCTTCGTCGCACTGGCACTGTGGCTGCCGCACTACCTGGTCGGCGCCTACGGCATGGACGTGGGCACCGCCGGCGTGCTGGCGGCCTGCTATTCGATCCCGGCCAGCCTGTTCCGGGTGGTCGGCGGCTGGCTGTCCGACCGCATCGGCGCGCGCCGGGTGATGTACTGGACGCTGGGCGTATCGGCCATCTGCACCTTCCTGCTCGCCTACCCCGACACCCGCTACGTGGTGCAGGGCGTGCACGGCGAACTCAGCTTCCACCTGGCCATCGGCGTGACCCTGTTCACCGTGCTGGTGTTCGTGCTGGGCTTCTTCATGTCGCTGGGCAAGGCGGCGGTGTACAAGCACATCCCCGTCTATTACCCGCAGCACGTCGGCGCGGTGGGCGGCGTGGTCGGCATGATCGGCGGCCTCGGCGGCTTCATCCTGCCGATCGTGTTCGGTGCCCTGAACGACGTGGTCGGCATCTGGAGCAGCTGCTTCATGCTGCTGTTCGTGCTGGTGACCGGCGCGCTGGCGTGGATGCACTTCGCGATCCGCCGCATGGAGCGCCGCCGCTTCCCGCAGATCGACCGCGAAACCGACCTGCCGGAAGCCATCGAGGCGGCCGCGGCCGACGGCCGGCGGCGCGGTTGAGGCGGATACCCCGGCAGCGCGCGATGCAGGGTCGGGAGCCACCGGCAGTACCATGACCACGCACCGGTGCCGCCGGGCCATCGCCTGACCTTACGGCGGCTGGGCGCCGCCCTGCGGGGGCGTGCGCCCGCGTCGCCGCAGCCCTACCCTCCCACGCGGGCCATGTCCCCGGAACCACGCCATGAAAAAGCCCTGGATACTGCTGTTGCTGCTCCACGTCCTCCCGGCCACGGCCGCGGAGTTGACGGTTTCGGCGGCGTCCAGCCTGACCGAGGGCTTCCGCGAGATCGCCGGCGCCTACGGCGCGCGCTACCCGGATGCCCGGGTCGATTTGAACTTCGCCGCGTCCGGGGTCCTGCTGCAGCAGGTCGCGCGCGGCGCGCCGGTGGACGTGCTCGCCTTCGCCGACCAGACGACGATGGACCAGGCCGCCCAGCGCGGCCTGGTCGACCCCTCGACGCGCCAGATGTTCGCGACCAACACCCTGTGGGTGGTGGTGCCGCCCCGTACATCGTCCGCGCCGACCTCGCTGGCGGCACTGGCCGGGCCGGCGGTCGGCCGGGTGACCATCGGCAACCCCGACAGCGTGCCGGCCGGGCGCTACGCGCGGCAGGCCCTGCAGCAGGCCGGGCTGTGGCCATCGGTGCAGGCCAAACTGATCCTTGCGCAGAACGTGCGCCAGTCGCTGGACTACGTGGCGCGCGGCGAGGTGGATGCCGGCTTCGTCTACGCCACCGACGCGCAGGCCACGCCCGACCGCGTGCGGCGCGCGTTCCAGGTGCCGCTGTCCACCGGCATCAGCTACCCGTTGGCGATGGTCAAGGGCAGCGGCAACGCCGACGAGGCGCGGCGCTTCATCGCCTTCGTGCGCTCGCCCGCCGGCCAGGCCATCCTGCAACGGCACGGTTTCGGAAGCCCTTGATGCTCGACCTGGACTGGAGCGCGCTGTGGCTGTCGCTGAAGGTGGCCGGCTGCGCGACCGCGATCAACCTGGTGCTGGGCATCGCGCTGGGCGGGCTGCTGGCGCGGCGGCGCTTCCCCGGCCGCGAGCTGCTGGACACGCTGCTGACCCTGCCGATGATCCTGCCGCCCACGGTGCTGGGCTATTACCTGCTGGTGCTGATCGGCAGCAACGGGCCACTGGGCGCGTGGCTGCAACGCGGCTTTGGCATCAACCTGGTGTTCACCTGGCAGGCGGCGGTGATCGCCGCGGCGGTGGCCTCGCTGCCGCTGGTGTTCAAGCCGGCGCGGGCCGCGTTCGAGGGCGTGGACGGGCAACTGGAGCAGGCCGCGCGGACCCTGGGCATATCCGAGCCGGCGCTGTTCTTCCGGGTCACCCTGCCGCTGGCCTGGCGCGGCATCCTCGCCGGCCTGTTGCTGGCGTTCGCGCGGGCGATGGGCGAGTTCGGCGCCACCATCATGGTCGCCGGCAGCATCCCCGGCCGCACCCAGACCCTGTCCATCGCCATCTACGAAGCGGTGCAGGCCGGCAACGACGGCCGCGCCAACCTGCTGGTGCTGGTGTCCTCGGCGGTGTGCATCGGCGTGCTGCTGGTCGCCGCCCGGCTGGTCGGCCGCCCCCCCGGCGATGCGCGCCATGTGGCTTGAACTGGACATCCACTGCCAGCTGCAGGCGGCCGGGCAACGCTTCCAGCTGCAAGCCGCGCTGCGTTGCCGGCAACCGCGGGTGGTGCTGTTCGGCCCATCCGGCGCGGGCAAGAGCCTGACCCTGAAGGCGGTGGCCGGCTTGCTGCGGCCGGACGCCGGCAGCATCCGCATGCACGGGCAGCCGCTGTTCGACGCCGCCGCCGGCCTCCGCCTGTCCCCGCAGCAGCGCCGGATCGGCTACGTGTTCCAGGACTACGCGCTGTTCCCGCACCTGAGCGTCCGCCAGAACGTCGCCTTCGGCCTGCGCCGGGGCTGGCGCAACCCGGCCCGCGGCTGCCGCATCGCCGCGGTGGAACACTGGTTGCAGGTGTTCGGCATCGACCACGTCGGAGACCTGCTGCCCGCGCAGATCTCCGGAGGCCAGCGCCAGCGCACCGCGCTGGCCCGCGCGCTGGTCACCCGGCCGCAGGCCCTGCTGCTCGACGAGCCCTTCGCCGCCCTCGACCACGCCCTGCGCACGCACCTGCGGCGCGAGCTGGAAAGCGTGCTCGATGAAACCGGCATCCCGCTGCTGCTGATAAGCCACGACCCGGAGGACATGACGCTGTTCGGCCAGCAGGTCGTGCACATGGCCGACGGCCGCACGCAGGGCTGAGGCCGGCCGCGCGCTTCATCGGCTCCATGACCGGGGCGGATAGAATGCCCCCCATGAAAATCGCCAGCTGGAACGTCAATTCGCTCAATGTCCGCCTGCCGCACCTGGAACAGTGGCTGGCCGCTTTCGCCCCGGACGTGGTCGGCATTCAGGAAACCAAGCTGGAGGACCACAAGTTCCCCGACACGCGCCTGCTGGAACTCGGCTACCGCAACGTGTTCGCCGGGCAGAAGACCTACAACGGCGTGGCGCTGCTGGCGCGCGACCCGATCGAGGACGTGCAGGTCGGCATTCCCGGTTTCGAGGACGAGCAGAAGCGGGCGATCGCCGGCACCGTCAATGGCGTGCGCATCATCAACCTCTACGTGGTCAACGGCCAGGACGTGGGCACCGACAAATACGCCTACAAGCTGCGCTGGCTGGAAGCGGTGCACGGCTGGGTCGCCGCCGAACTGCGCAAGCACCCGAAGCTGGTGGTGCTGGGCGACTTCAACATCGCCCCGGACGCGCGCGACGTGCACGACCCGGCGGTGTGGAACGACAACCACATCCTCACCTCCACCGCCGAGCGCGGCGCGCTGGACAAGCTGCTGCAACTGGGCCTGCACGACGGCTTCCGCCTGCACAACGACGCGGCCGGCGTGTTCAGCTGGTGGGATTACCGCGCCGCCGGCTTCCGCCGCGACCTCGGCCTGCGCATCGACCTGACCTTGGTGTCCGACGCGCTGAAGCCGCATGCGCTGGCGGCGAGCATCGACCGCGAGCCGCGCACCTGGGAACGGCCCAGCGACCATGCACCGGCGTGGGTGCAGTTGGACAGGAACGAGTGAAGAGGAACGAGGAACGAGAGAAAGCCGAAGCGTTCCGGCTCCTTGCCTCTACTCGTTCCTCGTTCCTCCCCACTCGTTCCTGCTTCAGCGGACGCGCTTGCGCGTGAACAGGTTGACGATGGCCAGCAGGATCACCGCGCCGAGCAGCGAGAGCAGGAACGAGCGCAGCGTGATCGCGCCGTTGATGCTGCCGCCGCCGAACAGGAAGCCGGCTACCATCGCGCCGATGATGCCGACCACGATGTTCAGGACGATGCCCTGCTGCGCGTCGCGGCGCATGATGATGCTGGCCAGCCAGCCGACGATGCCGCCCACGATCAACCAGATGATGAAACCGATCATGCGAGTATCTCCCTGCGTCAATGCACCCGGGCGGGTGCGGCCTTCCCAGTCAAGCCGATCGGGCGTGAAGCGGCCGTGGACCCGCGGCGGGCGGGGCCGTTGGCGATGACGCCGGCGCGCGCGTGGCAATTCGGGCAGGTACGGGTGTGGCAGCTGCCGCACGTACCCGGCACCCGCGGCGAGCCGCAGGCGCGCGAGCTGCTGGCGGCCGAGCTGGGCAGCACCCCGCAGGCGCTGCCGCTGACCCGCGACGAGCGCAACCGGCCGTGGCTGATCGGCGAGCTGGCGCATTACGGCACCGGCTGGAGCCACAGCGGCGGGCACCTGCTGGTGGCGCTGGGCGAGCACGTGCGGCTGGGCGTGGACCTGGAGCAGCAGCGCCCACGCCGGCAGATGCGCGAGGTGATCCGCCGCTTCTTCCATCCCGACGAGGTCGCGTGGCTGGACGCGCTGGACGAGGCCGGCTGCGAACGCTGGTTCTTCCGCGTCTGGTGCGCCAAGGAGGCGCTGCTGAAGGCGCACGGCCACGGCATTTCCTTCGGCCTGCACAAGCTGCGCTTCGCACCCGGCGACGATGGCGCGCTGCACCTGGCGTGGTGCGACCCGGGCCTGGGCGAAGCGGCGCGCTGGCACCTGCACGAGTGGCAGGCGGCGGCGGATTTCCGTGCGGCGCTGGCATGGTATCCGGTTTGAGGCAGCCTGCCATTTCCTTCTCCCACCGGGAGACAACTCGGGAGGATTGCCGAGTTGCACGGCGAAGCCGCCCGAAGGGTGAGGCACAGGGATGTGCCGAATGCAGGTGCCCCGCAGGGGCGGATGAGGGGCGAACGGAGTCCATGATGGTTGAACATCCGGACTCCGTTCGCCCCTCACCCCAACCCCTCTCCCGTGGGGAGAGGGGCTTTACTCTGTACCCTCCAAAATGAAAGGCACTTCAAGCCTCACTTCCTCGCGCTGAAGATCGGCGTCAGGTAATCGGTCGTGCCCTCGATGCGCTGCAATGATGGATACCGCAGGCCACCGTGGTAGTCGATGCTCAGGGTGCGGTAGACGTCCATTTCCTTGACCAGCAGGCGGATCGGCTGCTTGCCGGCCTTCGCCGCGCGCACCGCTTCTTCCAGTTCGTCGGCGCTGTATTGCAGGTCGTTGACCGCCAGTACCTGCATGCCGCTGCCGAGGCCGGCGTTGAACGCCGGGCTGTCCCAGCGCACCTCGCCGACACGGCCGCTGCCGTCCAGCGCCATGCCCAGCGAGTAGATGAAGTTTGCGCCGCGGCCCTTCATCAGCGCGCGGTAATAGGCGCTGGGCTTGTCGTTGTAGACCAGCTTCCAGCCCGCGGCCTCGATGCCGCCGGTCAGGCCGGCCCTGCGCTCCAGCCGGTCGCGCAGGAACTGCGTCCAGTCGCCGGTGGGCTGCACCTGTTCCAGCGTCGCGGCGACGTCCTCGAAGGTGTAGGTGTCCGGGCGCTCCCACTGGCCATCGTTCTTTCCGAAGAAGGCGCGGGCGAAATCGTCGAGGCTGCGCCGGCCCTTGCTGAGGCTGCGGATGCGCACGTCGGCCTCCAGCCACAGCATCTGCCCGCCCTGGTAGTAGTCCTCGCTCATCTGGTAGCCGCGGTAGGGCTTGGGCTTGCGACGGGCGATCACCGGATCGTTGGTGGTGTCGCCGAGCGAGCGCCATTCCAGGCCGGGGCGGTTGTCGGCGTAGGTGGCCGCGACCAGCGCCAGCGCATCGCGCGAGGCGTCCAGCGGGCGGATGCCGGCGCGCGCGGTCAGCACGTTGCCCCAGTACTGGGTCTGGCCTTCGTAGACCCACAGCAGGCTGCCCTGCATCGGCACGTTGTAATGCGGCGTGGCCATGTCGGCCGGGCGCCGGTACTTGCCGTCCCACGAGTGGGTGTATTCGTGGCCGAGCAGGTCGCTGCTGCCGACCTTGGCGTCCCAGCCGCTGAAATAGTCGCGGTCCTCGCTGTTCTCGCTGGAACGCTGGTGTTCCAGGCCGATGCCGCCAAGCTGGCTGGTCACCGCGAACAGGAAGTCGTAGTGGTCGTAATGCTCGGCGCCGAACAGTCTGCGCGCCTGCGTAACCAGCGCGCGGTGCTGCTCGATGTGCTCGGGCTTGGCTTCCAGGTCCTTGGCGCGGTCGGCGAACACGTTCAAGCGCACCGGGCGAGTGCCGGCCGGGGCGAGGTCGAAGCTGCGGTGGTAGCGGCCGGCGAACACCGGCGAATCGACCAGGATCTCCAGGTTGGTCGGCGCGTAGTGCACGGTGTCGCCGTCGCGGCGCTCCACTTCCAGCGCGCTGGCCGCTTCCCAGCCCTGCGGGTAGCGGACGCTGGCGCGGTAGGTGATGGCATGCGCGGCGTGGCCGGCCGGGTACAGCACCATCGCGTTCCATTGCAGGTTGAGCATGTTCGGCGTCATCACCGTGCGGCCCTGCGATGCGTCGGTGGGGCTGAGGAACTGGTAGTCCATGCGCAGCTCGCCCACGCCCTCGGGCACCTGCACCTCGAAGGTGTAGACGTCGAGCGGGTCGCGCACCCAGTCCAGGCGCTGGCCGTTGCCGGTGACGACCAACCCGGCCAGTTTCTCGATCGCGCCGGTGGGCGAATGGTTGCCCGGCAGCCATGCCGGGTAGTGGAAGCGCTGCAACCCGGCCTGCACCGGCACGGTCTGGCGCAGCTTGAACACGCGCTGGCCGAGGTCGGTGGCGTCCACGTCCAGCACGATCGTGCCCGGGTACGCGGCCTCGCTGATCGCCGTGCCGCGCGCATCCACGGCCACCGGTCCGGGCGTGGCATGCGCCAGTCCCGTGGACGCCAGCAGGGCCACACTCAACGCCGCCACTCGAAATACCCGCATCACGCAGACCTCGTCAGGGAAATGGACGCCCTATCGTGTCCGCACGCCCCGGCCCACGCATGGGCCGAACGGCATGGCTGCGGCTCCCGGCGGGTGCCGCCTCAGCCGAGGTCGGCGGCGCTCAGGCGTTCGAGCCTGCGCGCGTTTTCCGGCGACTTGCCGTCGCTCCCGAGGCGCCGGGCCAGCGCCGCGGCGATGGCCGCATGCGCCTCGCGCAGCACCTGTGCTTCGTCGTGGCTGGCGTCGATCACCTGCTTGCCGGCGATGTCCAGCTGCCGGAAGATCGCGCGGCAGCGCTCCAGGTTCTGCGCCGTCTCGAAGTGGTTGGGCACGTCGCCGCGGGCACGGATGCGCGCCAGCCCGGTTTCCGGCGGCAGGTCGAGCAGCAGCAGCAGGTGCGGGCGCGGCGCGAAGTCGTTCAGGCGTAGCAGCTCGTCCACCGGCAACCCGGCCGCGCCCTGATAGGCCACCATCGACGGGAAATAGCGGTCGAGGATCACCACCGCGCCGCGCTGCAGCGCCGGGAGGACCAGTTCCTCCACATGCTGGCGGCGGTCGCGCAGCAGCAGCTCCACCTCCTGTTCCGGGCTCAGCCGGCCCGTGGCGGCCGAGGCCCGCAACTGCGTGCCCCACGGCCCGTTGGTCGGCTCCTTGCTCAGCACCACCTCGGCGCCGGCCTGCTCCAGGATGTCGGCCAGCCGGCGCGCCAGCGTGGACTTGCCGGCACCATCGATGCCCTCGATGGCGATCAGCAGGCCGCCGGGAATGTGCTCTTTCGTCATCGCGCTACTGTAGCCGAAGCCGCCCGGCGCACCCACCGTTTCCACGCCGCCGCAATCGGCATGCGCCAGCAGCCATGAAGGAATCTCCGCGGAGCGCTCCTGCGGTCCGGCTTCCATTTCTTCACATATGGACGCAGGGGCGTGGTGCGCCGCAACCCGCGCGGCTGACCCGGCCGGCAATCGCCGTTATCGTGTGGCGCTTCGCCATCCGCCGTGTCCTTCATGAACCCGACCCGCGACAACCCGCCCGCCGTTGCCGCCGCGCCCGAGCACGGCAGCTGCGAGAACTGCCATGCCGCGCTGCACGGCCATTACTGCCACCACTGCGGGCAATCCGCGCACAACCCGCTCAAGCACTTCGGGCACGCGGTGGAGGAGGTGTTCGAGTCGTTCTGGCACCTGGACGGGCGCATCTTCCGCACCCTGCGCGACCTGCTGGTGCCGGGCCGGGTGGCGGTGAACTTCCTCAAGGGCCACCGGGTGGGCTACGTGCAGCCGCTGCGGCTGTTCGTCATCCTCACCCTGTTCACGTTCTTCGTCGGCAAACTGGCGCTGCACACCGAGGGGACGGGCGTGTTCGACCAGCAGGCCGGGCTGTTCGCACCGGCGCAGACCGCGGACGAGGTGGAACGGCTGCGGGTGGCGCAGGTGGCGGAGATGGAGCGCGTGCTTGGCGGTTCGCCCGGCGGCACCGCGAGCCTCGCCCTGACCATGACCGCGATCAACACGGCCGCTGCGCGGCGCCTGGCCGAGCTGGAAGGCACGCCGCGGGCCGGTGCCGGCGACTCGGCAGTGGCGCGCGCCGGCAAGGCGGCTGCGCGTGCCAGCGAAGGCCGCACCGGGCAGTTGTTCAGCCACGACGTCAACGGCAAGCCGTGGGACCCGCAGACCAACCCGGTGGTGCTGGCCGGCTGGCCGCAGTTCGCCAACCGCTGGCTCAACCAGCGCATGGAGAACACCCGCGCCAACCTGGAGCGCATGGACGGCAACGCCGACCTGTTCCTGCAGGCGGTCCTGACCGCCCTGCCGGGCGCGCTGTTCCTGCTGATGCCGGTGTTCGCGCTGGTGCTGCGCGTGGCCTACCTGCGGCGGCCGACCGGCTACCTCGAGCACCTGGTGGTCGCCCTGTACAGCCACAGCTGGCTGATGCTGGTGCTGCTGGCGACCTTCGCGGTGGCCGGCATCGGCGGCGCCATCGACAGCCCGGTGGTCGGCACCCTCGGCGACTGGCTGTACGTGCTGCTGTGGCTGGCGGTGCCGGTCTACCTGTTCTGGATGCAGCAGCGCGTCTACGGCGGCAACCCGGTGCTGACGATGCTGCGCTACCTCTTCATCGGCGGCGTCTACCTGTTCCTGGTGATCGCCGTGGTGATGTACGCGGTGCTGGCCGGCGTTTCCGCCTGAGGGAAAGCCCGCGACGGCGCGACTGACCGGGCCGGCGCCGTTCAGTCGCCCGTGCTGCAGCCTTCCTGCTGCCGGCAGAAGCGCAGCGCGCGAAGGCGCTGCTGCTCGCTCAGCTCCGGTGGCGGGCGGGCGACGGCGGACTGGATCTGGTCGCGGCCGTTGGTGAGCTTGTGCAGGCCCTTGGCGGCGGCCATCAGGCCGTAGTTGATGCCCATCATCAGGTAGCCGCCGCTCAGGCTGACCTGCTCCGGCGTGGGCGGTTCGCTCCATGAACGGCTGAAGCGGTTGTCCTCCACCTGCACCGGGTTCCTGAAACGGTACAGGTCCAGCGGCGGGTCCTCCTCGGGCTTGAGCGCGCGCACCTCGCCCAGGGTAGTGACGTCGCCTTCGGCCGGCGTGGGCCGGGATGCGTCCTCGGTATCTTCGGCGACCGCCGCAGGCTGTTCCGGCAGCGCCTGCTGCGCCTGTGCCACGCCGATCAGCATCGTGCCGGCCAGCGCCATCGACCGCCATCCACCCGCCTTCACCGTTGCCGTCTCCATCCTGCATGCCGGACCGGCAGTTTACGGACGGCGGATTCGGATTTCGTTGGCAACCGGCCGTCTCACGGGATGAGACGCTGCTGTGCTTCCATGCCGTCCTTTGATCGGCAGTACCGGCATGGCGTTTTCCCTCGCTCCCCGCACCGAAGCCAGCGAACGGGCGCTGGCGACCACCGACGGCCTGCCCTCGCGCGACGGTGCCTTGCTCGGCAAGCGACTGGCGAAGCGCTACGGCGACCGGGTGACGGGCAGCTTCACGATCCCCGGCCGCGAGGGCCGTTACGCGCCGATTCCCGATGACGTGCCCGAGGCACTTAAAGCGGCGTTGCAGGCACGCGGCATCGAGCAGCTATATTCGCATCAGGCCGAAGCGTGGGCGGCGACGCAGCGCGGCGAGCACATCGCCATCGTCACCCCCACCGCGTCGGGCAAGTCGCTGTGCTACACGCTGCCGGTGGTCAGCGCGGCGATGCGGGGCAACGCCAAGGCACTGTACCTGTTCCCGACCAAGGCGCTGGCGCAGGATCAGGTGGCCGAGCTGTTGGAACTGAACCGCGCCGGCGAGCTGGGCGTGCGCGCCTTCACCTTCGACGGCGACACCCCGGGCGATGCACGGCAGGCGATCCGCCTGCATGGCGACATCGTGGTCAGCAACCCGGACATGCTGCACCAGGCGATCCTGCCGCACCACACCAAGTGGGCGCAGTTCTTCGAGAACCTGCGCTACGTGGTGATCGACGAAATCCATACCTACCGCGGCGTGTTCGGCAGCCACGTCACCAACGTGATCCGCCGGCTCAAGCGCATCTGCGCGTTCTATGGCGTGCAACCGCAGTTCATCCTGTGCTCGGCCACCATCGGCAACCCGCACGCGCACGCCGAGGCGTTGGTCGAGGAGTGCGTGCATGCGATCACCGAATCCGGCGCGCCCAGCGGGCCCAAGCACATGCTGTTGTGGAACCCACCGGTCATCAACCCCGACCTTGGCCTGCGCGCCTCGGCGCGTTCGCAGGCCAACCGCATCGCGCGCATTGCCATCAAAAGCGGGCTGAAAACGCTGGTGTTCGCGCAGACGCGGTTGATGGTGGAAGTGCTGACCAAGTACCTGAAAGACATTTTCGACAACGACCCGCGCAAGCCGGCGCGCATCCGCGCGTATCGCGGCGGCTACTTGCCTACCGAGCGCCGCGAGGTGGAGCGGGCGATGCGCGCGGGTGATATCGACGGCATCGTCAGCACCTCGGCGCTGGAGCTGGGCGTGGACATCGGCGCGCTCGACGTGGTGGTGCTCAACGGCTACCCCGGCAGCGTGGCGGCGACGTGGCAACGCTTCGGCCGCGCCGGCCGCCGCCAGCAGGCCGCGCTCGGGGTGATGGTCGCCAGCAGCCAGCCGCTGGACCAGTACGTGGTGCGGCACCCGGATTTCTTTGCCAGCGCCACGCCCGAGCATGCGCGCATCGCGCCCGACCAGCCGCTGATCCTGTTCGATCACATCCGCTGCGCCGCGTTCGAGCTGCCGTTCCTGAGCGGCGAGCCGTTCGGGCCGATCGACCCGCTGGTGTTCCTGCAGGCGCTGGCCGAGAGCGAGGTGGTGCATCAGGAGGGCGAGCGCTGGGAGTGGATCGCCGACAGCTACCCGGCCAACGCGGTGAGCCTGCGCGCGGTGGCCGATGGCAATTTCGTCGTCGTCGATCGCAGCGACGGCAAGCAGCAGATCATCGCCGAGGTGGACTACTCCACCGCCGCGCTGACCCTGTACGAAGGCGCGATCCACATGGTGCAGAGCACGCCCTACCAGGTGGAGCGGCTGGATTGGGACGGGCGCAAGGCCTACGTCACCCGCACCCACGTGGACTACTACACCGACAGCATCGACTTCACCAAGTTGAAGGTGCTCGACCGCTTCGACGGCGATGGCGCCGGGCGCGGCGACTCGCACCACGGCGAGGTACACGTGGTGCGGCGCGTGGCCGGCTACAAGAAGATCCGCTACTACACGCACGAGAACATCGGCTACGGCCCGGTCAACCTGCCCGACCAGGAACTGCACACCACCTCGGTGTGGTGGCAGTTGCCGCAGGCCACGCTGCTGCGTGCGTTCGCGCAGAAGCAGGACGCGCTGGACGGCTTCCTCGGCGCGGCCTATGCGCTGCACATCGTCGCCACCGTGGCGGTGATGGCCGACGCGCGCGATTTGCAGAAGGCGGTGGGCAACGGCGATGGCGCATGGTTCGCGGTGGCCGACCAGAGCGGCCGCGGCCAGCTGCGCGGCAACGAGGGTGGCGAAGGCGCGGTGGAGTTGATGCAGAGCTTCGTGCCGACGGTCTATCTGTACGACAACTTCCCCGGTGGCGTGGGCCTGAGCGAGCCGCTGTGGCAGCGGCAGGGCGAGTTGGTGCAGCGCGCATTGGAACTGGTGGAGCGTTGCGATTGCAGCGCCGGTTGCCCGGCCTGCGTAGGCCCGGTGCTGGCTGCGCAGGAGGAAGGTGGTGGCGAGACGCCACGTTCGCTGGCGTTGAAGGTGTTGTCGCTGCTTTCCGACGAGCGCTGCGGGCAGGTGCCGGCCGCCATACCCGCCGACGAGGCGCTCGACCTGTTGCCATGAGCATCAGCCTGGACAAGCTGAAGGCGCTGCGGAAGCAGGCGGGGCATACGGATGCACCCGCTGCCGCTGCACCTGCCGTTGTAGGAGCGCCGCCAGTCGCGAAGCCGATACAGCCGGAATCCGAGGTAATGCCCGTTTCTCCGGATACATCCGGCAATTCGCCGGCCTCGGCAGATTCATCGGCTTCGCGACTGGCCGGAGCCGGCATGCCGGCCCCACTCCTACAACAGCCGAGGCAATCCACGCGCGAGGCATCGGTGTTCGGCTGGGTGGAAAACATCCAGCACAAGCCACGTCGCGCACCGGACGGCAACGCCCTGCGCCGCCTGCTGGCCACCCGCAACCGCGCCATCGCGCCCGTGCCACGTACCGAACGCGGCCCCCTCGACCGCGACCTGCCCGGCACCGAGATCGCGCCCGGCCTGCACCTGATCGAAGCCTTCCTGCCGCAGCCCATCCCCGCGCAGCCGCTGTCGCTGGCCTTCAGCAAGCGCCCGGACGAAAGCGTGCAGCCGCGCGACCTGCTGTTCTTCGACACCGAAACCACGGGCCTGGCCGGCGGCACCGGCACCCGCGCCTTCATGATCGGCGCGGCCGACTGGCAACACGACGCCACCCACGGCGAAGGCCTGCGCGTGCGCCAGCTGCTGATGGCCACGCTGGGTGCGGAACGCGCGATGCTGGAGACGTTCGCCGGCTGGCTGGCGCCGACCACGGTGCTGTCCAGCTACAACGGCCGCTGCTACGACGCACCGCTGCTCAAGACCCGCTACCGGCTGGCGCGGCGTGGCGACCCGCTCTCCGCGCTGGACCACGTGGACCTGCTGTTCCCCACCCGCCGCCGCTACCGCGGCACCTGGGAGAACTGCCGGCTGGCGACCATCGAACGCCAGCTGCTGCGCATCCAGCGCGAGGACGATTTGCCCGGTTCGGAGGCGCCGGCCGCGTGGCTGGATTACCTGCGCGGCGGCAGCGCGCGCAACCTGCGCCGCGTCGGCGAACACAACCACCAGGACGTGGTGACGCTGGCGCAGCTGTTCCTGCGCCTGGTGGAAGCCGAGGCAGAGGAGCTGACTGCGACCACGGCGATGTAGAGCGGGGCTTGCCCCTGCTGGGGGCATTGGCGGGAAAGGTCCCTGCCCGGGCAAGCTCGGCACTACGGGACGCAATGGCGCTCCCGCAGCAGGCAGGTCGGGGCTATGCCCCCGATGCCAGTATTCGCCTATCCCGCGCGTCGGGGGTGTAACCCCGACCTACGAGACGGGTGCGGGCCGAGGCGGAGGGACGGGCATCGACCTCGACGCCGTAGGTGCGGGGCTTGCCCCGCACACGCACTACCGGGAAGGCGTCAGTGAGGGGCAAGCCCCTCACCTGCGGAAGATCAACCGCTGACCGGCTCGGCAACGCCCTCGCGAATCGCCTTCCGGATCATCGCCTCCACCTCGCGCCGTGCGCGCGCACTGGCCTCCGCCTGCTGCTTGCCCAGCCGGGCCTGCTGCTTGCCGAGTTCGGCCTGCTGGCGCGCCAGCGTTTCCATTTCGGCACGCATGGCCGGGCTGTCCATTTCCGCGCGCGCCTTTTCCGCTTCGCGGCGCGCGTCCTCGGCCGCCTTGCGCAGGACCGCGCCGTCGTCGCGGGACAGTGCCAGTTGCGCCTGCCGGGCGGCGATGGCCCCGATGCGGGCGCCGATTTCGCCCATCTGCGCACCGATCTCGCCCTGGCGCTCGCCCAACCGGCCCTGCTGCTCGCCAAGCCGGCCCTGTGCCTCGCCCAGCCGCGAGGTTTCGGCGAACGCCTGCTGGAAGTGCGACAGCGTATCGGCATCGCGCACGACATACGCCTGCCCGTCGCGGCGCAGCAGCAGCACGCCGTTGCCGTCGTCCAGCTGCCGTGCCTGCTGCAGGTCGGCGCTGGAGCCGTTCATGATGCTGTGGTTGTCCTTCAGCAGCACGTAGCCGTTGCGGCTCGCATCGCTGGAGAGGTGGATCACGCCCTGCGCATCGAGCGGCGGGGCCGGCGGCGCAGGGGGAGCCGGCGGCGGCGGCGGGACGGCCGACGGCGGCGGTGCGGGAACCGCGGCGGGCGCGGCGCCGGCCGATATCACGGTGCTCAGTACCGACGTGCCGGCGACCGGGGCCGCGGGAGCGGCCGGGGCGATGGGTGCCGCGGGCGGTGCCGGCGGGGCGGGCGGCACCGGCATGGCGACCAGCCGCATCGGCAGTACGCCGGCCAGGGCCACCGCGGCGACGATCAGGCCCGCGCCCACGCGCGGGAAGGAGGATGTGTTCTGCAACATGAGCAGTCTCCGCTTGAGGCTGAGGAAGGTCGGCGAGGCGCTGGCAAGGCCAGCACCGGGCCGCGGGGCGACGCCCAGCTGCAGCAGCAGGCGTCCGTAGTGCTGGCGGCAATGGCGGTCGCCGGCGACCACCGCCGCATCCACCGCCGCTTCGCGGGCAATCGCGTATTCGCGCGCGGCCAGGTGCACCAGCGGGTGGAAGAAGAACAGGTGCTGGGCCAGCGCCGGCAGCAGCCCCCACCACAGGTCGCGGCGCTGCAGGTGCACCAGCTCGTGGGTCAGGGCCATGTCCAGGTCGTCGTCGCCCATGCGCTGCAGGCCGCGCGCCGGCAGCAGCAGCACCGGCCGCCACGGGCCGACCAGCTGCGGCGAATCGATGGCCGCGCTGAGCATCAGCCGAGGCGCGCGGCGCAGGCCGTGCGCCTCGGCCGCCAGCTGCAACGCGGCATCCAGGCGGCGGTCGTCGCAGGGTCGCGCCATGCGCAGCAGGGCACGGCTGGCACGCCATGCCGAGGCGGTACGCAGCGCCATCACCACCACGCCGGCCAGCCACAGCACCATTGCCACGTGCAGCCACGACCAGCCGCTTTCCAGTGGCAGCGGCGTCATCACCACCAACGGTGCCGCGGCGTCAGCCGGCGCCGGCGCGGCCTGCTGCACCAGCTGCGCGGCTTCCACGGCCGGCAGCACCGGCAGCTCCAGCGGCGCGGCCCACAGCAGGCCCAGCACCGCCTGCAGCGCCACCAGCCACCACAGGCCGCACTGGGTGGCGGCCGGCAGGCGCCGCACGCAGCGGCACAGTAGCCATACCACGGCGGCCAGCGCCACGGTCTGCACGCTGGTGGCCAGCAGGCGGTTGCCAAGCAGTTCGAGCAGGGTGTCCATGGTTCAGTCCTCGCGGCGCTGCGATTGCAGCCGGCTGACCAGTGCCTGCAGTTCGGCCAGCTCGTCGTCGCTGACCTCGGCCTTTTCCGACATCCATGCCACGAACGGCGAGATCGAGCCCTGCAGGGTCTTCTCGACGAAGCTGCCGACCGCGCTGTTCACCACTTCCTGCTGCCCGGCGGTGGCCTCGTAGCGGTAGACGCCGGCGTGCTGCGCGCGCCGCAGGTAACCCTTTGCCCGCAGGCGTTCCATCATGGTCAGCACGGTGGAACGGGCCAGCCCGCGCGACTCGCCGAAACCGGCGGCCACCTCGCCGACGCTGGCCGGCTGGTTCTCCCCGAGGTAGTGCAGCAGGGCCAGTTCCTGGTCCCCGATGGTCTTGCGGCGCATGCCCGGCTCCATGACTACATTTGTCGTCACGATAGCGGTGACGACAAATGTAGTCAATAGCCCGGAGGGCGGGGCGACCTTCGTCGGGCCGGCGGCGTCAGGAAACGGTGCTGTCGATCCGCCAGCGGGCGAACTCTTCCTCGAACTCGGCCAGCGTCAGCAGGCCCATGCAGGCATGTGCACCCACCGGCAGCGGCTCGCCGGCGGCCAGTCGGCGCGCCAGCAGCACTGCGGCGAAGGTGGGGATTTCCGGACCGTGCAGCATCGGCGCGGTGAGGTCCCAATGCAGGGTGTGTTCGACGCCGTCGCGCAACCCGCGCAGGGTCACGCGCATGCCGCCCAGGTCGCTGCCGAAGCGGTCGAAGCAACGCCCGGCGCGGGCGAACACGCCGGCCAGCGCTGCCATCGGCAATGGCAGGCCGTGGCGGCGCAGCCAGGCGATGCCGGCCAGGCACCGCGACAGCAGCGGCAGCTCCAATGCGGCGCGAAAGCGCACCGTCTGCACGCCGGGGTGGCGCTGCACCAGCAGGTCGTGGTCGGGCACGTCGCAGGGCGAGGCCAGGCGCGGGGCGATGCGCGCGAACGTCACCGGCTGCGGGCCGGCCCAGCCGGTCACTCGCTGCCAGCGCCCGTCGACCCAGCATTGGAACGGCTTGCCGCAGTAAGACAGCACCGCGCGCACCGTGGCCATGCCCAGCGGCGTGGCCTGCGCCGGGGCGATCACGATGTCGATGGCCTGCAACACGTCGAAGCGCCCGCGCAGCGCATCGACCACCGCGCTGGACAGCGCCGGCAGCGTGCTGGCGCCGCTGATCGCGCAGCGCCCGGCCTGCCGCGCCACCGCGTCCAGCTGCGCGGGGAAGTCACGCACGAAGGCACGGCCATCGGCCAGGTCGATGTAGTGCATGCCGGCCTGCAGACACGCCTGCGCGACGTCGTAGCCCTGCCCCTGGAACGGCCCGGCGGTGTGGATCACCAGCGCGGCACCGGTGGCGGCCAGTTGCGCCGGGAAATCGGCGGCGGCGACGTCCAGCCGGCACAGCTCGATGCGCGACAGGTCGACGCCGGGCAGGTGGCGCGCGGCCGCCTCGGGATGGCGCCCGGCCGCGATCACCCGCAGCCACGGCGACGACGCCAGCGCACGCACGATGCGCGCGCCGAAATGCCCGTATCCCCCCAGTACCAGCACACGACAAGCGTCCGGCTGCGGCATCACCCCTCCAATGCGACGAATCCAGCGCGATTATCGGCCTGCGCCGCGCGTTCGCGCACCGCTCCGCGCTCCTGTCCTATCCTTGGGCCATCCCCATTCCGCTGTGGAGCCCTTGATGCATTTCCCATCGACCATCCGCGGCCCGCGCCGCGCCCTCGCCCTGATGGCGGCCACCGCGCTGGCCCTGCTCCTGGCCGCCTGCAACGGCCCGGTCCCGGAAGAGCAGGACCGGGCGCTGGACCAGGCCCAGCAGGCCGCGGCCGAAGCCGCCACGCCCGATCCCGACGCCGCCGCCACGCCGCCGCCGGTGGGCAGCTGCGACGCCAGCCAAGTGCAGGGGCTGGTCGGCCAGGCATATACGGACGAACTGGCCGAGCAGGCCCGGCAGGACGCCGGTGCCGGCCAGGTACGCCAGCTCAAGCCCGACCAGATGATCACCCTGGAGTACCTGGGCGAGCGCCTGAACATCGAGGTGGACGAGAAGAACCTGGTCAGCGGGGTTCGCTGCGGTTGATCGCCGCAGCGGCCAAAGCCTTGCAGGGCAAGGCTTTGGTTGCCGCCGCAACGATGTATTGCGGCGTCGCAGCATCCATGATCTAGTCGAGCGCATCCGGTGGCCTCAACGCTGCGCTCCAGTGACGGGCATGCCGTGCACGTGCAAGCAACACCGCCGTGCATGGCATGGCGCGATGGACGAGGGAGAGGTGTCGCCGCTCACCTGACATCGCACTGAGGCACAGATGACCCTCCGCAACCGCCAGGGGCTCTACGACCCACGGGACGAACGCGACGCCTGCGGCTTCGGCATGGTCGCGCAGCTGGACGACCAGCCTTCCCGCCTTCTCGTCGACACCGCCATCGCCGCGCTCTCGCGCATGACCCACCGCGGCGGCGTCGCCGCCGACGGCCTCACCGGCGACGGCTGCGGCCTGCTGCTGCGCAAGCCCACCGCCTTCCTGCGGCGGCTGGCCGAGGAAGCCGGCCTGCAAGTTGGCCCCAACTTCGCCGCCGGCGTGGTGTTCCTGCCGCACGACGCGGGCGAGGCGCAACGCTGCCGCGACGAGCTGGACACGCAGCTGCGCAACGCCGGTTGCCAGCCGCGCGGCTGGCGCGTGGTGCCCACCGACGACAGCGTCTGCGGCGAACTGGCGCGCGCCACGCTGCCGCGGGTCGAGCAGGTGTTCGTCGATGCCGGCGCCGGCCAGGGCGCCGAGCCGTTCGCGCTGGCGCTGTTCCTCGCCCGCCGCCGCAGCGAGCAGAACCTGCGCGACGTCGACGATTACTACGTCACCACGCTCAGCGCCGAGGCCATCAGCTACAAGGGCATGGTGCTGCCGGACAAGCTTTCGACCTTCTACCCGGACCTGCAGCGCCACGAACTGGCCTCGTCGGTGGTGGTGTTCCACCAGCGCTTTTCCACCAACACGATGCCGCGCTGGCCGCTGGCGCACCCGTTCCGGCTGCTCGCCCACAATGGCGAGATCAACACCATCGAGGGCAACCGCCACTGGGCGCAGGCGCGCAGCAAGGTGTGGAAGACGCCGAAGTTCGACATCGCCGAGTTCGACCCGGTGATCTCGATGCACGGCTCGGATTCGCAGAGCATGGACAACATGCTGGAGCTGATGGTGGCCGGCGGCATGGAGCTGATCCAGGCGCTGCGCATCCTGGTGCCGCCGGCGACGCAATCGCTGGAATTCAAGGACGCCGACCTGGCCGCGTTCTACGAATTCCACGGCCTGAACACCGAACCGTGGGACGGCCCGGCCGGCATCGTCGCCTGCGACGGCCGCTACGCCGCCTGCACCCTGGACCGCAACGGCCTGCGCCCGGCGCGCTGGCTGCTCACCTCCGACCGCCACTTCCTCGTCGCCTCCGAGGCAGGGGTGTGGGAAGTGCCGACCGAGCGCGTGGTGCGCAAGGGCAAGCTGGGGCCGGGCGAGATGATGGCCATCGACCTCAAGCGCGGCGACCTGCTCGACTCGGACGCCATCGACCGCATCAACCGCACGCGCGCGCCATACAAGCAGTGGCTGCACCAGGGCGTGACCTGGCTGCAGACCGAACTGATCGACCCGTCGCTGGCCGAGGAGCCGTTCGACGAGGCCACGCTGCGCAGCTACCACAAGCTGTACCAGCTCACCGCCGAGGAAGTGGACCAGGTGCTGCGGCCACTGGCCGAGATCGGCCAGGAAGCCACCGGCTCGATGGGCGACGACACCCCCATCGCCGTGCTCAGCCGCAGCACGCGGCCGCTGTACGACTACTTCCGGCAGGCGTTCGCGCAGGTCACCAACCCGCCGATCGACCCGCTGCGCGAAGAGTGCGCGATGTCGCTGACCACCCAGCTCGGCCGCGAGACCAACATCTTCCACGCCGGCCCGGAGACGGTGAACCACGTCATCCTCAACTCGCCGGTGCTCAGCCAGCGCAAGCTGCGGCAGCTGCTGAAGATGGAGCAGTACGTCGAGAAGAACCGGCTGGTCGACCTGTCCTACGGCGTCGAGGAAGGGCTGAAGGCCGGCATCGAGCGCATCTGCGCCGAGTGCGAGCAGGCCGCGCGCGAGGGCGTGGTGATGCTGCTGCTGTCCGACCGCTACCCGGTGCCGGAGCGGCCGATGGCGCACGCGCTGCTGGCCACCAGCGCGGTGCACCACCACCTGTCGAAGGTGGGCCTGCGCTGCGACGTCAACCTGATCATCGAGACCGGCACCGCGCGCGACGCGCACCACATGGCCTGCCTGCTCGGTTTTGGTGCCACCGCGGTGTACCCGTACCTGGCCTACCAGACCCTGTTCGACCTCGGCCGCCGCGGCATCCTGCAATTGAAGAAGGGCGGCGAGGTCTCGCAGATCGGCCGCAGCTACCGCAAGGGCATCTACAAGGGCCTGTCCAAGATCATCTCCAAGATGGGCATCTGCACCGTCGCCAGCTACCGCGGCGCGCAGCTGTTCGAGATCATCGGCCTGGACCCGGACGTGATCGAGCTGTGCTTCCCCGACGCCACCGCACGCATCGGCGGCGTCGGCCTGGCGCGGCTGGACACCGAGGCGCGCGAGCTCACCGTGCGCGCCTGGAACGAGCAGGTGCCCACCGAGGTCGGCGGCCTGCTCAAGTACGTGCATGGCGGCGAGTACCACATGTACAACCCGGACGTGGTGATGACCCTGCAGCGCGCCGCGCGCACGGGCGACGCCGCCGACTGGCAGCGCTACTGCGAGGCGGTGCACGCGCGCCCGGCCTCGGCGCTGCGCGACCTGCTGCAGCTCAAGCCGGCCGCCGTGCCGGTGCCGCTGGACGAGGTGGAACCGGTCGAATCGCTGTTCAAGCGCTTCGACACCGCCGCGATCTCGCTCGGCGCGTTGTCGCCGGAAGCGCACGAGGCGCTGGCGATCGCGATGAACCGCCTCGGCGGCCGTTCCAACTCCGGCGAAGGCGGCGAAGACCCGGTGCGCTACGGCACCGACAAGCGCAGCAAGATCAAGCAGGTGGCGTCGGGCCGCTTCGGCGTCACTGCCGAATACCTGGTCAACGCCGAGGTGCTGCAGATCAAGGTCGCCCAAGGCGCCAAGCCCGGCGAAGGCGGCCAGCTGCCCGGGCACAAGGTCAACGAGCTGATAGCGCGGCTGCGCTACGCCAGGCCCGGCATCGGCCTGATCTCGCCGCCGCCGCACCACGACATCTATTCGATCGAGGACCTCGCGCAGCTGATCTACGACCTCAAGCAGGTCAACCCGGAAGCGCTGGTGTCGGTGAAGCTGGTCTCGCATGCCGGCGTCGGCACCATTGCCGCCGGCGTGGTCAAGGCCGGCGCCGACCTGATCACCGTGTCCGGCCACGACGGCGGCACCGGCGCCTCGCCGATCAGCTCGATCCGCTATGCCGGCGTGCCGTGGGAACTGGGCGTGGCCGAGTCGCACCAGGCGCTGGTCGGCAACGACCTGCGCGGGCGCACCATCCTGCAGACCGACGGCGGCCTGAAGACCGGGCTGGACGTGGTCAAGGCCGCGCTGCTGGGCGCGGACAGCTTCGGCTTCGGCACCGCGCCGATGATCGTGCTGGGCTGCAAGTACCTGCGCATCTGCCACCTCAACAACTGCGCCACCGGCCTGGCCACGCAGGACGAGCGCCTGCGCGAGCACCACTACACCGGCCAGCCCGAGCGGGTGGAGAACTTCTTCCGGCTGCTGGCCGGGGAGGTGCGGCAGTGGCTGGCCTATCTTGGCGCGCGTTCGCTGGACGAGATCGTCGGCCGCACCGACCTGTTGCAGCAACTGGAGGTGGAGCCGCGCGAAGGCGTCAGGCTCGACCTCTCGCGCCTGCTGGCCCCGGCCCATTACGACGGCGCGCACTGCGCGGCGCAGCGCCTGTACCAGTCGCCGGACAGCCTGGCCACGCAGATGGACAACCTGCTCGGCGACGCCATCGCCCGCAAGCGTGGCGGCGAGCACCGCTTCCTGATCCACAACACCGACCGCTCCATCGGCACCCGCCTGGCCGGCGCGGTGGCGCGCGCGCACGGCAACCACGGCATGGCCGACGCCCCGCTGTACCTGCGCTTCCGCGGTACCGCCGGGCAGAGCCTGGGCGCGTTCAACGTCGATGGCCTGAACCTGGAAGTGGAAGGCGAGGCCAACGACTACGTCGGCAAGGGCATGGCCGGCGGCCGGCTGGTGGTGCGCCCGCCGCGCGGCGCCCGCTTCGAGGCGCGCAACACCGCCATCGTCGGCAACACCTGCCTGTACGGCGCCACCGGCGGCGAGCTGTTCGCCGCGGGCCGCGCCGGCGAGCGTTTCGGCGTGCGCAATTCCGGCGCGCTGGCGGTGATCGAAGGCGCCGGCGACCACTGCTGCGAATACATGACCGACGGCATCGTCGCCGTGCTCGGCAAGGTCGGGCAGAACTTCGGCGCCGGCTTCACCGGTGGCCTGGCCTACGTGCTGGATATCGACCGCGACTTCGTGGACCGCTACAACCACGAGCTGATCGACATCCACCGCATTTCCAGCGAGGGCTTCGAGAACTACCGCCAGCACCTGCACACCCTGGTCGGCCGCCACCGCGAGCTGACCGGCAGCATCTGGGCGCAGCAGATCCTCGACGAGTTCCGCGACTACGTCGGCAAGTTCTGGCTGGTCAAACCGAAGGCCGCCAGCATCGAATCGCTGGCCGAGTCGCTGCGCAGGGCCGCCTGACGGCGGCGGGAACAGGGAACGGGGAATG
>NZ_LDJP01000100.1 GCF_001431505.1 Stenotrophomonas daejeonensis
GCCGTGCTGCGCGCGCTGCTGCGCGAGGCCGAGCACGGCCAGCCCGCCGATCCCGCCGCCGTCGCGGCGGTCAAGGCACGCCTGGAGGCAGTGCTGTCCGGCACCGCCGCCGCGCCGGTCGTGGCCAAGCAGGAAGAAACGGCCGAGCCGGAAGGCTGGCAGATCGGCTTCGTGCCCGCACCGTCGCTGTTCATGAGCGGCAACGACCCGCTGCGCATCATCCGCGAACTGGAAACCCTCGGCCCGCTGCAAGTCGACGCGCGCATGGAGCGCCTGCCCGGCTTCGAGCAGATGGACCCGCTGGAAGCCTACATCGCCTGGGACCTGGGCCTGACCGGGCGCATCCCGCGCAGCAAGATCGAGGACACCTTCGCCTGGGTGGTCGACGACTGCGAGCTGGACATCCAGCCGATCCTCGCACCGCCCAGCCTGGCCACCAGCGCGCCCGCGCCGGTGCAGGAAGCGGTCGCGGAAGCGGCCCCGCGCCCGTCGGCGGCCGGCAATGCCCCGGCCAACGCCGCCCACGAAGCCGAAAGCTCGATCCGCGTCAGCGTCGACAAGGTCGATGCGCTGATCAACCTGGTCGGCGAACTGGTCATCACCCAGGCCATGCTCAAGCAGGTTTCCGGCGGCCTCGACCCCAGCCACGCCGAGCGCCTGCTGGCCGGCCTGGACCTGCTCGAACGCAATACCCGCGACCTGCAGGAAGCGGTCATCGGCGTGCGCATGCTGCCGGTGGACGCCGTGTTCCGCCGCTTCCCGCGGCTGGTCCGCGACCTCTCCTCGCGCCTCGGCAAGCAGGTGCGGCTGCGCACGATTGGCGAGGGCACCGAGCTGGACAAGGGCCTGATCGAGAAGATCGCCGACCCGCTGGTGCACCTGGTGCGCAACTCCATCGACCACGGCCTGGAAATGCCCGACGTGCGCAAGCAGGCCGGCAAGGACGAGACCGGCACCATCACCCTGGCCGCCTCGCACCAGGGCGGGCACATCGTCATCGAGGTCAGCGACGACGGCCGCGGCCTGAACCGCGACAAGATCCTGGCCAAGGCGCACGAGCGCGGCCTGGCGATCCCGGACAACCCGAGCGACGCGCAGGTCTGGGACCTGATCTTCCAGCCCGGCTTCTCCACCGCCGACGCCGTCACCGACCTGTCCGGCCGCGGCGTCGGCATGGACGTGGTCCGCCGCAACATCCAGGCCCTCGGCGGCGAAGTGCAGCTGGAAAGCCACACCGGCGCCGGCACCCGCGTGCTGATCCGGCTGCCGCTGACCCTGGCCATCCTCGACGGCATGACCGTGTCGGTGGCCGGCGAAACCCTGATCCTGCCGCTGGCCTACGTGCTCGAAGCGCTGCAGCCCAAGGCCGAGGACATCCGCACGATGGCCGGCGAAGGCCGCGTGCTGCGCGTGCGCGGCGAGTACCTGCCGATCCTGTCGCTGGGCAACTACTACGGCTACCGCACCGACAGCCACGCCGACCCGCTCGTCGTGGTGGTCGAGGGCGACGGCCAGAAGATCGCGCTGGAAGTGGACGAACTGCTCGGCCAGCAGCAGGTGGTGGTCAAGAACATCGAGAACAACTACCGCCGCATCGGCGGCGTGTCCGGCGCGACCATCCTCGGCGACGGCCGCGTCGCGCTGATCGTCGACGTCGGCGGGCTGGTGCGCTCGCTGCGCGTGCCGCAGGCGGCTTGAGGGGTTTTTCCTTCTCCCTCCGGGAGAAGGTGCCCCGTAGGGGCGGATGAGGGTTCGGGCGAAGCCGCGCCGCAAAGAATCACCGGCGATCGTGATGACGAACGCGTCGCCACGCGCCCGGGGGGAAGACAACCGGGATACCGCTGTTTGAATCAAGCCGCACGAGGGCTTCGCCCGAACCCTCTCCCCAACCCGCGCCCCGGCCCCCGCCAGCGGCGGGGGC
>NZ_LDJP01000101.1 GCF_001431505.1 Stenotrophomonas daejeonensis
CATTCCCTGTTCCCCGTTCCCCCATTCCCGGCCTTTCCCCATGTCCCGAAAGCACGCCTTCCAATACCTCGACCTGCCCCGCACCATGCCGCAGCGCATCCCGGTGGAACTGCGCACGTCCGGCGACTGGGGCGAGCTGTACGGCAAGTTCGACAAGGCCGACGCGCAGTACCAGGCCGGCCGCTGCCTCGACTGCGGCAACCCGTACTGCAGCTGGAAATGCCCGGTGCACAACGCCATCCCGCAGTGGCTGCAACTGGTGCAGGAAGACCGCATCCACGAGGCGGCGACGCTGTGCCATTCGACCAACCCGCTGCCGGAAGTCTGCGGCCGGGTCTGCCCGCAGGACCGCCTGTGCGAAGGCAGTTGCACGCTGGAGGAGTTCGGCGCGGTGACCATCGGCGCGGTCGAGAAGTACATCGTCGACACCGCGCTGGCCACCGGCTGGAAGCCGGACCTGCACGCTGTGCAGGCCACCGGCAAGCGCGTGGCCGTGGTCGGCGCAGGTCCCGCAGGCCTGGCCTGCGCCGACCGGCTGGCGCGCGCCGGCGTGCAGGCCGTGGTGTTCGACCGCTACGAGCAGATCGGCGGCCTGCTGCAGTTCGGCATCCCCAGCTTCAAGCTCGACAAGTCGGTCATCGCCAAGCGCCGCGAGGTACTCGAAGGCATGGGCGTGCAGTTCCGCCTTGGCGTGGAGATCGGCCGCGACATCGGCATCGAGCAGCTGGAAACCGAGTTCGACGCCGTGTTCCTCGGCACCGGTGCCTACCGCTACACCGACGGCGGCCTGCCCGGCCAGGACCTGAAGGGCGTGCTGCCGGCGCTGCCGTTCCTCGTGCAGAACGGCCGCATCGTCGGCGGCACCGACCCGCGGGGCCGGCCCATCGCCGGCTGGGAAGACCAGATCGCCCTGCCCGACCTGACCGGTAAGCGTGTGGTGGTACTCGGCGGCGGCGACACCGGCATGGACTGCGTGCGCAGCGCCATCCGCCTCGGCGCGGCCCGGGTCACCTGCGCCTATCGCCGCGATGAGGCCAACATGCCCGGCTCGGCGCGCGAAGTCGCCAACGCCCGCGAGGAAGGCGTGCGCTTCCTGTTCAACCGCCAGCCGCTGTCGATCGAGGCCGGCGCCGACGACGAGGTGATCGGCGTCACCGTGGTCGAAACCCGGCTCGGCCAACCCGACACCAACGGCCGCCGCAACGCCGAGCCGATCATCGGTTCCGAATCGCTGCTGGAAGCGGACGTGGTCATCATCGCCTTCGGCTTCTCGCCGACCCTGCCGGAATGGCTGGGCTCGCAGGGTGTGGAGGCTACCGGCAACGGCCGCATCGTCGCGGGCGGCAGCACCCGCCTGCCCTACCAGACCCACAACCCCAGGCTGTTCGCCGGCGGCGACGCCGTGCGCGGCGCCGATCTGGTGGTCACCGCGGTCGCCGAAGGCCGCGACGCGGCTGCCAGCATCATCAAGCTGCTGCTGCACTGACAGGGTCAAACCCCGGGAAGCAAAAGCCCCTCTCCCACCGGGAGAGGGGTTGGGGTGAGGGGCGAACGGAGTCCAGATGGTTAACCATCATGGACTGCGTTCACTCCTCACCCACCCTTCGGGCACCTGCATTCCTGCCGGGCTGTCTCCTCAAGGGAGAAGGAAAACTCCCCCAGGATTTACACTCAAACCCCCAATCCCAGCGAGAACCCCATGCGCATCGGCCTGGCCGCCAACCGCCTGCACCACGAACGCGCCGACGCCGCCCTGTTCCGCTGGCTGCGCGCCAGCGCCACCGGCATCCGCGAACTCGGCGTGGCGCTGCACGCCGTCGGCCGCACCCATGACGCCATCCTCGCCGCGCTGCCGGCCGGTGGCCTGCCCGGCCTGACGCGCTACCCCAACGGCCGCGAAGGCGGCTTGATGAAGCTGGTCGCCGAGATCGTCGGCATGGGGGCGCCGGAGCGCACGCTGGATGGCGCGGTCTACCTGATCGACCCGGTGGACCCATCCTCGGTCTTCCCCGAAGCCATCGCCCTGAAACGTCAGTGCGTCATCCACGGCAAGCCCTTCATCTCGACCGTGGCCAGCGCCCGCGATTGGGTCGAGATGGAGCGCATCCACGCCGGCCTGCCCGCCGATCCCGGTGCCGACGACCTGCACGACTTCGGCAACCAGACCCTGGCGCTGATCGCCCACGACGCCCGCAAGCCGCAGATGCTGGCCTTCGCCGCCGAGCATTTCGACGTGCTTTCGCGGTTCGCCCAACGCATCGGCACCGGCACCACCGGGCAACACCTGAACGAACTGGCGTGGAGCCGCGGCTGGCCGCGCGAGCAGGAGTGGATCCAGCGCTTCCAGAGCGGCCCCCTCGGCGGCGACGCGCAGATCGCCGACCGCGTGCTGGAGCACCGTTGCCAGCGGGCGATCTTCTTCGAGGACCCGCACGTGGCCCGCCAGCACGAAGCCGACATCCAGTTGCTGGAACGCGCGGTGACCACCGTGACCGACGAAGCGGTCTGCATCACCGCCCCCAACCTCGCCGCCCGTTGGGCCATCGCGGCCCGGCGACGCCCGCAGCAGCGTTGAGCTTCATGGCGAAGTAAACAGCAACGGCGCCGAAAGGCGCCGTTGTTGATTGAG
>NZ_LDJP01000102.1 GCF_001431505.1 Stenotrophomonas daejeonensis
ACGGAGTCCAGATGGTTCAGACATGATGGACTCCGTTCGTCCCTCATCCGCCCCTTCGGGGCACCTTCTCCCACAGGGAGAAGGGACAACCGCGCCGATCCGGGAAATGAAGGTCAAAGCGCGTCAGCGCCGGTTTCGCCGGTGCGGATGCGCACCACCTGTTCGAGCGGGGTAACGAAGATCTTGCCGTCGCCGATCTTGCCGGTGCCGGCGGCCGCCTGCAGGGTTTCGATCACGGCCTCGACCTGCTCGTCGGTGACGGCGGTTTCGATGCGGATCTTGGGCAGGAAATCGACGACGTATTCGGCGCCGCGGTACAGCTCGGTATGGCCCTTCTGCCGGCCGAAGCCCTTGACCTCGGTGACGGTGATGCCGGAAACGCCCTGCTCGCCCAGGGCTTCGCGCACCTCGTCGAGCTTGAACGGGCGGATGATGGCGGAGATCAGTTTCATGCGCAGGTCCCGATATGGAGGAAACCGGCCCGCGGCTGCGGGCCGGCGTCGTGCCTTCCACCGGCCATGAAGCGGCCGCTGGTTGTTGCGCCGGAGACGCGCGGCGGGCGAACCACGCGGGGAAGGAAGCATTGCCCGCGCTGCGCGTTTCCGGGTGCTCTTGCCACTGCTCTGGTGTTGCTCGTGTTGCCTGGGGTTGCCGCCGGGGCGGCGGCGATGGCGAAAGCGGGAGGGGAGGGACTTTGCCATCGCCGCCATTCCCGGCAGCAAGGGGGTGCGAGGCGGCCGCCGCACCGCGGTGGCCGCCCCGGCGTCAGCAGGCGTAGTACAGCTGGTATTCCAGCGGGTGGGTGGCGGCGCGGAACGCGGTCACTTCCTTCATCTTCATGGCGATGTAGGCGTCGATGAAGTCGTCGCTCATCACCCCGCCGGCCTTGAGGAACTCGCGGTCCTTGTCCAGCGCTTCCAGCGCCTGGTCGAGCGAGGAGCAGACCTGCGGGATCAGCTTCTCCTCTTCCGGCGGCAGGTCGTACAGGTCCTTGTCCGAAGGCGCGCCCGGGTCGATCTGGTTCTTGATGCCGTCCAGGCCGGCCATCATCAGCGCGGTGAAGGTCAGGTAGCCGGACTGGATCGGGTCGGGGAAGCGCATCTCGATGCGCCGCGCCTTCGGGTTGGACACCCACGGGATGCGGCACGAGGCCGAGCGGTTGCGCGCCGAGTAGGCCAGCATCACCGGCGCCTCGAAGCCCGGCACCAGGCGCTTGTAGCTGTTGGTGCCGGCGTTGGCGAAGGCATTGATCGCGCGGGCGTGCTTGAAGATGCCGCCGATGTACCACAGCGCGGTCTGCGACAGGCCGCCGTAGCCGTCGCCGGAGAACAGGTTCTTGCCCTCCTTGGCCAGCGACTGGTGCACGTGCATGCCGCTGCCGTTGTCACCGACGATCGGCTTGGGCATGAAGCTGGCGGTCTTGCCGTTGCGGTGGGCCACGTTCTTGATGACGTGCTTCATGCGCAGCAGTTCGTCGGCCTTCTTCACCAGCGTGTTGAACTTGGCGCCGATCTCGCACTGGCCGGCGTTGGCCACCTCGTGGTGGTGCACCTCGACCTCGATGCCGACCTGCTCCAGCACCTTGCACATCTCGGCGCGGATGTCGTGCAGCGAGTCGGTCGGCGGCACCGGGAAGTAGCCGCCCTTCACCGTCGGCCGGTAGCCGCTGTTGCTGCCGTCATAGCTCTTGCCGGTGTTCCAGGCGCCTTCCTCGGAATTGACCTTGAAGAAGGTGTGGCCCATGTCGTTGGCGAACTGCACCGAGTCGAAGATGAAGAACTCCGGCTCCGGGCCGAAGAACGCCAGCTCGGCCACGCCGCTGGACTTCAGGTAGGCCTCGGCGCGCTTGGCGATGCCGCGCGGGCAGCGGCCGTAGCCCTGCATGGTGGCCGGGTCGAGCACGTCGCAGGTCAGCACCAGCGTCGGGTCGGCGTAGAACGGGTCGAGGTAGGCGCTGTCGGCGTCGGGCATCAGCACCATGTCCGATTCGGCGATGCCCTTCCAGCCGGTGATCGAGGAGCCGTCGAACATCTTGCCTTCCTCGAACAGCGACGGCTCGACGACCGAGACCGGGAAGGTCACGTGCTGCTCGATGCCGCGCATGTCGACGAAACGCAGGTCGACGAACTCGACCTTGTTGTCCTTGATCAGCTTCTCAACGTTTTCCAGTGACATCGACAACGCCTCGCTTGGTGATGGATGGCATGAACAAAGCAAACGGCATGCCAACTTCACAAGTCATTGATTGTCAATGAAACAGGACAAAGGCTTCATTGGGATTTGCACTATTAACGTGCATTTCCAAAAGACATGCACCAAAAACGTGCAAGCCTGCCTATGGCCTATCCTGTGGCCCTTTGCCTCCGCCCGTCCCCCATGTCGAACACGCTCTCCGCCCTGCTGCTTGGCATCCTCGAAGGCCTCACCGAATTCCTGCCGATCTCCAGCACCGGCCACCTGCTGATCGCCGAGCGCTGGCTGGGCGCGCGTTCGGACTTCTTCAACATCGTCATCCAGGCCGGCGCCATCCTCGCGGTGCTGCTGGTGTTCCGGCAGCGGCTGTGGTCGCTCGCCACCGGGCTGGACGAGCGCGAGAACCGCGACTACGTGATGAAGCTGGGCGTCGCCTTCCTGGTGACCGCGCTGGTCGGCCTGCCGGTGCGGCTGGCCGGCTGGGAACTGCCGGAAACGGTGACGCCGGTGGCCTGGGCGCTGCTGCTCGGCGGCGTCTGGATGCTGGTGGCCGAGCGCTTCGCCGGGCGCCTGCCCGACAGCCAGGCGGTGACCTGGAAAGTGGCCATCGCGGTGGGCCTGGCGCAGGTGGTGGCCGGGGTGTTCCCCGGCACCTCGCGCTCGGCCGCGGCGATCTTCCTGGCGATGCTGCTGGGCCTGACCCGGCGCGCGGCGGCCACCGAGTTCGTGTTCCTGGTCGGTATCCCCACCATGTTCGCGGCCAGCGGCTACGCCTTCCTCGAACAACTGCGCCACGGCGGGCTCGGCCACGAGAACTGGGGCGAGGTGGGCCTGGCCTTCGCCGCCGCGGTGGTCACCGGCTTCGTCGTGGTGAAGTGGCTGCTGGGCTACATCAAGCACCGGCGCTTCACGGGGTTTGCGCTATACCGGCTGGCGTTGGGGGCCGCGCTGCTGCTGTTCCTGCCTGCCGGGAACTGAACGCGGGAAGCCACGGGCAACCCCTTCCGGCGACAGCGCACGTTTCCCCTGCCGACCTTTCCACTGCCTCCCTCCAATGAGTACGACATGAAGCGCATCCTGCTGCTTGCCCTGCCCATCGCCCTGCTCGCCGCCTGCAACGCCCCCGACAAGGGCGAGGCCGCCACCGCGACCCCGGCGACCACCGAAACCACCGCCCCGGCCGCCATCGACGCCGGCCTGCTCGCCGCCAACCACTGGCAACTGGACGACGCCAGCGACGGCAGCGGCGCGCGCATCGACGCCCTGTTCGTGCGCGCCGACAAGCCGGTCACCCTGGACTTCGGCGATGGCCGCCTGTCCGTGGCCAACACCTGCAACCGCATGGGCGGCAGCTACGGCCTGAGCGGCGACACCCTGACCGTCGCGCCGATGGCCTCGACGATGATGGCCTGCGCGGACGATGCCCTGATGGCGCTGGACCAGGCCGCCGGCAGCCGCCTGGAAGGCACGCTGAAGGTGCAGCAGCTGGACGCCACCACGCTGGTGCTGGCTACCGCCGGCGGCGACGTGCTGCGCTTCCGCGGCGAACCCACCGCCGAAACCCGCTATGGCGGCGAGGGCGAAACCGTGTTCCTCGACGTCGACGCGCAGACCAAACCGTGCTCCCACGGCGTGATGAAGGACGCCCAGTGCCTGCAGGTGCGCGAAGTGCATTACGACGGCAACGGCCTGGAACAGGGCGAGCGCGGCGCCTACGAGAACTTCTACGGCAGCATCGAGGGCTACGACCATGAACCGGGCGTGCGCAACGTGCTGCGGGTCAAGCGCTACACGGTGAAGAACCCGCCGGCCGACGGTTCCTCGCTGGCTTACGTGCTGGACATGGTGGTCAGTTCGGAGATGGCGAAATAACACCGCGTAGGCACCGGGCTTGCCCGGTGCTGCGCCTTCCCGACAATGCCCCGTGCGGGGCAAGCCCCGCACCTACGACATTCCCACCACACCCATCGCCATGACCGCCATCCGCCCTTTCCTCGACAAACACCCCGTCCTCGGCCAGCGCGTCTATGTCGACCCGGCCTGCACCATCATCGGCGAGGTGGAACTGGGCGACGACGTCTCGGTATGGCCGGGCACGGTGATCCGCGGCGACGTCAACCACGTCCGCATCGGCGCGCGCAGCAACGTGCAGGACGGCAGCATCATCCACGTCAGCCACGACAGCCCGTACAACAAGGGCGGCTATCCCACGCTGGTCGGCGAGGGCGTCACCATCGGCCACGGCTGCATCATCCACGCCTGCACCATTGGCGATTACTGCCTCATCGGCATGGGCGCGTGCATCCTCGATGGCGCGGTCATCGAGGCCAACGCCTTCATCGCCGCCGGCGCGGTGATCGGCCCCGGCAAGCGGGTGCGCAGCGGCGAGCTGTGGGCCGGCAACCCGGCGCGGCTGATGCGGCAACTGAGCGAGAAGGACATCGAGGGCCTGCGCTATTCGGCCGACCACTACGTGCGCCTGAAGGACAAGTACCTGGGCATGGCCGGCTGACCCGGATCGCCCCCGCCCGCCGCGGCCCTGCCGGTCCCCGTTGCCTCCTTCTTCGTCCTTGCCGCACACTGCCGCCCCCGGGCGTGGGGACGCCCTCCCAAGGAAAAGGAAGACCGATGTCGATCAGATCCATGTCGATGGGCCTGCTGGTGGCCGCGTCGCTGCTGTGCGTGGCCCCGTTCACCGCCGCCGCGCAGGAGGACGAGGGCATCAGCGTGGAGCAGTTCCTGCAGTCGCTGCAGTTCCGCAGCGGCGCCATCGAGGTGCCGCAGGCCAAGGCGCGCTTCAACCTGGATGCGGACTTCCGCTACCTCGACCAGGCCGATGCGCGGCGCGTGCTGGAGGACATGTGGGGCAACCCGCCCGACGAGGACGTGCTGGGCATGATCGTGCCGCGCAGCCCCGGGCTGGCCGACGACGGCAGCTGGGCAGTGGTGGTCACCTACGCCGACGACGGCTACGTCTCCGACGAGGACGCCAGCAGGATCGACTACACCAAGCTGCTGCACGAGATGCAGGAGCAGACCCGCGAAGCCAACCCCGAGCGCGAGAAGGCCGGCTACGGCACGCTGCAGCTGGTCGGCTGGGCGGTGCCGCCGCGCTATGACGGCGCCAGCAACAAGCTGTACTGGGCCAAGGAGCTGGAATTCAACGGCCACCCCAACCATTCGCTCAACTACGACATCCGCGTGCTCGGCCGCCACGGCTACCTGAGCCTGAACGCGGTATCGGGCATGTCCGAACTGGCGCAGGTGCGCGAAGGCATGGAAAAGCTGCTGCCGATGGCCGAGTTCGAGCAGGGCGCGCGCTACGCCGACCACAACCCGAAGACCGACAAGGTCGCCGCCTACGGCGTGGCCACGCTGATCGGCGGCGGGCTGGCGGCCAAGGCCGGCCTGTTCGCCAAGCTCGGCCTGCTGCTGGCCAAGTTCTGGAAGCTGCTGCTGATCGGCGTGGTGGCCCTGGGCGGCACGGTGAAGAAGCTGTTCGGCGACCGCGGCAACCGCACCGTGCGCTGAGCACGCGCCGACCACCGGAGCATCCCGCCGTGGCCCATACCGACCAGTCCGTCGACACCCTCGTATCGATCGGCGGGACATTGGCGAGCATCAACCTGGCGCTGGTGGCCATCCTGGCCGCCAAGACCTCCATCGACCACGTCGAGATGGCCGCGGACGACTTCTTCCTGTTCTCGTCGCTCGGCTTCCTGTTCGTGGTCGTGCTCGGCTACCTGGCGCAGAAGAACCGGGGCGGCCGCCATGCCGGCCGCCTGCTCGGCATCGCCGAATGGATCTTTTCCGGGTCGCTGGCCGCCACCGTCATCGGCGCGGTGCTGATGGTCTACACGGCGGTCTGAGCGCAGCCATGCAGGCTGGGTTTTATCGATGCCGGCGGGTTAAAGTCGGCCACTGACAAGGACGCAGCAGAGACCTCCATGCCAGCGGCATCCATCCGGGCCGGATCACCCGCCTTTCCCCGTGGCGACGGCCCTTCCCCCGCCGTGCCGGTGGCCGTCCGTTGAGCGCTGCGCACCCCATGCTCGACACCTTCCGCGAGGTCGTCACGCCCGAAGGCGTGCCGTTGCAGCTGCCGGCCGCCGGGCCGGTACCGCGCGCGCTGGCGTGGCTGCTCGACCTGGTCGTCCGCTTCGGCGTACTGGCGCTGATGAGCCCGCTGCTGGCGGCGCTGGGCGGGCTCGGCCGCGGCCTCTATCTGGGGCTGATGTTCCTGATGTTCTGGGCCTACCCGATCGTGCTGGAAGCCTGGCACGGCCGCACCCTCGGCAAGCGTGCGCTGGGCCTGCGCGTGGTCGCGCGCGACGGCGCGCCGCTGGGCTGGATGCCGGCGATCGTGCGCAACCTGCTGCGCACCGTGGACATGCTGCCGTTCGGCTATGCGCTGGGGCTGGTGGCCTGCCTGTGCGATCGCCACGGCCGCCGCCTCGGCGACCTCGTCGCCGGCACCCTGGTGGTGCATACGCCGGCACCGCCGGCGACGCCACCAGCGCGCATCGACACCGTGCTGGCCCCGCCACTGCCGCTGCAACCGGCCGAGCAGATGGCGGTGATCGCCTTCGCCGACCGCGCCCCGGCGCTGGCCGGCCCGCGCCAGTGCGAGTTGGCCGACATCGCCAGCCCGCTGAGCCAGGCGCAGGGCAATATCGGCGTGCTGCGCCTGTACGCGATCGCCAACTGGCTGCTGGGGCGGCGATGAGGCAGGAGCAGTTCGTCACCCGCCACCAGCACGAGTGGCAGCAGTTCGAGCAATGGCTTGCGCGCCGCGGCGGCCGCGCGCGCAAGCTGCGCGGCACCCTCGATGCCGACCTGCCCGGCGACGAAACCATCCCCGAGCGCTACCGGCGCCTGTGCCAGCACCTGGCGCTGGCGCGCCAGCGCGGCTACAGCCCGCAGCTGGTCGAACACCTGCAGCAGCTGATGCAGCAGGGCCACAACCTGCTCTACCGCACGCCGCCGCCGCGCTGGCAGCGCGCGGCCGAATTCCTGTTCGCCGGTTTCCCGCAGCTGGTGCGCAGCCAGGGCGCGGCGATGTGGGCCGCCTGCGCGCTGTTCGTGGTGCCGCTGGTGGCCGTGTTCGTGCTGCTGCAATACCAGCCCGACCTGGTGCAGTTGCTGCTCGACCCGCGGCAGATCGCGCAGATGGAAAAGATGTACGACCCGGCCGCCGACCGCCTCGGCCGCGACAGCGGCACCGACTGGGCGATGTTCGGCCACTACATCATGAACAACATCAGCATCGGCCTGCGCACCTTCGCCAGCGGCCTGCTGGCCGGCGTCGGCACGGTGCTGGTGCTGCTGTTCAACGGCATCACCATCGGTGCGGTGGCCGGGCACCTGCAGCACATCGGCTCCGGCGACCCGTTCTGGCGCTTCGTGGCCGGGCATGCGCCGTTCGAGCTGACCGCGATTGTCATTGCCGGTGGCGCGGGCCTGCAACTGGGCCTGCGACTGCTGGCGCCGGGTCGCAAGCGCCGCATCGACGCGCTGGTGGAAGGCGGCACGATCGGCGCGCGGCTGTGCCTCGGCGTGGCCTTCATGCTGCTGGTGGCGGCCTTCATCGAAGCGTTCTGGTCGTCGATCGCGTGGGTGCCGGCGTGGGGCAAGTTCACCGCATCCGGGGTGTTGTGGACGCTGGTGATCGCCTGGCTGTGGCGCGGCGGGCACGGGGGCGGCGATGCGGCTTGACCGGCTCGACGTGGTGCTGCGCAGCCGCAGCCAATGGGAGGCGATGGAACTGGGCACCGCGCTGGTACGCCGCCACGCCGCCGCCATCTGGAAGCCGTGGCTGCTGCTGACCCTGCCGGTGTTCGCGCTGCTCAACCTCGCCGGCTGGTGGCTGGACAGCTTCTGGCTGTCGGCCGTGCTGCTGTGGTGGCTGAAGCCGGCATTCGAGCGCATCCCGCTGTACGTGATCTCGCGCGGCGCGTTCGGCGCCGAGCCTTCCATCGCCGACACCCTGCGCGCGCAGTTGCGCTGGGGCTGGCGCGGGCTGTGGGCTTACCTGGGCTGGCGCCGGCTCGGCCCGGCGCGCGCGCTGCTGATGCCGGTGGACCTGCTCGAAGGCGGCGACGCCGGCCACCGCCGTGCGCGGCGGCGCGTGCTCAGCAGCGCCGCCTATGGCCACGCCAGCCTGCTTACCTGGGTGTGCTGGCATTTCGAGGCGATGCTGCAAATCGCCGGCATTGCGTTGATCTTCATGTTCGTGCCGCTGGACGCCCTGCCCGAATCGCTGCGTGCGGCGGCCTCGCTGATCGGCAAGGACACCCCGGCATGGGCGTGGCTCGGCTTCAACCTGCTGGCGTGGGCGGCGATGACCGTGATCGGCCCGTTCTACAGCGGCGCCGGCTTCGGCCTGTACCTCAACCGCCGCACCCAGCTGGAAGCCTGGGACGTGGAAATCGCCTTCCGCCGCATGCGCCAGCGGCTGGCCCATGCCACACCCCTGCTGCTGGTCCTGCTGGCATGCATGCCGCTGGCATTGCCGGTGCATGCGCAGGACCACGCCGACGGCGCGCCAAGCCTGCACGCCAACCGCAAGGGCGCGGCGCCGGCCAACGACGGCACCCCGGGCAGCCTGTTCGGCACGCGGCAGCAGGCCGATACCGACGGCTTCCGCCAGGCCGCCGCGCGCGCCTACGAAGATCCGCAGCTGGGCGCGACCCGCAGCATCGAACGCTGGAAGCGCAAAACCGAACCCGAGCCGGAAAAGCAGGAAACCAAGCGGGATTGGAACTTCCCCGGCGCCGACGTCGTCCGCGCCGCCGGCAAGCTGCTGGCGCTGGCCGGTGAAGGCATCCTGTGGATCGTGGTCGGCCTGTTGCTGCTGGTGCTGGCATTCACCGCCCGCTGGTGGCTGCCGTGGCTGCGCGGCAGCGCGCGCCGTCGTGCCACCGCCGAATCGCCGCTCAGCGAGCAGGCGGTGCAGCTACCGGAAACGCTGCCGCCGGACGTCCTCGCCAGTGCCCGCCAGCTGTGGCGGCAGGGCAAGCCACGCCACGCGCTGGCGCTGCTGTATCGCGCCAGCGTGGACGAACTGGGCAAGCGCGCCGACCTCGCACTGCCGCCGGGCAGCACCGAGGCGCAGTGCCTGCGCGCCTCGCGGCGCATGCCGGTGGAAGCCGACCGCGCGCTGTTCGCGCGCATGGTGCGCACCTGGCAATACGCCGCCTACGCCGGCCGCCTGCCGACGCCGGATGAATTCGACGCGCTCGCCGACGCGCTGCACCAGCACTACGGGTGGCCGGCATGACCGCGCGCTGGCGCATCGCGTTGGCGACGCTGGCCGCGCTGCTGGCGATGACGCTGGCGACGCTGTGGTTCCTGCGCAATTTCGAGCGCGTGCCGGAGCAGGTCGCGTTGCCCGCCTACGGCGAGCCGACCTACAACCCGTTGTACGCCCTGCGCGAAACCCTGCGCCGCGACGGCATCACGGCCGAATCACGGCGCACGCTGGACCTGCGCGCGATGCAGCTGCAGCCCGGCGACACCGTGCTGATGCTGGACGACCCGCGCACGCTCGCCCCGGCCGAGGCCAGGCAGTTGCTGGACTGGGTGCAACAAGGCGGCCACCTGCTGCTGCGCGTGCCCGAAGCCGATCCCGAACGGGACGGCGACGCCACCCTGCTCGGCCGCCTCGGCGTCCAGCCCAGCGATGTCCCGCCGCGCTGCCAGCCGTGGCGGGTGAAGGGACAGGACGAACACAGCGAGTTCTGCCGCGGCCACCGTTTCACCCTCGCCACGCCATCGAGCGCCGAGCTGCGCTGGGGCGACGCCCACGACGCCAGCCTGGCGCACGCGCGGCTGCGCCACGGCAACGGCCGCGTCGACGTGCTGTCCGACATGGATTTCCTGCGCAACGGCAGCGACGAACGCGACACCGGCCTGCGCGACGTGCCGCACCGCGACCTCACCCGCCTGCTGCTCGCACCGAACTACGGCCGCGGCACCATCCACCTGGTCTATGCGGTACAGGCACCCTCGTTGTGGCGCACCCTGCTGCGCGATGGCTGGCCGGTCTGGCTGCCGCTGCTGCTGGCCCTGCTGGCG
>NZ_LDJP01000103.1 GCF_001431505.1 Stenotrophomonas daejeonensis
CGCGATGGGGCTTTCCCGGGAAAGCCCGGTCGCGACTCACGTCGCTCCTGCAAGCTCCTGTCCCACGCCGGTCACATCCCTTCGCCACACTCCGCCCCTTCCGGCAATGCAAACAAGGAGGCGACGGTGTTCGGCAAAGCGGTTCTGGCTGTGGTGGTGGGCATGTGCATGGCATCCTCGATGGCGATGGCCGCCACCCCCGCACCCCGCTATTCGCACGTCCCGGTGTACGCGCACCGCGGCGCCAGCGCGTTGCTGCCCGAGCACACGCTGGCGGCCTATGCGCAGGCCATCGCCGATGGCGCCGACTACATCGAGCCGGACCTGGTGATGACCCGCGACGGGGTGATGGTGGCGCGCCACGAGAACGAGATCGGCGCCACCACCGACGTCGCCGAACGCCCGGAATTCGCTTCGCGCCGCACCGCCAAGGTGATCGACGGCGAAACGGTCGAAGGCTGGTTCACCGAGGACTTCACCCTTGCCGAACTGAAGACGCTGCGCGCACGCGAGCGCCTGCCGGAGCTGCGCGGCACCGCGTTCGACGGCGAGTTCCGCATCGTCACGCTGGACGAGATCATCGCCTTTCTCGTGCAGCAGGCCGCGCGTGCCGGCCGCGGCATCGGCCTGGCGCCGGAGATCAAACACGGCATCTATTTCCGTGGCATCGGCCTGCCGATGGAAGAGCGCCTGCTGGAAACGCTGCGCGCCGATTCCTACACCAACGTCGCGCCGATCCTGATCCAGTCGTTCGAGACCGCCAACCTGCGCCAGTTGCGCGCGCGCATCGGCAAGGGGTCGAACATCCGCCTGCTGCAACTGCTGGATGCGCCCGGGGCGATTCCGGCCGACGTGATGCAGACCGGTGGCTCCCTGACCTATGCACGGATGATGACCCCGGCCGGCCTGCGCGAAATCGCCGGCTATGCCGATGCCATCGGCGTGGACAGCCGCCAGCTGCTGCCGCTGGATGCGCGTGGCGAACTGGGTGCGCCGACCGCGCTGATCGCCGATGCGCATGCGGCCGGGCTGGCGGTGGTGGCCTACACCTTCCGCCCGGAAAACCCGTTCCTGCCGCCGGCGCTGCGGCAGGGCGGGGCCAATGCGGTACGGTTGCCGAGATCCGCGCCTACCTGCGGGCCGGCATCGATGCCTTCTTCACCGACGACCCGGCACTGGGCCGGCGCGCGGTGGATGGCGACGCGGTGGCGCAGGGCGGCGTGCCCTGATCGGCTCCGAATGCATGGGATTGCCTCGTAGATGCGGGGCTTGCCCCGCATGGGGCTTTCCCGGTGAGGCTCGTGCGGGGCAAGCCCCGCACCTACGGCTCGTCGCGGCGAGGCCTTGGCCGCAGCGGCACCACCACGTCGTAATCGCGGCCTTCGCGTGGCTGCCACAACACCGGCACGTCCTGCGGGGCCGGCGGTTCCAGTTCGCCGTCGGCCTGCGTGCCAGGCAACTCGTCTTCCTCGTCCTCCCAGCTGTAGCGCTTGCGCGGCGGCAGCGGGTCGGCGTGGCGGAACAGCAGCGCGGCGACGATGCCGGCCACGGCGCCGCCCATGTGTGACTGCCACGACACGCCCGGCTCGTGCGGCAGCACGGTCATCACCATGCCGCCGTAGAACAGCACACCGATCATGCCGGCGGCGATGGCGGCGCGGTCGCGGCGCAGCAGGCCCAGCCCGAGCACGAGGAACATCAGGCCGTGGGTGACGCCGCTGGCGCCCAGGTGGTGGCTGCCGGCCTCGCCGAGCAGCCACGCGCCGAGCCCGGAGCCGAGCCACAGCAGCGGCAGGGCGCGCAGCGTCGCCTTCGGGTAGACGCTGCCGGCCAGGGTGCCGAGGATCAGCAGTGCCGCGGCGTTGGCGCCCAAGTGTTCGACCGAACCGTGCAGCAGCGGCGCGCCGAGCAGGCCCCACAGGCCGGCCAGCGCGTGCGGTGCCACCGCCAGCGGGCGCCAGTCCCAGTGGGTCTGCTGGGCGGCGAACATCGCCACCAGCAGCAGCACGAAGCCCAGGCTCAGGTTGAAGGCGCGCAGCACGCGGCGGCGATCGTTGCCGATGGTGGTGTTGGTGGACGTGTCCATGCGGAAAGGGATTGCGGCGCCCCGCGGCGAATGCAAGTGCGTCCCCGCGGGAAACCGGCGTGCCGGTGGCGGGACAATGCTGGCCGCTGCCCCTTGCTTCCCCCTGCAGGAGCGACGCCAGTCACGAGGGGCTTTACCGGGAAAGCATCTGGCGTCGCTTGTGTCATT
>NZ_LDJP01000104.1 GCF_001431505.1 Stenotrophomonas daejeonensis
CGTCGGGGACATAGCCCCGACCTACTCAGCCCAGCTTTTCGCGCAACACGGCGTACTCGGGGGCGCAAGGCTCGGCGTGCGCCGGGCGCTCCAGCAGTTCGGCCAGCGCCGGCGGCACCGGCACCTCGCGGCCGATCAGCGGTTCGACCACCGATTCGAACTTGGCCGGGTGGGCGGTGGCCGCCACCGCCCAGTGCTCGTCCGCGGCCGCCTCGCCACTGGCACGCAGCTGCTCCAGCACGTGCACCGCGGTGGCGGTATGCGGGCAGAACACTTCGCCAAACCGGCGATGACGCGTGGCGATGGTGTCGCGGATGGTGGCATCGTCGACCGCACGTGACACGAAGGCCGCGCGCAGCGCCGCATCGTCGCCGGCATACAGCCAGCGCAGGCGCTCGAAGTTGCTGGGCGCGCCCACGTCCATCGCGTTGGCGAGCGTGGCGAGGCTGGCCTTGGGCCGGTAGTCGCCGCCGGCGAAATAGTCCGGCAGCACGCGGTTGGCATTGGTCGCCAGCACGATGCGGCCCAGCGGCACGCCCAGCGCGCGCGCCATGATCGCCGCCATCGCGTTGCCGAGGTTGCCGGTGGGGATGACGAAATTCAGCGACGTACCGTGCGCGGCGCGGTGCGTGAGGGCGGCGTGGGCGTAATAGCTCATCTGCGGCAGCAGGCGGCCGAGGCTGATGCTGTTGGCCGAGCTGAGCGGTACCTGCGCCTGCAATTCGGCGTCGTTCAAGGCCTGCTTGGCCATGCCCTGGCAGTCGTCGAACGAGCCGGCCACGCGCAGCGCGCGGATGTTGCCGCCGAGGCAGCCCAACTGATGCGCCTGCCGCGGCGACACGCGGCCATCCGGGTACAGCACCACCACCTGCAGGTTCGGCTGGTCGTGGAAGGCCGCGGCCACCGCCGCGCCGGTATCGCCGGAGGTGGCGACGACGATCGTCAATGGTTGCTCCTGCCCCGCGCGCAGCCGCGACAGGCTGGCGGCGAGGAATCGCGCGCCGAAATCCTTGAACGCGGCGGTGGGGCCGTGGAACAGCTCCAGCACGTGGTCGTTGCGCGTGGCCAGCGCCCGCAATGGCGCGGGGAAGTCGAAGGCTTCGGTGCAGATGCGCGGCAACCCGGCTTCCAGTGCGTCGTTGGCGAAGAAGGGCTGCAGTAGTGTGGCGGCGGTTTCGGCCAATGATGCGCCGGCCTGCAAATCGCGCGCGGGCGGCATCTGCTGCGGGACATACAGGCCGCCATCGGGGGCCAGACCGGCGGCGATGGCCTGGCTGAGGGTGGCGGCAGGGGCGTTGTTGCGGGTGGAGATGAAGTGCATGGGAGGTTCCGAATGAGGTTGTTTCTTGCGAGACGCGATGCGTTTCCCTTCTCCCTGCGGGAGACAGCTTGGCAGGATTGCCAAGCTGCACGGCGAAGCCGCCCGTAGGGTGAGGCACAGGGATGTGCCGAATGCAGGTGCCCCGAAGGGGAGGATGAGGGTTCGGGCGAAGCCTCGTACAGCCCGATATCACGAGGCTCCGCCCGTACCCTCACCCCAACCCCTCTCCCGGAGGGAGAGGGGCTTTGAAAAGCTTCAAAGCAGATGCGCGCCGGGGCTGTTCAATGGCGTTACCCAGCTCTGGCTGTCGAAGCCGGCGGCGGCGAACGCGGCCTGCACCTTCGGTGCGGCGGCCTGCGCGGCTTCGGCGGTTTCGTACCACGCGAACACGCTGGGCCCCGCGCCGGAAATGCTGGCACCCATCGCGCCCGCCTGCAGCGCGGCCTGCTTGGCGGCATCGAAACCTGCGATCAGCGGCGCACGGCGTGGTTCGACCAGCGCATCACGCAGGCCTGCGCGCACCAGCGTGGCATCGCCGGCATGGCAGCCGGCCAGTACCAGCGCCAGGTTGGTGCTTTGCGCGACGAACTCCTGCAACGCGTAGCTGCCCTGCAACGCGGCGCGTGCGCGGCGGGTTTCCAGCAAGGCATCCGGGTGCACCAGCAGGCTGTGCCACTGCGCCGGAACCGGCACCGGCACCAGCCGTTCCAGCGTGGAAAGCACCAGCCCGCCGAGGAACATCGGCCCGAGGTTGTCGCCGTGGCGGCTGCCGCTGGCGACCGCCTCGCCTTCCAGCGAATGCAGGTACAGCTGCTCGCGGGCCAGCGGCTGGTCCAGCAATGCGTTGGCCGCGACCAGCGCCGCCACGCACGAGGCCGCCGAGCCGCCCATGCCGGAACTGAGCGGAATGCCCTTGTCGATCTCGACCTCGAAACCGAACGGCAGCGCCAGCGCCTGCCGCAGCGCGATCAGCGCCGCACCCGCGGTATTGCTCGCCGCCTGCGTCGGCAGTTCCACCGCCGCGCCGCGGATGGCGGCGATGCGCACTTCCTTTGCCTCGATGCGCCGCACCGTCACCGTGTCGCCGACGCCGGCCACCGCATAACCCAGCAGGTCGAAACCGACCGCCACGTTCGCCACCGAGGCCGGGGCGAAGGCGCGCGCCTCGCGCACGCCGTTGTCCGTCACGCCTGCACTCACAGCCTTGCCCCCTCGCCCGCCGCCACCCGCAGCACGTCGGCGAACACGCCGGCCGCGGTCACTTCCGGCCCTGCGCCGGGGCCCTGCACCACCAGCGGGTTGTCGCAGTAGCGGCGGGTGGTGAACTGCACCACGTTGTCGGTCAGGCGCAGGTTGGCGAAGGCATGGTCGGCCGGCAGTTCCACCAGCCCGACGCTCGGCGCCTGCCCCGGCGCGAATTGCGCGACGTAGCGCAGCACCAAGCCGCGCGCGCGGGCATCGGCCAGTCGCTGCGCGAACGCGGCATCCACCTCGTGCAGGCGTGCCATGAAATCCTCGACGCTGGCCTGGCGCAGGGCTTCGGGGACCAGGCTCTCCACCGCCACGTCCTCCAGACTCGATTCGTACCCGGCCTCGCGCGCGAGGATCACCAGCTTGCGCGCGACATCCACGCCGGACAGGTCGTCGCGCGGGTCCGGCTCGGTGTAGCCCATCGCCCGCGCCTGCGCGACCAGCTGCGAGAACGGCACGCTGCCGTCGTACTTGTTGAACAGCCACGCCAGCGTGCCGGAGAAGATGCCGGCGATCGCGCTGACTTCATCGCCGGTATCGACCAGATCGCGCAGCGTGGTGATGACCGGCAGGCCCGCGCCCACCGTGGCCTCGTAGCGGAAGCGCGCGCCGGTGGCGGCGGCGGCTTCGCGGATGGCCCGGTAGCGCGCCAGCGGGCCGGAGCCGGCCTGCTTGTTCGGCGTGACCACGTGGATGCCCGCGGCCAGCCAGCCGGCGTAACGCTCGGCCACCTCGGCGCTGCCGCTGCAATCGATGATCAGCGTGTGCGGCAGGCGCGCGGACAGCAGGTGGTCGGCGAACGCGTCCAGATCCAGCGGCTGCGAAGCGGCGTCGAACGCGGCCTTCCAGTCGCCCTGCACGCCGCGCGCTTCCAGCAGCATGTGGCTGCGCGAGGCGATCGCACGCAGGCGCAGGTCCAGCCGCGCCCGCGCCAGCAGTTGCGGCTGGGCGCTGCGCAGCTGTTCCAGCAGTGCCGCTCCGACGTTGCCGGGGCCGATCACGCCGACCGAGAAGGTCTGCGGCGACAGCCAGAACCCGGCATGCGCGGCGCGCAGCGCCTTGGTCGCGTCCTTGCCATCGACGACCACCGAGATGTTGCGCTCCGAAGACCCCTGCGCGATGGCGAGGATGTTGACCTGCGCCCGCCCCAGCGCCTCGAACAGGCGCGCGGCCACGCCCGGTTGCCCGGCCATGCCATCGCCCACCGCCGCCAGCACGCTGACGCCTTCGGTGGTCTGCACGCGCTGCACCTGTCCCGCGGCCAGTTCGTGCGAGAACGCCTGCACCACCGCATCGCGCGCGCGCCCGGCCTCGGCCTGCCTGACCACGCAGCAGATCGAATGCTCGGACGACCCCTGCGAGATCATCACCACCGACACGTGCGCGTTGCGCAGCGCGGCGAACACCCGCTCGGCGGTGCCGGGCACGCCGATCAGCCCGGTGCCTTCGACATTCAGCACGGCAAGGTCGGGGCTGAGGGTCAGGCCCTTGATCGGCCCGCGCCCGCCGCTGGCCGCGGTGATGCGCGTGCCCGGATGTTGCGGCTGAAAGGTGTTGCGGATGATGATCGGCAGGCCGCGCTCGATCGCCGGCGACATCGTCTGCGGGTGCACCACCTTGGCACCGAAATAGGCCAGTTCGCAGGCTTCGTCGTAGCTCAAGGCTTCCAACTGCACCGCCTCGGGCACCACCCGCGGGTCGGCCGACAGCACGCCGTCCACGTCGGTCCAGATGTGCAGCTCGTCGGCGGCGAACAGCGCGGCGAAGATCGCGCCGGAAAAGTCGCTGCCGTTGCGGCCCAACGTGGTGATGTGGCCCTTGCGGTCACGGGCGACGAAACCGGTGACCACCAGCCGCCGCGCCGGGTGCGACTGCCGCCACAACGCCAGCGTGGCGGCGCTGGCCTTCCAGTCCACGTCCACGCCGAGTTCGCCGTGGTTGACCACCAGCACGTCGCGCGCGTCGAGCACGTCGGCGTCCTCGCCCAATACCTGCAGGTGCCGGCCCAGCAACTGCGCCGAGAACACCTCGCCCAGCCCCTGCACGCGGTCCAGCACTTCCTGCGGCAACTCGCCGATCACCGCCAGCGCGGCGAGGATTTCCGCCAGCCGCTCGAAGCGCGCGTCCAGCCATTCGATGGTGCCGCCAACCTGCTCGCCGAGCAGCGACACCGCCGCGGCGCGGTGGCGCGCGCGCAGTTCGTGCCAGCGCTCGCGCCATGCCTCGTCGCCGCTGGCCGCGAGCTTCGCCAGCTCGATCAGCGCATCGGTCACGCCCTTCATCGCCGACACCACGGTGACCTGGATGGCCTCCTCGCGCGCCAGCAGCAGCTGCGCCACGTGGCGATAACGCTCGGCATCGGCCACCGAGGTACCGCCGAACTTGTGGACGACGGTGCGCACGGCGGCGGATTCGGCGGGGGGAGCGGCAACTGGCGACATCGGATGAACCTCGGCTGGAGGCCCCGACACGCATCTGGATGGGTTTCCCGCATCCTGATCCGGGTGCGGGGCCGTGGTTTTCGGAAAACTACGCGAAGACGACGGGCCGCACCGGGCGAGTGGTGACGGTAATGGTGGTGGTAATCGACATGCAGCCAGATGCCGACCTGCCGGAGGTCGGCAATGCGTGGGCGGTGGCGGTCGGTGACATGTGCATGGAGCCGAGAAGACACCAGCGATGAATGGGCTGTCAAGTGTTGCGTTGCAAAAATCAACTGCAACCATCATCGGCGAACTTGCCGGCATCGGTTGCAAATGTCATCAACCGCGATCATCGGCCATCTGGTGCGCAAGCATCATTGAAAACACCGCCACCCGGCTTGGGCAGCGGCGCCGTGGAAAATCCGGCGAGGCAACGAAGCATCCCGGCGGCCCCTTCTGCAATCCCCCGACCCGCCACCAATTGCGCGAAAACCGTAGGTCGGGGCTACGCCCCCGACGCTCCAGGCATCCGGACATTCACGTGTCGGGGGCGTAGCCCCGACCTACGCGGCCGCGTGCACGTTGGCCGCCGGGCGATGCGCCGCGGTACTCAGCACCACGCCGGCGAGCAGGCAGCCGGCGGCCAGCATTTCCAGCAGCGTCGGCCAGCGCTGCTGCCACAGGAAACCGTAGAGCAGGCCGAACAGCGTCTCGAACACGATCATCTGCCCGCCCAGGGTCAACGGCAGCGCGCGGCTGGCGCGGTTCCAGCAGGCGTTGCCGAGGATCGAGGCAAACACCGCCACGCCCGCCGCCACCAGCCAGAACAGCCCCCATTCGGACGTCGGCCGGCCCTGTCCGCCGCCGGCGAAGGCCAATGGCGCAACCAGCAGCGCCAATGCGCCGGTAGCCACCCCGGTCAACAACGACCAGTCGTGCCCGGACACCTGCGGCAGCCGCGCCAGCCAGCGCGTGTTGCCCACCGAATACAGCGTCCACGACACCAGCGCCCCTACCCCGCACAGCAACCCGAGCAAGCGCTGCACGGGCGTCCCGGCCACATGCGAGGACGACATCGCCGCGACGCCCATCAGCACCACGCCGGCCACGCACAGGAACAGTGCCGGCGCCAGTTTCGGCAGCGGCACCGCGCCCGGCTCGCGCGCGCCGGTGACCGCCACCAGCACCGGCACCATGCCGACGATCAGCGACGCCGCCGCACCGCCGCTCCACTGCACCGAAATGGACAGCAGCACGTAATAGAGCAGGTTGCCGAGCAGGCTCAGCCATGCCAGCGCAGTCCATTCGACGCGGCCGATGGTGGCGCGCAGCGTCGGCCAGCGCGGCACCAGCAGTACCGCCGCGATGGCGCCATAGACAAGGTAGCGCGAGGCAGCCAGTTGCAGCGGCGCGAACCCGGCCAGCATCGCCGGTGCCAGGAACACCACGCCCCACAACGCGCCGGAGGCCACGCCATTGGCAAGGCCGACGCCCATCGAACGGTTCACGCTCACCGCAGCACCACCCAGAGAGGGAAGGCGCGCAGTGTAGGTGGCTCACCCCTGGGCGTATTGACCCAGGCTACTGCCCGCCAGCCGCCATTGCCGCGGCGTCATCCCGGTTTCCCGGCGCAGCGCGCGGGTCAATGCACTCTGTTCGGAATAGCCGGCGCGCAGGGCGATGTCGCTGATGCCGGCAGTGCCGGCCAACAGCTGCCGCTTGGCCCAGCGCAGGCGCGCACCGCTGACCCAGGCCTGCGGCGAAAGCCCGAATTCGCGGGCGAACAAGGCATGCAGGCGGCTGCCGCCGACCCCGACTTCGGCCGCCATCCGCGCCACCGTCCAGTCCGCGCCGGGCGCGGCGGCGATGGTCATGCACAGCGCCTGCAGCCGCGCGCCGCTGCCGGCCGGGGCGAAATAGCGCAGCAGCTGCGGCAGCGGGTCCATCCCCACGCCGTTGGCATGGATGTCCTGCAACTGCCGGCGGATGTCCCGGGACAACGCCAACCAGCGCTGCCGGCACAGGTGTTCGAGCGTGTCGTCGTCGAGCACGCCGGGATGGCAGTCGATGATCAGGCAGCAGTTGTCGCCCAGTGCCTCCAGGTCGTGGCTTTCGCCCGGCGCGACGAAGGCGCCCTGCAGCAGGTCCAGGCTGCCGCCCGCACCGCCCACCTCGAACTGCAGGTCGCCGTGCAGCGGCAGCACCCACTGCGCATGGTCATGGCATTCCAGCCCGGTGGGCCGGAGGTAGCGTCGCAGGTGGCGCGCGGTGGCAGACATGGGCGCAGTCTGTGCGCACGCCGGTGGCGGCCGCAAGCGCCGGCACGGGCGTTCATCGATGGCGGCCCCGACACGATTCGAACGTGCGACCTGTCCCTTAGGAGGGGACCGCTCTATCCAGCTGAGCTACGGGGCCGAGGGCGCGCATTGTGGCACGCCCGCCCCCTCCGCCGCACCCCCGCGGCCGGGGAGAAGCCGGCGGGGCTCTGCTAAAATCGTGGTTCTGCATGCCGCACCCCACCCTCGCCAGCGGCTGCGCCCTACAACGCAAGGCAATCAGGAGTTTTCATGTCCTTCGAACTGCTCAAGGCGCTCGGCCTCGACGCTTCCAACGCTGGCACCTACCTGGGTAACGGGGAATGGTCCACCACCACCGGCGCCGGCGTGCTGTCGCCGCGCAACCCGACCACCGGCGAGGTGATCGCGCAGGTGCAGGCCACCACCGAGGCCGACTACGAGACCGTCATCGCCCGCGCGCAGGAAGCCTACAAGGCGTGGCGCACCACCCCGGCCCCGCGCCGCGGCGAGGCCGTGCGCCTGTGCGGCGAGGCGCTGCGCCGGCACAAGGATGCGCTGGGTTCGCTGGTCGCGCTGGAAATGGGCAAGTCCAAGCCCGAGGGCGACGGCGAAGTGCAGGAGATGATCGACATCGCCGACTTCGCGCTGGGCCAGAGCCGCATGCTGTACGGCTACACCATGCACTCCGAGCGCCCCGGCCACCGCATGTACGAGCAGTACCACCCGCTGGGCCTGGTCGGCATCATCTCCGCGTTCAACTTCCCGGTCGCGGTGTGGGCGTGGAATGCATTTCTTGCCGCCATCTGCGGCGACGTGTGCATCTGGAAGCCGTCCAACAAGACCCCGTTGACCGCCATCGCGACGATGAAGATCTGCAACGAGGCGCTGAAGGAAGGCGGCTTCCCGGACATCTTCTTCCTGGTCAACGACGCCGGCACCGCGCTGTCGGAGAAGCTGGTGGACGACAAGCGCGTGCCGCTGATCTCCTTCACCGGCTCCACCCGGATCGGCCGCATCGTCAACGAGAAGGTCGCCAAGCGCCTCGGCCGCTGCCTGCTGGAACTGGGCGGCAACAACGCCATCATCCTCGACGAAACCGCCGACCTGAAGCTAGCGGTGCCGGGCATCGTGTTCGGCGCGGTCGGCACCGCCGGTCAGCGCTGCACCACCACCCGCCGCCTGATCGTGCACGAGTCCATCCACGACGCCGTGCTGGCCACGCTGGTCAAGGCCTACAAGCAGGTCGAAGGCAAGATCGGCGACCCGCTGGACGCGGCCAACCTGATGGGCCCGTTGAACAGCCCGGAGGCCGTGCAGCAGTTCCTGGATTCGATCGCCAAGGCCAAGGCCGCCGGCGGCACCGTCGAGACTGGCGGCACCGCCATCGACCGCCCGGGCAACTTCGTGCTGCCGGCGATCGTCACCGGCCTGAAGAACAGCGACGAGATCGTCCAGCACGAGACCTTCGCACCGATCCTGTACGTGATGAAGTATTCGACGCTGGACGAAGCCATCGACATGCAGAACGGCGTGCCGCAGGGCCTGTCCTCGTCGATCTTCACCACCAACCTGAAGAGCGCCGAGAAGTTCCTTTCGGCGGCCGGCAGCGACTGCGGCATCGCCAACGTCAACATCGGCACCAGCGGCGCCGAGATCGGCGGCGCGTTCGGCGGCGAGAAGGACACCGGCGGCGGCCGCGAGTCCGGCTCGGATGCATGGAAGGTCTACATGCGCCGGCAGACCAACACCATCAACTACTCCGATTCGCTGCCGCTGGCGCAGGGCATCAAGTTCGACCTGTGACTGCTTTACCCTTCTCCCCCCGGGAGAAGGTGGCGCGAAGCGCCGGATGAGGGTACGGGCGAAGCACACGTGCAGTTGAACACCGCGGGGGCTTCGCCCCGACCCTCTCACCAACCCCCGCTCCGCGCCC
>NZ_LDJP01000105.1 GCF_001431505.1 Stenotrophomonas daejeonensis
CCCTCACCCCAACCCCCGCTTCGCGCCCCGGCCCTTGCGCTGGCGCAAGGGCGTTCGAGGGGCAGCGAACCGGTGGTTCGCAAGCTGCCCCTCTTACCCCAACGGGAGAGGGGCTCTGGGCATCACGCGACGCCGGGCTCGTAGCGCGGGAACTTCCGCGCGATGTCGGTGCCGGTGAAATGGCCGACCCAGCCATCCGGCTCGGTGAAGAAGCGGATCGCCACGAAGCTCGGTTCTTCGCCCATGTCGAACCAGTGGGTGGTGCCGTCCGGTACCGCGATCAGGTCGTCCTTCACGCATTCCACCTCGTAGACCTTGTCGCCCACGTGTAGGGTGAACAGGCCCGAGCCGGCGACGAAGAAACGCACCTCGTCCTCCTTGTGGTAATGCTCGTCGAGGAACTTCCGGCGGATCTCGGCGCGGTTGGGGTTGTCCGGCGCGATCGAGGCCACGTCCACGCTTTTGAAGCCGTTGGCGGCGACGAGGCGGTCGATGTCCTCGCGGTAGGCGGCGAACACTTCTTCCTGGCTCGCGCCCGGCGCGACTTCATGCCTGGCCTGCCAGCGCTCGAAGGTGACGCCGATCGCCTTCAGCTCGGCGGCGATGGCCTCGCCGTCGCGGCTGTCCAGCAGCGGCGTGGCCGGGTCGGTGTCATTGAAGATGCGCAGTCGGCTCATGGCGGTGGCTCTGGGCGTGTGGGGGACGGAAAGGGTAGCAGGGTAGGTCGGGGCTACGCCCCCGACGCGCCATGCCGGGCATACGGTGAAACGTCGGGGACGTAACCCCGACCTACCGCAGCTTGCGCAGTTCCAGCTCGCAGTGCAGCAGGAACTCGAAGGCCTCCAGATGGCGGCGCGCTTCGGCCATGTCGCGGCCCCAGGCGTACAGGCCGTGGCCGTCGATCAGGTAGCCCCACATCGGGCCCTTGTCCAGCTCGGCTTCCACCTGCGCGGCCAGTACGTCCATGTCCTGGGTGTTCGGGAACACCTTCAGGTCCACCGCGGTTTCGTGGGTGGAATTGCCGTGCAATGCCTTGAGCAGTTCGTAGCCTTCCAGCCGGATGTGGCCCTGCGCGCCGTACAGGCGCGAGGCGACGGTCTGCACCGGCGAATGGGTGTGCAGCACGCAGTTAACGTCCGCGAAGCGGGCGTAGAGCTGGGTGTGCAGCAGGGTTTCGGCCGATGGGCGCAGCGGCCGGCCCACCGCCTTGCCGTCGAAATCCACCACCATGATGTCGGCCTCGACCAGCCGCCCCTTGTCCTTGCCGGACACGGTGATCGCCGCATGCCGGTCGTCCAGCCGGTGCGAGAAATTGCTGCTGGTGGCCGGCGTCCAGCCGGCCTGGGCCAGTTCGCGGACGTTGTCGATCAGCAGCTGGGCCAGTTCGCTCAGGCGCCGGGCGTCGTAGGGGGCAGAGGGGGCATTCATGCCTGCAATTCTACGGGCTGCCCGCAAAAGCTGTAGTGCCGGCCGCTGGCCGGCATCTGCAAGGATGCTGGGTGATGCGAGGTTGCAGGCCAGCGGCCGGCACTACCGTGATTGGGTAGCGCCCGACCGTTGGTCGGGCGGCGCAGGGGGGGAAGGAGTGCCGACCGACGGTCGGCACCCACAAGCGCCTGCAGTTTTCAGCGGCGCAGCTTGCTGTGGCGGTGGCCGTAGGCGAAGTAGATGATGAAGCCGGCCGCGGTCCAGACCCCCATCAGCATCCAGTTGTGCGCGGTCATCGCGGTGAGCAGCGCGCCGCAGCTGAGCACGCCGAGGCTGCAGATCAGCCACGCCGCCGGCATGCGGAACGGGCGCGGCAGGTCCGGCTGGGTCCGGCGCAGCACCAGCACGCCGGCGCAGACTGCGGCGAAGGCGATCAGGGTGCCCATCGAGGTCAGCTCGCCGAGGATGTCCAGCGGGAACAGCGCCGCCAGCAGGGCGATGCCGATGCCGGTGATGACGGTGTTGATGTGCGGGGTGCGGTACTTCGGGTGGATGCGGGTGAACACCGGCGGCAGCAGGCCGTCGCGGCCCATGATCATGAAGATGCGCGGCTGGCCGATGATCATCACCAGCACCACCGAGGACAGGCCGATCAGCGCGCCGACCTCGACGATCACGCGCAGCCAGCCCAGCTGCGGGTGTGCGGCCACCGCGGTGACCACCGGCTCGGCGGTGCCCAGCTGGGTGTAGGGCACCAGCCCGGTCATGACCGCGGCCATCGCGATGTACAGCACGGTGCACACCACCAGCGACAGCAGCATGCCGATCGGCATGTCGCGCTGCGGCCGATGCGACTCCTGCGCCGCCACCGACACCGCCTCGAAGCCGATGTAGGCGAAGAACACCATCGCCGCGCCGCGCAGCACGCCCTCGAAGCCGTACTTGCCGGGGCCGACGTTCTCGGGGATGAACGGCGTCCAGTTGCCCGGATCCACGTACTTCCAGCCGGCGGCGATCACCAGCACGATCAGCCCGGTCTTGAGGATGACCATCGCCATGTTCATCGCCGAGGACTTGCGGATGCCCACATAACAAAGCCAGGTCAGCAGCAGCACCAGCCCGGCCGCCGGCAGGTTGGCGATGGCGCCGGTGGGGCGCAGCTTCTCGTCCAGCGGCGCGTTGACCAGCGCCGCCGGCAGGTGGATGTCGAAATGGCTGAGCAGGCTGAGGAAGTAGCCGGTCCAGCTCACCGCCACCGCCGAGGCGGAGACGCCGTATTCGAGCACCAGCATCCAGCCGATGAACCACGCCGACAGCTCGCCGAAGGTGGCGTAGGTGTAGGTGTAGGCGCTGCCGGACACCGGCACCATCGCCGCGAACTCGGCGTAGGCCATCGCGCAGAACGCGCAGCACACCGCGGCCAACACGAAGGACAGCATGATCGCCGGGCCGGCGTGGTCGGCCGCGGCCTGCCCGGTGATGACGAAGATGCCGCCGCCGATCACCGCGCCGATGCCCAGCGCGGTCAGCCCCCACGGGCCGAGCGTGCGGCGCAGGCTCAGGCCGTTGGCCTCTTCATGGGCGGCGTGCGGATGTTTGGTGGCCCACAGTTGCTTGAGCATGGTTCGGGTCTTCGCTGGTTGCGGGGCGCGGCGGTCGCGCAATGAAACCGGCGCCATCGGCGCCGGTCGGGAGTGTTGGAATCAGACGCTCTTGTTGAGCTTGCTGTGGCGCATGCCGTAGCCGAGGTAGATGGCCACGCCGAGGACGTTCCATAGCACGAAGACCAGCCAGTGGGCGGCGAACGCCATCGCGAACAGGGTCAGGCAGATCAGCGCACCGAGCGGGGCGACCAGCCACACCGCCGGCACGCGGAACGGGCGCGGCATCTCCGCGCGGGTGCGGCGCAGGATCAGCACGCCGACGCAGACGGTGGCGAAGGCCAGCAGCGTGCCCATCGCGACCAGTTCGCCCAGCACGTTCAGCGGCACCAGCCCGGCCAGCGTGGCCGCGACCGCGCCGACGATCACCGTGCTCAGGTGCGGGGTGCGGAACTTCGGGTGCACCTTGCCGAATATCCGCGGCAACAGGCCATCGCGGGAGATGGTGTAGGCGATGCGAGTCTGGCCCATCATCATCACCAGGATCACCGAGGACAGGCCGGCGATGGCGCCGATCTCGACCCAGGTCTTCAGCCACGCCAGGTTGGCATAGGCTTCCAGCGCGGTGGCCACCGGCTTGTCGGTGCCCAGCTTGGTGTAGTGCATCAGCCCGGTCATCACCGCGCAGACCACGATGTAGATGATGGTGCACACCGCCAGCGAGCCGAGCAGGCCGATCGGCATGTTGCGCTGCGGGTCCTTGGTCTCGCCGGCGGCGGTGGAAACCGCGTCGAAGCCGATGTAGGCGAAGAACACGATCGAGGCCGCGCGGAACACGCCGCTCCAGCCGAACTGGCCGAACACGCCGGTGGTGTTGTCGGGGATGAAGGGCGTCCAGTTCTCGGGGGTGACGTACATCGCGCCGAAACCGACGAACAGGCAGATCACCGCCACCTTGACCGCGACGATGATCGCGTTGACGAAGGTGGACTGGGTGACGCCGACGTAAAGCAGCCCGGACACCACCGCGATGATCAGCACCGCCGGCAGGTTGAACAGCTTGCCGGAGGCGATGAACTGGCCGTTTTCCCAGGCGATCGGCGCGGCGGTGAGCGCATCGGGGAAGGGCAGGTGCAGGGTGCTGGTGAGGAAGCTGAGCAGGTAGGCCGACCAGCCCACCGCCACCGACGAGGAGGCGAACAGGTATTCCAGCACCAGGCACCAGCCGATGAACCAGGCCATGCCTTCGCCTAGGGTGGCGTAGGAGTACGAATAGGCGCTGCCGGACACCGGCATCATCGCCGCGAACTCGGCGTAGCACAGGCCGGCGAAGGCGCAGGCCAGGCCGGCCAGCACGAAGGACAGCATGATCGCCGGGCCGGCGTGGTTGGCCGCCGCCTGCCCGGTGATGACGAAGATGCCGGCGCCGATCACCGCGCCCATGCCCAGCAATACCAGGTGCCGTGCGGTGAGGGTGCGCTTGAGCGTGGCTTCGCCTTGCAGGCTGCCTTCCACCGGTTCGCCGGCATCCACGTGTGCGGCCGGTTCGACCGGTTTGACCCTCAGCAGTGTCTTGAGCATTCGCTGTTTCCCAGGCTGTTCGTCGGTGCCGCGGCGGCAAGCCGCGGCGTTGCAAGTTGAACTGCAGGCTGAACCGGCAGCAGCGGACTACCTTGCCAAAGGAGCCGAAAACCGACAAGCGCAGGTGCAGCATGGACGGTGATAATGGGCGCCGGACGGAAGCGATGGGATGTGCCTGCAGTCATGCATCAACAGGATCGGGAGCTGCGGCTGGCGCTGCAGGACTATGCGCGGCGCGTGCCGGAACACGCCGCATTGGCCGCCGGATACGCGGCGTTGCTGGACGAGCCCGGCAACGACCCGTTCGCGCGTTCGCGCCTGTCCGGGCATTTCACCGGCAGCGCATGGCTGGTCAGCGCCGACGGCCGGCGCGTGTTGCTGACCCATCACCGCAAGCTGGGGCGCTGGCTGCAGTTGGGCGGCCACGCCGACGGTGACCGCGACCTGGCGGCGGTGGCCCTGCGCGAGGCGGAGGAAGAATCCGGCCTGACCGGATTGCGGCTGCCGACGGCGGCGATCTTCGACCTCGACTGCCACTGGATTCCGGAGCGCGGCGACGTGCCGGGGCACTGGCATCACGACGTGCGCTACGTGGTGCAGGCCGGCGCGGACGAGGCTTTCGTGGTCAGCGAAGAGTCGCTGGAGCTGGCGTGGCGCGACATCGCCGGGATTGCCGCGGACGCGCAGGCCGAAGAATCGATGCGGCGCATGGCCACGCGCTGGCTGGAGCGACGGATTCCGTAGATGCGGGGCTTGCCCCGCATGGGGCCTTGCTGCGAAGTCCCTGTGCGGGGCAAGCCCCGCACCTACGAGAGCATTCAATTGCCGCGATTGCCGGCGATCCGCGAGTCCAAGCCTCAATGCGAGCGGTGGATAGCCAGTTCGCCCAGCGCCGCCAATGCGCCGGCGCGCGTGCCGAACGGCGCCAGCGCATCGCGCATCGTGGCGGCCAGTGTTTCCAGCTGTGCCCTGGCGCCGTCCATGCCGAGCAATGCAGGAAAGGTGGACTTGTCCTGCGCCGCGTCCTTGCCGGCGGTCTTGCCGAGCTGTTCGGAGCTGGCCTCGACGTCGAGAATGTCGTCGCGCACCTGGAAGGCCAGCCCCAGCGCATCGGCGAACGCATCCAGCCGCGCCAGTTGCGTTTCGTCCGCGCCGCCGCACAGCGCGCCCATGCGCACCGCGGCGCGGATCAGCGCGCCGGTCTTCAGTGCATGCATGTGCTTGAGGTCGTCCAGCGGCTGGGCGCGGCCGGTGGCGTCGATGTCCAGCGCCTGCCCGCCGCACATGCCGGCCACGCCGGAGGCGCCGGCCAGGGTGCGCAGGCAGGCCACCGCCAACGTGGGCGGTAGCGGCTCCGCGGCCAGCACTTCGAAGGCGCGGGTCTGCAGCGCGTCGCCGGCGAGGATGGCGGTGGCTTCGTCGAAGGCGACGTGGGTGGTCGGGCGGCCGCGGCGCAGGTCGTCGTCGTCCATCGCCGGCAGGTCGTCGTGCACCAGCGAGTAGCAGTGGACCAGTTCCACCGCCACGGCGGGGGCATCGAGCAGGGCAGGATCGGCGTCGAACAGGTGTCCGGCGGCGTGGACCAGCAGCGGTCGCATGCGCTTGCCGCCGCCGAGCGCGGCATGGCGCATGGCCTGGTGCAGGCGCCGTGGCGCGGTTTCCGGGTCGGGCAGGGCGGCCTGCAGCTGCTGTTCGGTGCGTGCGATCCAACCGGCGAACAGGGCGTCAGTCGTCATCGCCGACGGGGTCGAACGGTTCGGACTTGTCCGGTTGCGCCGGGTCGGTGAGCAGGCGCACGCGCAGTTCGGCCTGCTCCAGCGCCTGCTGGCATTGCCGGTACAGGCCGACGCCGCGCTCGTAGGCGCTCAGCGACTGCTCCAGGCTCAGGTCGCCGGCTTCCATCTTCTCCACCAGTTGCTCCAGCTCTTCCAGCGACTGCTCGAAGTGGGCGACCGGCGAGGTCTCGTTTGGGGACTTCTTGGGCATGGCCGCAAGTGTGAGCGGCATGCGGGAAAGGGTCAATTCGCGGGGGCGGGGGCGTGCCAGCGCAGGTGCGCGGCGCGCTCCCGCAGCCAGCCGTGCAGCGTCGCCGAGACGATGCGGTCGCCGGCGGCGAGTACCTGTGCGGCATCGCACAACAGCGGCAGGTGCGGGCGCAGCCACGGCGCGACCCCGGCATCCTGCAGGCAGTGCTTGAGCAGGTGGCTGTGCCCGCGGCCGGGCAGCCGGATGCGTTCGCCGCCTTCCCGCTGGCGTACCTGCAGCGGGGTATCGAAAGCGGGGGCGCCGTGCAGCTCCAGCCTGCCGCCGTCGGGCAGCGGCAGGGGCGCGTGGCCGTCCCAGCGTGCCTGCCAGCCGGCGGGCCAGTGCGGCAGTTCGCCGATGGCGTGCAGGCAGTCGCGCCAGCGCACGATGCGCGCCTGTTGCCAGCGGAATTCGGCCTGCCGGTCGTGCGCGGCATCGAGCAGGTCGTGGCGGATGCGTGCCACGCCGTTGCCCGGCAGCGGCGGCAGCCCGCGTTGCTGCACCCACAGGCGCAGTACTCGGGCGCAGGCCGGCGGTGGCAGCGCGCGCAGGGCGGTGACCGACAACGTGCCGTCGCCGCCATCGCAGGCGTGCAGTGCCTGCGCGTCGTGTACGTGCAACAGGCCGGAGGCCTCGCCGGCCAGCACCGCGCTGCGCGCGAACATGGCCGCCGCGTCGGGCCAGCGCCCGGCCAGCAACGGCATCACCGTGTTGCGCAGGAAATTGCGGTCGAAGGCGTCGCGGGTGTTGCTGGGATCTTCGATCCAGTGCAATCGATGCAGGCGCGCATGGACTTCCAGCGCCGCGCGCGGGACATGCAGCAGCGGGCGCCACAGCTGGCCGGCGGCGAAGGCGCGGCGTTCGCGCATCGCCGCCAGCCCGTCGCTGCCGGAGCCGCGCAGGGCGCGCAGCAGGAAGGTTTCGGCCTGGTCGTCACGGTGGTGGGCCAGCGCCAGCCATTCGCCGGTTTGCAGCAGTTCGGCGAAGGCCGCATGGCGGGCGTGGCGCGCCGCCGCTTCGGGGCCAAGGCCGGTGTCGTCGCCGACCTGCACGTGGATGATGTGCAGCGGCACTTGCCATTCGTCGCAGATGCGCTGGCAGTGGGCCGCCCAGTCGTCGGCCCCGGCCTGCAGGCCGTGGTGCACGTGCACCGCGCGCAGGCCGGCCTCGCGCCGGTCGGGTGCGTGCGCCAGCAGGTGCAGCAGCACGGTGGAATCCAGCCCGCCGCTGAAGCCGACCAGCACCGGCGTTCCGGCGGCGGCATCCAGCAGGGAGGGGGAATGCAGGGTCATCCGGGAATTGTAGGAGCGACGTCAGTCGCGATGTGGGGTTGCCGGTGAAGCCCTGTCGCGACTGGCGTCGCTCCTACGGGGATTCCGGCAGTGGATTGCCGTGGCGGTCGATGCGGTAGCGGCGGCCGCCGATCATCGGCGTATGGCCGTCGGCGTCGGTTTCGCCGCGGCGGCAGCCTTCGCAGACCAGCGCCTCGCCGTCCTCGAACGGCCAGCCCCAGTCGAAGCGGGCGGCGAAGGCCGGTTGCAGTCCGGTGTCGTAATAGCCGAGCTTGCCGCCGACGACGGCGCGGACCAGGCCTTCGCTGAAATAGTCCGCGCCGTTGTCGAAGGTGATGACCGGCAGGTAATGGCCATCGCGGCGCACGTAATAAAACTGGCCGGCGGCAAGCACCGTGGCCAGCCCATCCGCATTGAACGGCAGCCGGGCCAGCGCGTCCGCGGACAGTTCCAGCGTGCCGGGCGCGGCCTGCCGGCAGCCTTCCAGCACTGGCAGGTCGAACCGTTCCGGCAGCAGGCAGTCGTCCCCGGCCGCGAGCGCGGCTGCGGCGGAGAACAGGGACGGCAGCACCGCCGCCACGGACCGATACGCGGCGGTGCGCATCGCCGTCACGGGGTCCTGCGTTCGAACGTCGTCGGCTGCGGCAGTTCCACCGGCACACCCTGCGTATCGCAGGTGCCCTGCGCGCACAGGCGTTCGCGCAGGCGCGGGGTGGCCTGCACGATCAGGTGGTAGATGGTGTTCTGCTCCAGCGTGCCGCGCACGGCGTTGCTGCCGGGGCCGCGTGCCCAGATGCCGACGTCCTCGCCGCCGTGCGATTCGCTCTTGGCCGGCACCAGCGCTTCCTGCATGTAGTCCGGGTGCTCGGTATCGACGTGGGTCAGGTCGGGGCGGCCGCTGGCCGGGTCGAAGCTGCTCGGCGCATGCGGGTACTTCTTCGGCCCGGCCGGCTGCTGGTTGCTGGCGCCGGTGTAGCCGGGGCCATTGGCGTAGCTGAGCGTGGTGTAGGGCAGGCCGGTGGCGTCGCGGGCCAGTTCCAGCCCGCCGGTGCCGTCTTCGCCGCCCTTGTCCTTGACCTTGCCCAGGATCGGGTTGCCACGCGCCGGGTAGCCGACGAAGTTCAGGGTGTGCGAGTGGTCGGCGGTGACGATGATCAGGGTGTCCTCGGCCGAGGTCGCCTCGGCGGCGGCGCGCACCGCGTCGGACAGGGCGATGGTGTCGCCGAGCGCGCGGGCGGCGTTGCCGCTGTGGTTGGCGTGGTCGATGCGCGCGCCTTCCACCATCAGCACGTAGCCTTCCCCGTGCTTGGACAGGTTGGCGATGGCAGTGCGGGTCAGCTCGGCCAGCGAGGGTTCGCCGGCCCGGTCGTTGGCGCGGTCCTGCTCGTACTGCATGTGGTCCGGCTCGAACAGGCCGAGCAGGGCCGGGGCGCCGGCGGCGGCCTTCAGCTGCGCGGTGTTCCAGACGTAGGCGCCCTGCGGGTGCGCCTGCTGCCACTCGGCGACGAGGTTGCGGCCGTCCAGGCGCTGGCCGACCTTGTCGTCGTATTCGGGGTCGCGTTCTTCGACGGTGGTGAACTGCGCGCGGCCGCCGCCGAGGGCGACCAGCGGGCCGCGGCCGAAGCGCGCGGTCGAAAGCAGTTGCTGGGCTATGTCCACGCAGCCGGCGGCCCTGGCCGCTTCCGGCAGGTCGGTGTCGTTTTCCCAGTTGCGGTCGGGCGAGTTGGCGTAGGTGGCGGCCGGGGTGGCGTGGGTCAGGCGTGCGGTGGAAACGACGCCGGTGGCCATGCCGGCGCTGTCGGCCAGTTGCAGCCAGGTCAGCAGGTGCTTGTTCAGGCTGTCGGCGCAGTCGTTGCGGGGACCGGCGGAAACGCCGATGGCGCCCATGTGGGTCTTCACGCCGGTGGTGATGGCGGTCATGGTGCCGGCCGAATCCGGCGTCTGCGAATCGGTGTTGTAGGTCTTGCTGAACGCGGTGGCGGGGAAGCGCTCCCACGACAGCAGGTTTTCCTCGCCGGCGCCGCCGTGGCGCTGGCCTTCGAGGATGCGTGCGGCGGCCACGGTGGTCAGGCTCATGCCGTCGCCGAGGAACAGGATCACGTTCTTGGCCTTGCCGGCCATCGCGCCGTTGGCCGCGGCCTGCGCGGCGCCGTTGCGGTACCACCATTGCGGGGTTTCGCCCTGCGGGTGGGCGACCTGCGGCACCGTTACCGCCAGCGTGGCGGGGGGCTTCGGCGCGCCGGCGCTGGTACAGGCGCCGAGCAGCAGGGTGGACAGGGCGGCGAGCAGGAATTTGGTGTCGGGCATGGCGGCATGCGGTCAACGGAAATGAACGACCATTATGACCGAGCGGAAAAGGCACGCCGATGACACGCAGCTTTGTCCCTGTGAGATCGTGCCGCCGCCGGGCTTGCGTTATCGTGCCCGCCTTTACGGAATACTCCCCTGGAATGACGACATGAAGCTGGTTTCTGCGTGGTTGCGGATACCGTTCTGGCAGCGCGTGGTGGCGGGCTTCGTGCTCGGCGCGCTGGCCGGCTGGGTGCTGGGGCCGGCGGCCGAAACCTGGTTCGGGCCGCTGGGCGAGCTGTACGTGACCCTGATCAAGATGATCGCGGTGCCGCTGGTGTTCTTCGCGGTCATCAACGCCATCGGCTCGCTGCACGGGCAGAAGTCGGTCGCGGCGCTGGGCGGGCGCACCTTCCTGTGGTTCATCGTCACCGCCGCGCTGGCGGTGGGCGTGGGCCTGCTGGTGGGCACGGTGATGCAGCCGGGCACCGGCGGGCTGCAGCTGAGCGTGGACAGCGCCTACACCCCGCGCGACGTGCCGTCGGTGGCCAAGGTGCTGATGGACGTGGTGCCGGCCAACGTGTTCTACGCGCTGTCCGGCATCGGCACCCGGATCAACGCGGCGGGCGAAACCGTGCTGGCGGCCGGGCGCGGCTCGATCCTGCCGGTGATCTTCTTCGCCGGGCTGGTCGGTTTCGCGATGGTCAAGCTGGGCGAGAAGGTCAACGAGGCGCGCAGGCTGACCGGGCAGCTCAGCGAGATCATGATCCAGGTCACCCGCTTCGTGCTGGAGATGACCCCGCTGGGCACCTTCGGCCTGATCGCCGGGCTGGTCGGCAGCTACGGCTTCGAGAAGCTGCTGCCGCTGGGCAGCTTCGTGCTGGCGCTGTACGTGGCCTGCGCGCTGCACATCGTCGTGGTCTACAGCGGCCTGCTGCTGGCGCACGGGCTGAACCCGATCAAGTTCTTCCGCGGCGCCGCGCCGGGCATGCAGGTGGGCTTCGTCGCCTCGTCCAGCTTCGCGGCGATGCCGGTGGCGATGCGCTCGATCACCGACAACCTCGGCGTCAACAAGGATTACGCCTCCTTCGCCGTGCCGCTGGGCGCGAGCATCAAGATGGACGGCTGCGGCGCGATCTACCCGGCGCTGTGCGCGGTGTTCATCGCCCAGTACACCGGCGTGCCGCTGACCCCGGAGCAGTACGTGGTGGTGCTGATCGCCTCGGTGCTGGGCAGCTTCGGCACCGCCGGCGTGCCGGGCACCGCGGTGGTGATGGCCACGGTGGTGCTGAGCGCGGCCAACCTGCCGCTGGAGGCGATCGGCTACCTGTACGCCATCGACCGCGTGCTGGACATGATGCGCACGATGACCAACGTCACCGGGCAGATGGTGGTGCCGGTGATCGTGGCCAAGGAAACCGGGCTGCTGGATCGTGCGGTTTACGAGGGGCCCAATACCGCGGCGGTGGAAAGCGGTGGTGACGCGCATTCCTGAGCGCGCCGCGCCAATGGACCGAGGACATGGAAAGGCCGGGATTTCCCGGCCTTTCCGCTGTGGGGTGTTGCGCATGTAACACCTGCTGTAACACGGCGGCTGCAACACCGCCCGATGCCTGCCGGCACGGGCGGCCGGTGTCGTGCGCCGGCCCGCGTCCGGGTTCCCGCCACGGCCGCCAGGTGTTGCAGGGATACAGTCGTGCATCCCGTGGTGTATTCGCAATGCATTGTTTTTGCTTGAATTTTCTTCTTGGCATGGTTGCTGCTCCAACACCTTGCCCAAGCACAAGCGGACGATGCATATGGATGGCAGGATTCCCAGGCGTGTCAATGCGCTGGCAGGTTGGCTGGTATTGGCCGCCGCCTGCGCCAGTGCGGCACAGGCCGCGGATGCGCACCAAGGGGTGAAGGCGAAGCCGGGTGAAATCGTGCTGCTGCGCGATGTCTCCACCCGCCCGGCCTACCGCATGCCGCCGCCGGGCATGGCCCTGATCGTCGATCCTTCGCCGCGCAGGGAAGTGGGCTCGGCACTGGGCATCGGCGGTCTTGATGAACTGGACGATGCCGACTACGCCGCGATGGAATCCGGCCTGGCCCATGCCGCGCCGGGTGCCGTGCATGGCCAGGGTACCGTGGAGCGGGTGGCCGGCGGCGTGGCCGGTGGTGCGCTGGACCGGGTGACGGGCGAGGGCGGCATGCTGGCCGGCGGCCAGATGGCGCGCATGGTCGGTGGCCCGATGGGCGCCGTGGGCGGCGCCACGCGTGGCGTCGGCGACCAGCTGCGTGGCGCGCTGGCGCAGTTCCCGCAGGCGCAACCGGTTGCGACGGGTGGACCATGAATCCGGGCCGCATCCCGTGGCGCCGGGTTCTCGGGCTCGTGCTGCTGGGCGGCGCGATGCTGCCGGCATCGGCGCAGCCGCGCGGCGACGGCTATGCCGGCATGCTCGCCTACCTTTCCGCCGACAGCCGCATCGACGGGCGGGCGCTGGCCGGCGCCGCCGGTTCGATCAAGGTCAACCAGGCCGCCGGGGACATGAACCTGCAGGCCAACCTGCACGGGCTGGCCAGCGGCCAGCGCGCGGCAGCCAGCGTCGATGCCGGCCAGCGCCACCGCTCGGAGGCGTTCGACCACCCGCTGTGGGCCTCGGCCTGCATCGTGGGTGACGCACTGGCCGGGGCCAGCGGCATCGCATCGATCAACCAGGCCAGTGGCGGCGGCAATTCGGAAGTGAATGCCGTGACCGCGACGCTGGCCGCACAGGGCATACGCGAGGCAACGGACGAGGCGATGGCCGCGTCTTCCGCCATCGCGTCGGCAGGGGGGCAGCCCGCCGCCGGTGATCCACGCGCCAGCCGCAAGGTGGGCGTGGAGGCATCCGCATTGCGCGGTTTCGACGGCGTGCTGCAACTCAATCAGATCGCGGGCTCGGGCAATGCCACGGAAAACAGGCTGAGCCTGTCCGTGCAGGGCTCCCCGTGAACGACGTTCCATCAACCCGATGCATCAGAAAACCTGAAGAGGGCACCATGAAAGCGAATAAATGGACCGTACTCGCCATGGCGGTTTCCGCGCTCACCCTGAGCGCGGCAGCCAATGCGGCGGACAACCAGAACCGGAGCGCGGACATCGATCACCAGCACAACGTGAACGAGACGCGCACCAACACGAATACCAACACCAACACCAACACCAATACGACCACGAACACCACGGTGGACACGGACGTGGACCTGAAGCTGGACGCCGCCGCGGTGCTTCGTTACGCCGACTCGCGTTCCAGCACGCAGGTGTACGAGGACGTGCAGAAGACCTCCAACATCAACGCGGACGAGCGCAGCGAGAAGAACAACCACGGCGTCGCCGTGAACCTGGAAAAGGACCTGCGGCTGGGGTCTGACATCCAGTTCTCCGGCGACCCGACCATCACCGGCAACATCGACCTGGACTCGGCGGCCATCGCCGTGATCGACAACCGCCAGTCGATCTCCGGCAACAGCGCCTCCAACGGCCTGGTGCAGAACGGTGCCTCGATCGCCGACGACGTGGCCTCCAGCGCCTCGGGCAACCTCGGCTTCAACGTCGCCGCTGGCGACAACAACGCGCAGGACAACGCCGCCGCGCTGTCGGCCGCGGACGCCTCCTTCAGTTTCGGCATGGCCGACGCGGAGGTGTTCGTGAACCAGAGCGGCATGAACAACACCACGATGAACTACGGCGTGACCAATGCCGCGGACATCGGCGGCAATGCGTTCTCCGGCGCTTCCGGCAACATCGGCGTGAACGTCACCTCGGGCAACAACAACGAGCAGAAGAACGCGCTGGCCGCGTCGGTGGCCACCAGCGCCTACGCCACCGCGAGCGTCAGCTCGAACCAGGTGTCCTCGGGCAACACCGTGGACAACGACGGTTATTACGACTACCTCGTCAACACCTACTCCATCAGCATGCGCGGCAACGTCACCGGCACCACCCGCGGCAGCGGCAGCGGCAGCTACAGCGGTACCGGCAACTCCTACCAGAAGACCAACTTCTACCCGGACAACTGGACCGGCAACACCCATACCGGCGGCAACCAGACCGGCCACAGCGACTGGGACAACGAAACCCAGGGCGCGGTACGCAACCCGTACAGGCAGGGCGTGGGCGGCATGGCCTGGGATACCGACGAGAGCGGCCGGCTGAGTTTCTCGGAGATGGGCACGGCCGACCTGGTGGCCAGCCTGAGCGGGCAGGTGGTCGACGTGGACTGGATCGCGGTGGATGCGACCAATACCGCCAGCCTCTCCGGCAGCGCGTTCTCCGCGGCGTCCGGCAACATCGGCGTGAACGTCTCCGCCGGCACCGGCAACCTGCAGGCCAACAGCCTGACCCTGGCGGTCGCGCAGCCCTCCAGCGGCGGCGGCACCGGCGGCAGCGAGTGACCGGATGCGCCGCCCGCACGGGCGGCGCACCTGCCAGGAGCAACAAGCCCGGCCATCCGCCAATGGCCGGGTGACCCGGGAGTCCCCGTTCCTCCCCCGCGGGGCGGGGACTTCCACCTGCCGATGCCCACGGAGGCGCCGAGGACCATGTTCCGTTGGATGCTGCTTGCAGCCCTTGCCATGTCGGTGGTGCCGGACGCGCACGCCGGCGACGTCGCCTTCAGCGGCGTCCTGCCCAATGGCGCGCTTTACGCCGGCAAGGTCGAGAGCATGCAGGAGCGGCGCTTCGGCAACCTGGTGCGCCAGCACACCGACTACAGCTGCGGCGCGGCGGCATTGGCCACGATCCTGCGCCATGCCTACCACCTGAACACCGACGAGGCCACGGTGATCGAGGGCATGATGGGCGTGGCCGACCCCGAACTGGTCCGGCAGCGCGGTTTCTCGCTGCTGGACATCAAACGTTACGTCGAGTCGCTGGGCATGCGCGGGCGCGGCTACCGCATCGACGAGGAGCGGCTCCGGAGCCTGCGGGTGCCGGGGCTGGTGCTGATGGACGTGCGCGGCTTCCGCCACTTCGTCGTGCTCAAGCAGGTGCATGGCGACGTGGCCGAGATCGGCGACCCGATCCTCGGCAACCGGGCGCTGCCGCTGCACGAATTTCTGGAAGCGTGGCCGTCGCGCGCGGTGTTCGTGGTGATAGGCAGCGACTTCGACCGCGACACGGTGCTGCTGCAACCCAGCCGGAAGGCCAGCGCCCGCGCGCTGTATGCGCGCCAGGGGCGCGGACCCATCACCGACGCGGAGCTGGTGGACTTCGGCTTCACCCATGCCGATCTGTTCTGAAGGAGCGTTGTCATGCACATCCGTACAACCGTCCCGGCGCTGCTTGCGCTGGCGTTCGCACTGTCGGCCCATGCCGCGGAACCGGTGGCGTCCCCCGGCAAGGGCCTGCACGAGATTCCCGATTCCGAACTGAACCTGATGCGCGGCCGCTACACGGTGGGCGGCAACGCCGTGGCATGGTTCGGCGTGACCATGATCTCGGTCTGGCAGGCCGCCAACGGCCAGCGCCTGCAGGGCGGGCTGACCCTGGGCATGGATTTCAGCAAGGGCAGGGTGCCAACGGTGAGCTTCACCCCCAGCGTCAGCATCACCGCGGCCGATGCGCCGCTGCCCGGCACGGGTGCGCGCAGCATCGACGGCAGCGGTCTGGGCAATGTTTCCGGGCTGGTGCAGAGCGTGCAGGTGGCCGGCGACGGCAACACCGCCAGCAACGTGCTGCACCTGGACGTGCGTGACGACGGTATCGTCCCCGAACAGCAGGGCGGCGTTGGCGGCGATGCCCGCCTGCAGGTGGGCGACGCCAGCGCGATGGCCGGTTTCGACGGCAATGCCGCGCAACTGGAGCTGCGCGTGGACGGGCAGGGAGCGGTGCGGCAGTGGCTGCGCAATGGCAGCGTCGGCCAGAGCATCCAGCTGATGGCCGACGGACAGCAGGCGGGCAACCGCCTGCAGGTGGATCTGGTGCGGCAGTCGCTGGTGGACGACCGGACGCTGGCGCAGAACGTGGCGCAGGCCATCTCGCTCAACCGCGGGATGGCCGGGAGCGGCGGGCAGTAGGCATTGCGGTGCATGGAGCAGGACACAGGCAGAGGAACACGACGATGAATCGACTGGCGATGGCGGCGCTGGCGGGTTTGGCCGTGGTGGCGCCGCGGGTGGCGGCGCAGGAGGCCGCGGCCGGGGGCGACGAAGCGCGGATGGAGGCGATGCTGGCGCAATTGGAGTCGCTCAAGGCGAGCTACGCGCAGGAAGTGCGGCGGTTGCGCGACCTCGATATGCAGATGCAGGCCATGCAGGCGCGGATCAACGGCAGGGCTGCGCCACCGGCGTCGCCACAGGTTCCCGCACAGGCGGCCATACCCGCGCCCGCCGCGGCTCCGACGACCGGCGAGGGCTATGCCAGTTCCGCGACCGAGGCACAGGCGGCGCAGGATGCGGCGCGACGCAGCGTCGATGACGTCAAGCAGCAGCAGTCGGCGCTGTTCAATCGTCGCCTGACCCTGGAAAACAGCCTCAGCTACGCGCGCTATGACCGCAAGCAGCTCACCCTCAACGGCTTCCTGGCGCTGGACGCGATCTTCCTCGGCAACATCGCCATCGAGAACGTCGAGTCCGATTCGCTGACCTGGAACTTCGCCGCGCGCTGGGGCGTCAACCCGCGGCTGACGCTGAACCTGGACGTGCCCTACATCGGGCGCAAGACGCTCTACCAGAAGGGCGGGGCCGGCGGCTCGGCCGCGGCCATCGCGCAGGAGGAGACGCACGGCGCCGGCATCGGCGACGCCACCCTCAGCGCCAACTACAGGCTGTTCGGCGAGCGCGGCTGGCGGCCGGAGACGGTGTTCACCGCGGGCATCACCGCGCCCACCGGGCGCGAACCCTATGGCCTGGACTGGAAGGTGATCGAGCGCGACGACGACGACTTCATCCGCTTCGCGGTACCGGCCGAACAGCCCACCGGCAACGGCGTATGGCAGGCCAGCGCCGGTCTGTCGGCGGTGAAGACCGCCGACCCGGCCATCCTGTTCGCCAACGTCGGCTACATCCGCTCGTTCAAGCGCGGCTTCGGCGACATCGACTCCAACCCGGACACGGTCAACCCGGGCGAGGTGAAGCTGGGCGATTCGTACTACTTCGGCGCGGGCGTGGCGTTCGCCTTCAACGAACGCACCAGCCTGAGCATTTCCTTCAGCGACAAGCTCAGCGCACGCGCCTCCACCCGCTACAAGGACGGCAGGTGGATGAAGGTGATCGGCAGCGACGCCAATGCCGGCTCGTTGAATCTTGGGGTGACTTACGCGCTGACCTCCCGGGCCACCTTCGTCAGCCTGCTCGGCATCGGCCTCACCCCGGATGCGCCGGATTTCAGCCTGTCGTTCAAGCTGCCGTATGCGATGTAGGCCGGGCGGCGCTTAGCGCAGCGTATCCAACCGCACCGCGTGCCTGCGGCACAGGCGGTAGACGGTCACGCGCGAGACTTTCATCAGGCGCGCGCAGGCGCTGACGTTGTAGCGGCTCTGCGCCAGGCAGGACAGCAGGGCCTCGCGGTCGATGCGGTTGCCGGCCGGGTCCCGCGCGAGCGCATCGGCGGACGGTCCGATGCCGAGGTCGGCGCAGTCGATCAATTCGTCCTCGGTGGTGATGGCCGCGCGCTGCACCCGGTTGAGCAGTTCGCGCACGTTGCCCGGCCAGTGGAAACGCGACATGGCCTGCAGCGCGGCGCTGGTGTAGCCGCGCGCGCGCACCGCGTGGTGCGCGCGGAACACGCGCAGGAAATGCCGGGCCAGCAGTTCGATGTCGCCGTCGCGCCGACGCAGTGGCGGCAATGACAGGTGCAGGACGTTGAGCCGGTAGTAGAGGTCGCTGCGGAAGCGCCGCTGTTCGATTGCCTGCTCCAGGTCCACATGGGTCGCCGCCAGCACCCGCACGTCCACGTGGATCGGCTGGTTGCTGCCGATCCGCTCGATGGTGCCTTCCTGCAGTACCCGCAGCAGGCTGGTCTGCGCCTCCATCGGCAGGTCGCCGACCTCGTCGAGGAACACGGTGCCGCGGTGCGCATTCTCGAACAGCCCCTGGCGGCGCGTGGTCGCGCCGGTGAAGGAGCCGCGCTCGTGGCCGAACAGTTCCGACTGCAGCAGCGTCGGCGCGATCGCCCCGCAGTTGATCGCCAGGAACGGGTGTCCCTCGCGCTGCGACAGCCGGTGCAGTGCATTCGCGGCGGCCTCCTTGCCGGTGCCGGTTTCGCCGGTGATCAGGACCGGCAGGTCGACGGGGGCGAACTTGCGCAGGGTTGCGCGCATGGCCAGCATCGCCGTGCTTTCCCCGCGCAGGCAGTCGAACACGTCGTCGGTGCGGTGCCATGCCGGATCGTCGTCCAGCGTGGCCAGCCGCCGCATCAGTTCGTCCAGGTCCAGCGGATGGGCGAAGCGCTGCCGGCAGGCGGACAACAGACGGTGGGTGCGGGCATCGTCGTCGTGCGGCGCCGCAGGCTCGATGCCCAGCAGCGGCAGGTGGCGGTGTTCGCTGGCCAGCGCTTCGAGGTGTTCCAGTTCGTCGCCGGAGTGGTGGCGCAGGTCGATCACGCCGACCACCTGGTCGTTGGCGCGCATGCCGATGCCCGCGGCTTGCCTGGGTAACACCGTACGTACCTGCCAGCCTTCGGCGGCCAGCAGGATCTTCTCGCGTGGGCACGGTTCTCCGAACCAGATCACGCAGCGTTTTGTCGAACCGGGTGTTGCTGCCATGCGTTCACCACGCTCCAAGCGGCTACTTATACACCTCCTGGTCGGGCCCGGTGATTGCAAAAAAGGGATGAATGCGGACTATCCGTGCCGACCCGCGCATTCATGCGCCGGACGGGGCTCCCGAACGCGAAAGGCCGCGGATATCCGCGGCCTTTCGGTGTTTGCAGCAGCATGAAGCCTTACAGGTCCACCCGCCGGGCCTGCATGAACTTGTCGCCCCAGTAGCCGCTGAGCAGGGTATCGGTGCGCACGTCCTTGCCGGTGCTCGGCGCGTGCAGGAAGCGGCCGTCGCCGACATAGATGCCGACGTGGTCGACGCGCCCGCGGCGGCCGAAGAACACCAGGTCGCCAGCGACCAGCGCCGCACGGTCCTTGATCAGTTCATTGCCGGTCTGGCTGGCCATCTCGCGCGACACGCGCGGCAGCTCGATGCCCAGCGCGGTGCGGAACACGTAGCCGACCAGGCCGCTGCAGTCGAAGCCGGCATCCGGCGAGGTGCCGCCCCAGCGGTACGGAGTGCCGAGCAGGGCCATCGCGCGACGCAGGATCGACTGCACCTTGCCGTCGCTGTCATTGGCCAGCGCGGCATCGGTGGCGTTGGCGACGCTGCGGGAGGCGTCGTAGGCGGACAGCAGGCGGCTGAGGTCGCCGGCGAACATCGCCGAGCGGTCCATCAGCGGAATGGTGTCGCTGGCAGCCAGGTGCGGGAGCAGGGCGGCCAGGGTGGCGCTGGCGGCGGCATCGGCGCGGCTGCGCGGGGCTTCGGCCTTGGCCGGTGCCGGCTTGGTGGCAGCGGCAGACGCTTGGACGACGGCTTCGTCGGCGCTCTGGGCGAAGGCGGAAAGACTGGTGACTGCCAGGGCCGCGGCACAGAGCAGCCGGCGGGTGGCGCGAGTCGGAAACCGGCGTTGGCGGGTCGGTGGAGCGATCGTCACGTGGCAGTCACAAAAAATCGATGCGCGATGATGCCTTGCGAATGCAGGCGAAAGGTGCAAATTTCGTTAAAAATTTGTTATTGAAACTGACCTGCATCATGCTTTCAGTTCAACACGCGCTTGGCGCCGGTATAGTGCTGCTGCCAGTAAGGGCCGTCCAGCCGGTCCAGGCGCACGGTGCCGCCGGTGCTGGGGGCATGCACGAAGCGGCCTTCGCCTACATAGATGCCCACGTGCCAGACGTTGCCCTTGTTGCCGAAGAACACCAGGTCGCCGGCGGCCAGCCGCTGCGGGCTGATCTTCGGTCCCTGCACCGCGGCCAGCTCGCGCGAGGTGCGCGGCAGGTTCAACGCCAGCATGTCGCGGTAGACGTAGTTGACCAGCCCGCTGCAGTCGAAACCGGACTCGGGGGTGTTGCCGCCGTAGCGGTAGGGCGTGCCGACCAGCCCCAGCGCCCGCATCAGCACCGCCGAGGCGGCGGCGGGATCGGCCGGCGCCACCTGCGGCCAGGCGTGCGTGGAGGCGGCGGGTGGGGTGCGCTTGGCCGGGGCGTGGCCGCAGGCGGCCAGCGCGGCGGCCAGTACCAGCAGGACGGGCAGGTGCCACGGCGACGGGCGGGAAACTGGCGTGATGTGCATGGAGCCGGGATAATGCGCCGCTTCAGGATGGCCGCCATGATGGCGGCCCACCCGGCGGCCGGCAAGGTCGTCCCATCGCCTGCCAGCCGGCAGCCATCTACAGAGTTGCGCATGAAGATCGAAAAAGACCGCGTCGTCCGTTTCCACTACACCGTCTCCGAGGTCGGCCAGGAGCCGATCGAAAGCTCGAAGGACCGTGAGCCGCTGGCGATCCTGATCGGCCACGGCAACATCATCCCGGGCCTGGAAGCGGCGATGATGGACAAGGAAGCCGGCGAGAACTTCGGCGTGGACGTGGCCTCGGCCGATGCCTACGGCGAGCGCCGTGAGGGCCTGACCCAGCGCGTGCCGAAGAAGCACTTCGGCAACACCCGGCTGGTGCCGGGGCAGCAGGTGATCCTGCAGACCAACTTCGGCCCGCGCGCGGTCACCGTGCAGAAGGTCGGCATGACCGTGGTCGACGTCGACCTGAACCACCCGATGGCCGGCAAGGACCTGCATTTCGACGTGGAAATCGTCGAGGTCCGCGAGGCCGGCGAGGAAGAAGTGCAGCACGGCCACGTGCACGGCGACGGTGGCCACCACCACTGATCGTTGCCGCCGCGGCACTGCGATGGACGGCCCGCCTCGTGCGGGCCGTTTCGTTTTTGCGGTTGGGGAGGCGAGGCAAGCCCATCTCCACACGCTCGCCTCCCACGCAGGTGCCGGGCTTGCCCGGCACGAGGCATTCCCGGCAAGGCCCCATGCGGGGCAACACCCGCATCCACGCGCGCCGCCCATAATGGTCGGCCATCACCAAGGAGTCCCGCCGCTTGTCCACCACCGCCTTCCGGCCGGTCGCGCCGAACGAACGCATTGCCACCCTGGACGTGCTGCGCGGGCTGGCGCTGCTGGGCATCCTGCTGATGAACATAGAGGCGTTCAGCGGGCCGCTGGACCTGTCCTTCACCGGCATCGACCCGCACTGGCAGGGGCCGGACCGCTGGGCCGACGCCTTCGTCTACGTGTTCGTGCAGGGCAAGTTCTTCACCCTGTTCTCGCTGCTGTTCGGTGCGGGCTTTGCGGTGATGGCGCAGCGTGCCGAGGCGGCCGGGCGCGAGTTCACCCGCTTCTACCTGCGCCGCAGCCTGGGCCTGCTGGGCATCGGCCTGGTGCATGCGCTGCTGCTGTGGTCCGGGGACATCCTGGTCAGCTATGCGCTGCTGTCGTTCATGCTGCTGGCCTTCCGCGAGGCGCCGCGCGGCTGGCTGCCGGCGCTGGGCGTGGTGGTCTACCTGGCCGCCTCGGTGCTGGTGCTGCTGCTGGGGGCGATGGTGATGCTGCTGCCCGCCGATGCGATGGCGGCGCAGGCCGACGCGGCACGCTCGGCCATCGAGGCGCAGCGACAGGTCTACGGGCACGGCGGCTACCTGCAGGCCGTGGCGCAGCGGCTGCGCGATTTCGGCACCGCGCTGGGCGGCCTGCTGCTGGTCGGGCCGCAGGTGCTGGGCATGTTCCTGATCGGCGCATGGTTCGCGCGCAGCGGCGCGATCGCGCGGCCGGGCGACTACCCGCGGCTGTTCGGCTGGCTGCGTTGGGCAGTGTGGCCGCTGGGGTTGGCGGTGATGCTGCTGAGCGCGGGCTGGCAGCCCTACGTGGCGCCGGGCCGCTTCGACCTGGGGACAGCGGCCGTCTATGCCCTGAACGCACTGGCCGGCCTGTTGATGTGCCTGGGTTACCTGGCCTGGGGCGTGCGCTGGAGCCACCGGCTGCGCTGGTTGGCGCCGACCGGGCGCATGGCACTGAGCAATTACCTGCTGCAGTCGGTGCTGTGCACGCTGCTGTTCTACGGCTACGGGCTGGGCCTGTTCGAGCAGATGGGGCGGGCGTGGCAGCTGCTTTTCGCGGTCGTGCTGTTCGCCGCGCAGGTGCTGGGCAGCCACCTGTGGCTGAAGCACTTCCGCTTCGGGCCGATGGAGTGGCTGTGGCGTGCGTTCACATACTTGCAGTTGCCACCACTGCGTCGCCGCGCCGGGGCCGCGCCCTAGAATGGGGCGGTGAAATCCCCCCATGACGATGTACTGATCATCGGTGCCGGCGCGACCGGGCTGGCCACCGCGCTGGCCCTGTCCGATGCGGGACGACAGGTGCGGTTACTGGATGCCGGCCGCATCGGCGGCGCCACCTCGCACGGCAACTGCGGCACCATCACTCCCAGCCATGCGCCGCCGCTGGCCGCGCCCGGCGTGTTGTCCAAGGCGCTGCGCTGGATGTTGTCGCCGCAGGCGCCGCTGTACATCCCGCCGCGGCCGGACCCGGCGCTGTGGCGCTGGCTTTTCCACTTCGCCGCACGCTGCAACGCACGCGACTGGCAGCGCAGCGCGCGCGGCCGTGCGGCGCTGCTCAACGATTCGCGGCAGCGGCTGGCCGACTGGGTGCGGCGGTATTCGCTGGACTGCGAGTTCGCCGAGAAAGGGCTGGACTACGTGTTCCGCGAGCCGCGCAATTTCGAGCGGCACGCGGCCGAATGCGCGGCCCTGCAGGCGTTGGGCATCGCCACCGAGGTCATCGACGGTGGCGATTACCTGCGGCAGGAGCCGGCGTTCAACGACGGCATCGTCGGCGCGATCCGCTTCCCCGGCGACGCCAGCCTGCGCCCGGACCGCTACACCGCCGAGCTGGGCCGGGTGCTGCGCGGGCGCGGCGTGGTGATCGAAGAGCAGTGCCCGCTGCTGTCGTTCGAGCCACGGGCGCAGGACGTCCGCGTCCGCACCGGCAACGGCGAGCGCCACGCGCGCGAACTGGTGCTGGCCACCGGCGCCTGGTCGCCGCGGCTGGCCGCGCAGGTCGGCGTGCGCGTGCCGATCCAGGCCGGCAAGGGCTATTCGATCACCGCCAGCCGGCCGGCGCAGGTACCCGGCCGGCCGGTGGTGCTGAAGGACCGTTCGGTATTCGTCATCGCCTGGGACGGGTGCATGCGCCTGGGCGGGACGATGGAATTCTCCGGCCACGACCGCCGCCTCAACGCCACCCGCCTGCGCGCGCTGGAGGATGCCGCGCGCCAGTACCTGCGGCAGCCGCTGGGCGAACGGGTGCACGAACGCTGGTACGGCTGGCGGCCGATGACGTGGGACGACATGCCGGTGCTGGGCCGTTCGCCGAAACATGCCAACGTATGGCTCGCCGCCGGGCATGGCATGCTCGGCATCAGCATGAGCAGCGGCAGCGGGCAATTGATGGCCGACCTGATCACCGGGCGGGCGCCGGCCATCGACCCCGCGCCCTACCGCGCGGAGCGCTTCCAATGAGGCAGGTCCAATGACGGCACGGCAATACGATGTGGTGGTACTGGGAGCCGGCTCCGGCGGCCTGGCCGCGGCGTTCCGCGCCGCCGCGCATGGCGCGAAGGTGGCGATGCTGGAGCCGTCGGCACTGGGCGGCACCTGCGTCAACGTCGGCTGCGTGCCGAAGAAGGCGATGTGGCTGGCCGCCGACCTGGCCGAGCGCATCGCGCTGGCGGCGAAGCTGGGTTTCGACGTGCCGGCCACGCCGGCGCTGGCGTGGCCGCAACTGCTGCAACGGCGGCAGCAGTACATCGACAACATCCACGCCAGCTACCGCAGGCGGCTGCAGGAAACCGGCGTGGCCCACATCGCCCGTCGTGGCCGGCTGCTGGATGCGCGCACGGTGGAGTGCGACGACGGCATGCGGCTGCAGGCGCGGCACATCGTCATCGCCACCGGCTCGCATGCGCTGAAGCCGGCGCTGCCCGGCGCCGGGCTGGGCGGCACGTCGGACGATTTCTTCGCGCTGCAGGCGGCGCCGTCGCGGGTGGCCATCGTCGGCGGTGGCTACATCGCGGTCGAACTGGCCGGCGTGCTGCATGCGCTGGGCAGCGAGGTGGCGCTGCTGGTGCGTGGCCAGCGCCTGCTCGGCGGGTTCGACGCCGAACTGGCCGGACAACTGGCGGAAAACCTGCGCGCGCAGGGCATCGGCGTGCATTTCGACTGCCGGGTGCAGGCGCTGGAGCAGCGGGAAGGGCGCATCCATGCGCGGTTGGATGGCGGGCCCGGCGATGCCACGTTCGACACCGTGCTGTTCGCCACCGGCCGCGCCCCGAGTACCGGCGGGCTGGGACTGGAGCAGGCCGGCGTGGCGCTGGACGACACGGGCGCCATTGCCGTCGATGCCTTCCAGAACACCTCGGTGCCCGGCATCTTCGCGGTGGGCGACGTGACCGGGCGGGCGATGCTGACGCCGGTGGCGATCGCCGCCGCGCGACGGCTGATGGACCGCCTGCATGGCGGCCAGGCCGATGCGCATCTGGATTACGACAACGTGCCCAGCGTGGTGTTCTCGCATCCGCCGCTCGGCAGCGTCGGCCTGGGCGAGGAAGCCGCGCGCCGGCGCTTCGACATGGTGACGACCCACCACAGCCGTTTCCGGCCGATGTTGCAGGCGCTGGGCGACGGGCAGGGGCGCACGCTGTTCAAGCTGGTCTGCGCCGGCGAGGAGCAGAAGGTCGTCGGCATCCACCTGCTGGGCGAGGGTGCCGACGAGATCCTGCAGGGTTTCGCCGTGGCCTTGAAGGCCGGCGTCACCCTGCGGCAGTTGCAGGACACGGTCGCGATCCACCCGACGTCGGCCGAAGAAGTGGTGCTGATGCGATGAAGCGGGGCGAAGGAACGGTGCGCGGGCCGGTCAGGGCGGCTGCGTCGCGGGGCAAGCAAGCGGCGGCCGACCCGACGGTTGGCCGCGCCCGCATCCTCGGCGTGATCCGTGCGATTCCGCGCGGGCAGGTGATGGGCTACGGGGAAGTGGCGGCCAAGGCCGGCCTGCCGGGCCGCGCGCGGCTGGTGGCGCGCCTGCTCGGCGACAACGACGACCCGGCATTGCCGTGGCACCGGGTGCTGCGTTCGGATGGGCGCATCGCCATGCCCGAAGGCTCGGCCGGCTGGCGCGAGCAGTGCCAGCGCCTGCGCGCGGAGGGCGTGGCAGTGGAGAACGGCCGGGTCAAGCGCGCCCGGCCAGTGCGCAATCTCGATGCGGCGATCTGGGGACCGGGGTAGCCCGGCTGCTGGCCGATAAGCGCAATGACAAGGATCCCCGGTGCTGCCGGCCAACGGCCGGTGCTTCCGGATGTATCCGGGGAAAGCCCCCTGAGTCAGGGGGCGGCCGCGAAGCGGCGGGGGTGTGGAAGAGCGAGATGGGGCCCGCGGTTTGCA
>NZ_LDJP01000106.1 GCF_001431505.1 Stenotrophomonas daejeonensis
CGCCAGCGGCGTGGGCGCTCCACCGCACGCGCGCCAGTGGCGCGCAAGCCGTGCGGCCTCGCCCCAAAGGGAGAGGCCCTTTCGGAGCTGCGTCGGCTTACTTGCTTGCCGGCACCGGGTTGCCGTCGCCGTCGATGACGACCACTTCGCCCAGCTCCAGCGCACGCACCGGTGCCTCGGTCTGCTTGAGGTCGCCGACCACTACCCAGGTCAGCTTCGCCGCATCCAGCGTCTTCGCCGCCTCGGCCACCTGCGCCGGGGTCATCGCCTCGATCTCGGCCTTGCGCTTGAACACGTAGTCGTCCGGGCGGTCGTAGCGGACGATGCCGCCGATGGTGTTCATCACTGCGCTGGCGGTTTCATACGCACCGGGCAGGCTCAGGGTCTGGATGTTGCGGATGCGCGCGACCTCGGCGTCGCTCGGCGGGCGCTGGCCGCTGGCGAACTGGCTGATCTCGGCTTGCATTTCCTTCAGCGCGTCGGCGGTCTTGTCGATCTGCACCGGCGCGATCGCCATCCATGTGCGCTGGCCGAAGGCCCCGCCGGCCGTCGAGCGGGCGCCGTAGGACCAGTGCTTGTCCTCGCGCAGGTTCATGTTCAGGCGCGAGGTGAAGTCGCCGCCGAGCACGCCGTTGGCGATGTCGAAGCGGGTGGCGCCGGCGTCACGGGTCGAGGGCACCACTTCGCCGGCGAACAGGTTGGCCTGCACCGCGCCGGGCTGGTCGATCAGGTACACACGGGCCTTGTCCGGGCGCGCGACATCAACCGGCGCGGGCACCTGCGGCGCGGCGCCCTCACCCTTCCAGTCGCCGAGCTGGCGGTCGAGCAGCGGCACGATCTCCTTCAGCGTGGTGTCGCCGACGACGATCAGGGTGGCGTTCTCCGGGCGCACCCACTCCTTGTGGAAGGTCACCAGGTCGTCGCGGGTCAACGATTCGATCGCCGCCTCGTCGCCGCTGCCGGTGAACGGGATCGCATACGGGTGGCCCTTGCCGAACAGCAGCGGCCCCAGCACGCGCAAAGCCATCGCATTCGGCTGCACCTTCTCCTGCTTGATGCCGGCGATCCAGGTGGCCTTGATGCGGTCGATCTCGCCCTGGTCGAAGCGCGGGGCGCGCAGCACGTCGGCGTACAGCGCCAGCGATGGCGACAGGTTCTCCTTCAGCGCCGACAGATAGACGTTGGCGCCGTCCAGTGAGGCACCGGCGCCCAGCCGCGCGCCCAGTGCATCGGCGGCGTCGGCGAAGGCCAGCGAGCCGAGCTTGCCGGCGCCTTCGTCGAGCATGCCCATGGTGAAGTTGGCGGTGCCCGGCTTGCGGCCCTGGTCGGCGGTGAAACCACCGGCGAATTCGTAGCTGAACTGCACCACCGGGATGTCGTGGCGCTCGGCCAGGATCACCCTGGTGCCGTTCTTCAGCGTGGCGCGCTGCAGCTGCGGGAACTTCAGCTCCGGGAAGCTGGCGGTCTGCGGCACGCCGGCGCTGCGGTCCACCTGCGAGGGCAGCACGCCGTACTTGGGATCGACCGCCGGCACTTCGAACGGCGCCGGCTTGGCCGAGGGCAGTTCGTCCAGCGCCACGCGCTCGCCCGGCTCGACCACCAGGGTGTGGTCGCCCACACCCAGCCACTTGGCGCCCACCGCCTTCAGGTCGTCGATGCTGGCCTTGTCGATGGTCGCCAGCGAGGTGCGGAAGCAGCCCGGGTCGCCTTCGTACACCGCGCATTCGGCCAACGCGTCAGCCTTGCCGCCGAAGCCGCCGATGCGCTCGATGCCGCGGATGAAGCCGGCGCGGAACGCGGTCTTGCCGCGCGCCAGTTCGTCGGCGCTCGGGCCTTCGGCGATCAGCTTCTTCAGTTCCTCGTCGATGATCGCCTCGACCCTGGCCGGGTCCACGCCCTGCTTGACCGTGGCCATGATGATGAAGTTGGAGCCCAGCTGCGACGGGCCGACCATCGTGCCGATGTTGTCCACCAGCTTTTCCTGGTGCAGCAGGCGCTGGTCCAGGCGCGAGGACTTGGCCCCGCCCAGTACCTGCGAGAACAGCTGCAGCTGGTCGATGTCGGCGGTGCCGACCTGCGCCACGTTCCAAGCGCGGTAGATGCGCGCCTGCGGTACCTTGTCGGTCATCACCTCGCGGGTGGATTCCGGGCGCTGGCCGACGTTGACCGCCGGCTGCGCCATGCTCGGGCCGGCCGGGATGTCGCCGAAATACCTGGCGACCTTCTCCTTGGCGGTGGCCACGTCGATGTCGCCGGCCAGCACCAGCACCGCGTTGTTGGGGCCGTACCAGGTGCGGAACCAGGTCTTGACGTCGTCCAGCGAGGCGGCATTGAGGTCGTTCATCGAGCCGATCACGCCGTGGTGGTACGGGTGGCCGGCCGGGTACAGCGCACGGGTCAGCTTGTCCCACACCTGCCCATAGGGCTGGTTCTCGCCCTGGCGCTTCTCGTTCTGCACCACGCCGCGCTGTTCGTCGAGCGCGGCCTGGTCGATCGCGCCGAGCAGGTGGCCCATGCGGTCGGACTCCATCCACAGCGCCATGTCCAGCGCGGTGGTCGGCACGTTCTGGAAGTAATTGGTGCGGTCTGTGTTGGTGGTGCCGTTCTGGTCGGTGGCGCCGACCTGCTTGAACGGTTCGAAGAACTCGCCGTGGTGGTTCTCGCTGCCCTGGAACATCAGGTGCTCGAACAGGTGGGCGAAGCCGGTGCGGCCGGCGGGCTCGTCCTTGGCGCCGACGTGGTACCAGATGTTGACCGCCACGATCGGCGCCTTGCGGTCGGTGTGCACCACCACGCGCAGGCCGTTGGGCAGGGTGAACTCCTCGAACGGGATATCCACGGCGGACGCGGCGGCAGCCGGCCGGGCCTTGGCCGCGGCGGTCAGCGGGGTGACGGCGAAACCGGCGATGGCGGTGCCCAGCGCCACGGCGAGAAGGGCGGTACGAGGTGCGGCTGCGTTCATCCCACTGTCCTTGAGTAATGAAGGTGAACGCTGATCGTACCCGTCACGCGACCGGGGCGGCATGCGTCAACGGTAATGGGGGAGGTCGCGCAGGCGCGCTGCCTGTCCGCGGACAGCGGCCGGCTGGCCGCAGTGTCCGGACAGCGGACACTTTCGTCTCGATCAAATTCCTTGTATTTCAACAAGATGCGATTGGCACACATCCTGCGTAAAGGAACCCTGCCTCCAGGCGATTCCGAATGATCATGACTGGATGCTGAACAAATAGACGAAAAGCAGGAAAGTTCTTGCACTTCGATGTTTAGTGTTTTACTTTACTACCACACCACATTTCACAAACACCAACGAGGTCATGCCATGAACGCCAAGTCCATCGCCATCGCGCTTGCCATCGCCACCACCGGTTTCGCCGCCACCGCGCAGGCGGCCGACATCGTCACCCTGGAAACGGTGCAGGTGCGTCCTTCCGCCGACCAGCTGGCCCAAGCCGAACGCGAACACAGCAGCAACATCCCGACCCTGTCGATGGTGCAGGTGCGCCCGAGCGTGGGCCAGATCGTCGAACTGGCCGCCGAGCAGGCCGCGATGCAGGTGGTCGCCGGCTCGCCGCTGGCCATCGGCGCCAGCGTCGGCCAGTGGGTGGTGTCGCTGCCGGCCATCACCGTGCGCCCGGACGCGCAGCAGGTGCAGGCGCTGGCCGCCGCCACCGCCAAGGCCGCCCTGAACGGCGACAGCCTCGGCCAGGTCGCCCAGGGGATGGTCGCCAAGTGAGCCGCCGCGCAGAGCGGGAGGCGGCCGCGGCGTAAACTTCGCCGATGACCGCCGCCTCCCCCGTTTTCCACGTCCTGCTCTACCAGCCCGAGATCCCGCCCAACACCGGCAACGTGATCCGGCTCTGCGCCAATACCGGCGCGCACCTGCACCTGATCGAGCCGCTCGGCTTCGACATCGACGACCGGCAGCTCAAGCGCGCCGGCCTGGACTACCACGAATACGCGCGCATGCAGGTCCACCCGGACCTGGACACCGCGCTGGCCCGCATCGCCCCCGCCCGCCTGTTCGCCCTGAGTACCCGCGCCAGCGTGCGCTACGACAGCGTGCGCTTCGCCGACGGCGACGCCTTCCTGTTCGGCCCGGAAACCCGCGGCCTGCCGCAGGAACTGCTGGACGCCCTGCCCGACGGCCGCCGCCTGCGGCTGCCGATGCAGCCGGACAACCGCAGCCTCAACCTGTCCAACTCGGTCGCGGTGACGGTGTTCGAGGCCTGGCGCCAGCATGGGTTTCCCGGCGCGGCGTGAACCGCGCGGGGCCCGCGGAACGCGCAGGCCGCTTCCGGCGGATTGGAAACCGGCACCGCATGCTCCACCATCAGGCGCTGGATGCCGGCCAACCGAGGTGACCCCATGAGCGACCCGTACAACTCCTCTTCAACCCGCATGGCAGCGGCGGTATTGAACGACACGATGGTGACCACCGCGCCGGAACTGCCGGGCCACCGGATCGTGCGCAACCTCGGCCTGGTGCGCGGCATCACCGTGCGCTCGCGCTCCATCGTCGGCAACTTCCTCGGCGGGCTGCAGACGATCTTCGGCGGCAACATCAGCATCTACACCGAACTGTGCGAGCAGGCGCGCGAGGAAACCTACCGGGACATGGTGGCCCACGCCCGGCAACTGGGCGCCAACGCCATCGTCGCCGTGCGCTACGACGCCACCGAGTTGATGAGCGGGCTTACCGAGGTGCTGTGCTACGGCACCGCGGTCGTGGTGGAACCGCGGCAGGACTGAGCAGCGGCTGGCCGTTGCCGCTCAGTAACCCTCTTCCGCGGCCGCCGCCTCGCGCCCCTGCTGGCGGATCAGGGCTTCCTCGCGGGCATCGTTGATGGCGTGGCGGACGCCGTCCAGGTCGACCGCGCCCATCTCCGGGGTGAATTCACCGGTCAGCACCGTATCCGGCCGCAGCTCGCCGGCCTCGAACAGCTCCCACATCTCCTCGCCGTACCAGGTATCCAGCAGCTCCGGCGCCGAGCGTCCCAGCCAGGCGGTGAGGTTGTTGACGTCGCGCAGCAGCATCGTACGCGCGGCGTTGTTGCCGGCGGCGCTGACCACCTGCGGGAAATCGATGACCACCGGGCCATCGGCGCCGACCAGCACGTTGTAGGCCGACAGGTCGCCGTGGACCAGCCCGCAGCACAGCATCAGCTTGACCTGCTGCACCAGCACCGCGTGGAACCGGCGGGCCTGTGCGGCATCGAGTTCCACCTCGCCCAGGCGCGGGGCGCTGAAGCCTTCGGCGTCGGCGACCAGTTCCATCACCAGCACGCCGTGGAAGAAGCCGAACGGCTCGGGCACGCGCACGCCGGCCTCGCGCAGCTGGTACAGCGCGTCGACCTCGGTGTTCTTCCACGCCACTTCCTGCTGCCTGCGGCCGTACTTGCTGGCCTTGCCGATGGCGCGCGCCTCGCGCGAGCCGCGCACCTTGCGCCCTTCCTGGTATTGCACGCGCTGCTGGAAACTGCGCTGGGCCATGTCCTTGTAGACCTTGGCGCAGCGCACCTCGTCGCCGCTGCGGACGACGTAGACCGCCGCCTCCTTGCCGCTCTTGAGCGGGCGCAGCACTTCGTCGATGACGCCGTCGTCGATCAGGACCTGCAGTTGCGGGGGTGTCTTCACTATGTTCCGGCAAGGCGATGGGCGGCCCGCATTGTCGCCTGCGGGCCGCCGCGTCGGTCAGAATGCGTTGATGCCGGTCAGCTCGCGGCCGATCACCAACTGGTGCACGGTCTCGGTGCCCTCGTAGGTGATGACCGACTCCAGGTTCAACGCATGGCGGATCGCGCCGTGCTCGGTGGTGATGCCGGCGCCGCCAAGCAGATCGCGGCATTCGCGGGCAATGTCTATTGCCATGCGGCAGTTGTTCCACTTGGCCAGCGACACCTGCTGCGGCAGCAGGTCGCCAGCGTCCTTCAAGCGGCCCAACTGCAGGGCGAGCAGCTGTCCGGTGGTGATGCGGCGGGCCATTTCGGCCATCTTGATCTGCGCGCTCTGGGTGGCCGCGACCGGGCGGCCGAACAGGATGCGCTCCTTGGTGTAGGCCAGCACTTCCTGCAAACAGGCGATCGCCGCGCCCACCGGGCCCCAGCTGATGCCGTAGCGGGCCTGGGTCAGGCAGCCCAGCGGGCCCTTCAGGCCCTTCACGTTGGGCAGGCGGTTGCCGTCGGGCACGCGCACGTTGTCGAAGAACAGCGCGCCGGTGGACGAGGCGCGCAGGCTCATCTTGTGCTTGATTTCCTGCGCGCTGAAGCCCGGCGTGCCCTTCTCGACCACGAAGCCCTGCACGCCGTCGTCGGTGTTGGCCCAGACAATGGCGATGTCGGCCACCGGGCCGTTGGTGATCCACATCTTGGAGCCGTTGATGACCCAGTCGCCGCCGTCGCGCACCGCGCGGGTCTTCATGCTGGCCGGGTCGGAGCCGCCGTGCGCCTCGGTCAGGCCGAAGCAGCCGATGACCTTGCCGCGCGCCATGTACGGCAGCCAGCGCAGGCGCTGCTCTTCCGAACCATAGGCGTAGATGGGGTACATGCACAGCGAACTCTGCACGCTGACGAAGCTGCGCAGGCCGGAATCGCCGCGCTCCAGCTCCTGGCAGATCAGGCCGTAGCTGACGCCGTTGAGGCCGGCGCCGCCGTACTGCTCCGGCAACGAGCTGCCGAGCAGGCCCATATCGGCGATCTCGGGGACCAGTTCGGTCGGAAAGCGGCCCTGGTCGAAGCAGTCGCCGATGATCGGCAGCACCCGCTCGTCGGTGAAACGGGCGACGGAATCCTGCACCGCGCGCTCTTCCTCGCTCAGCAGCGAACGCACGTCGAACAGATCGTAGGGATTCAGGGTTTTCAGGCTCATTACCGTCTCGTGCAGTGCCATCGTGGCGGGTGTGGAAAGTTCATCGACAGCGGCTGAAAGCCCCTCTCCCACCGGGGTTCGAGGAGCCGCTTGCGAACCACTGGTTCGCGGCTCCCCGAACGCCCTTGCGCTGCCGCAAGGGCCGGGGCGCGGAGCGGGGGTTGGGG
>NZ_LDJP01000107.1 GCF_001431505.1 Stenotrophomonas daejeonensis
ACCATCGGGACTCCATTGCCCCTCACCCCAACCCCCGCTCCGCGCCCGGCCCTTGCGCTGGCGCAAGGGCGTTCAAGGGGCAGCGAACCCGTGGTTCGCAAGCTGCCCCTCTCACCCCGGAGGGAGAGGGGCTTTTCATGCACCCGGCTCGAACGGCAGCCCTTTGGCGATCGCCGCCGCGGTGATCGCCGCGCATGCGGCTTCGATTTCCGGCGTCGGCGCGGTGATGCGCGGGCGCCGGTCCAGGGTGCAGGACAGGCCCGCGTCGAGCAGGTCGGCATGCGCCGCGTGCAAGGCCGCAGCGGTATCGGCCGGCAGCCAGCCACTGGCGGCCAATGCGTCGACCAACCGCGGCGTCTCGCGCGGTCCGCACAACGCCGGCTGTTGCGCGGTGCAGGCCAGCACGCCGGTCTGCAGCACGAATTCCAGGTCGACCAGCCCGCCGGCACCTTGCTTGAGGTCCAGCCGTGCCGCGTCGCTGCGGTCCAGCTCTGCGCGCATGCGCGCGCGCATCTTCAACACGTCGCCGAACAGCGTGTCGGGGTCGCGGGTGCCCGCCAGCGTGGTGCAGCGCACCCGCTCGAAGTCGGCCAGCAGCGTGGCGTCGCCGGCGATGCCGCGGGCGCGCACCAGCGCCTGGTGCTCCCACGTCCATGCGCGCTCGCGCTGGTACTCGGTATAGCTGGCCAGCGAGGACACCAGCGCGCCCTTGCCGCCGTCCGGGCGCAGGCGCACGTCGATGTCGTACAGGCGCCCGGCGGCGGTCACCGCCGACAGCAGCGCCATCACCTTCTGTGCCAGCCGCGCGAACCAGCGACTGCTTTCCAGCGGGCGCGGGCCATCGCTCTCCTCGGCCGCGGCCGGGTGGTCGTACAGGAACACCAGGTCCAGGTCCGAGCCGAAGCCCAGTTCCAGCCCGCCCAGGCTGCCGTAGCCGATGATCGCGAAACGGCCGCCGGGCACTTCGCCATGCGCGGCGGCAAGGTCGGCGCGCGCCATGTCCAGCACCGTCACTACCACGGCGTCGGCCAGCTGCGCCAGCTGGCGGGTGCAGTCCACCGCGCGCTGGCGGCCGTCGTGGAAGGCCAGCGCCATGCGGAAGCTCAACGCCAGCCGGGTTTCGTTGAGCGTGCGCAGCGCCGCTTCCGGGTCGTCGATGGCCAGCGCGGCGGCGCAGGCGGCATGCATTTCCGGCGCCTCCGGCAGCGGCCCGGCCACGCGCGTGTCCAGCAGTTCGTCCAGCAGCAGCGGGAAGGCCATCAGCCGTTCGGACAACAGGGCACTGCGCGCCAGCACGTTGACCAGCCGGGTCAGCGCGCTGGGCTGTTCGTCCAGCAGGGCGAGGTAGCTGGTGCGGCGCAGGATCGCCTGCAGCAGGCCGAGCACCCGGCGCAGCGCGGCATCCGGCTGCGGCGAGCGGGTGGCGGCATGCAGCAGCGCCGGCAGCACCCGGTCCAGCCGTGCGCGGGCGTTGTCCGACAGCGATTTCACGCCCAGCGACTGGGCGAACTCGCGCAGCGACTGGTCGGCGCCGTTGGCATCGGCGAAACCGGCCTCGGCCAGTACCATGGCGTCGCCACCACCGGGCAGCACCCGCCAGTAGCTGGACAGCACGTCCGGCGCGGCCTGGCCGCGGCGCGGGGCCAGCAGCGCGGCGAACTCGGCGCCCACGCAGCGGCGTTGTTCGTCCAGGGCCTGCAGCAAGGCGTCGCGGCCCGGGTAGCCCAGCCCGTGCGCGATGCGCTCGGCGTCCAGTGCATCGGCGGGCAGGCGATGGGTCTGCGCGTCGCGCAGCATCTGCAGGCGGTTCTCCAGTCGGCGCAGGAAGCGGTAGGCCACGGCCAGCGCCGCGCCATCGGCGGCATCCATCTGCCCGGCCGCCACCAGCGCCTGCAACGCCGGCAGCAGGCGCCGTTCGCGCAGCGTCGGCTCGCGGCCGCCACGGATCAGTTGCAGCGCCTGGGCGAGGAATTCGATCTCGCGGATGCCGCCCGGGCCGCGCTTGATGTCGTCGAAGCGGTCGCTGCGGGCGACCTCGGCGGTGATCGCCGCCTTCATTTCGCGCAGGCCGTCCAGCGCGGTGTAGTCGAGGTAGCGGCGGTAGACGAACGGGCGCAGCGTCTCCAGCCACGCCTCGCCGGCGGCGACGTCGCCGGCCACCGCGCGCGCCTTGATCCACGCATAGCGCTCCCAGTCGCGGCCTTCGCGCTGGAAATACTGGTCCATGCCCGCGAACGACAGCGCCACCCGCCCGGCGTTGCCGAACGGGCGCAGGCGCAGGTCCACGCGGTGGCAGAAGCCGTCGGCGGTGGTTTCGTCCAGCAGCCGCGCCAGCCGCTGGCCGAGCCGGGCGAAGTATTCCTCGGCCGCCAGCGGGCGCGCGCCGTCGGACTCGCCGGCCTGCGGGTAGGCGTAGACCAGGTCGATGTCGGAGGAGAAGTTCAGCTCGCCGCCGCCGAGCTTGCCCAGCCCGAACACCACCAGCCGCTGCACGCTGCCGTCCTCGGCGCGGACCACGCCGTGGCGCTGGGCGAATTCCTGCTCCAGCGCGGCCAGCGCCAGTTGCAGGCAGTCCTCGGCCAGCCGGGTGGCGCCGCGCAGGGTGGCGTCCACCGCGTCCAGCCCGAGCAGGTCGCGCCAGACCAGCCGGGTGGAGGCGGCGGCACGGTGGCGGCGCAGTTGCGCCGGCCAGGCGCTGGGTTGCAGCGGGTCCAGCGACGGCAGCGGCAACGGCGGCGGGTCCGGCTCGGCCAGCAGCGCCAGCAGTTCCGGCTGCCGGCACAGGGTGTCGATGGCGAAATCGCTGGCGATGGCCAGCTGCCGCAGGTTCGCCTCGAAACCGGCGGCCGGCGGCCACTGCGCCGGATCGGGCAGCGCCAGCTTCAAGCGGGCGATGGCGCGGTCGGCCAGCGCAGCGAGGGTTTCGGGCATATCGGGGGCGAAAGTCGGCATGGGCCGATTCTGGCATTGCCGGCGCGGCGTCGTGGAGCAGGGCATAAAAAAAGCCCGCTGGCAGCGAACTGCCAGCGGGCTTTGCTCCCTCCCCCACGTCGGGATGCAGGGCGATCCTGCGGGCTCGACCGGCAAGTTGCACGCTGCAGTGCAAAAAGCCGCCGGGAGCGGCTTTTGACATCGCCCGCCGATGGCCCGCAGGGCACCCGCCAGGGATGGCGGGTGCCAAACGATACCCGCGGGTATAGTTCCGGCCGGTGGTCGTTGCGCCGGATCAAGGACGCCCGGCCGCATGCATCCGACAATCGCGTCCCCAGGTAACGTCATCGCCATGTCCATCGACCGCATCCTCCACCCCGGCCTGCGCCAGCGCATCGTTTCGGCCGAGGCCGCCGCCGCCCTGATCAACCCCGGCGAAACCGTCGCCATGAGCGGCTTCACCGGCTCCGGCTACCCCAAGGCGGTGCCGCAGTTCCTGGCCCGGCGCATCGAACAGGCGCACGGGCGCGGCGAGGCATTCCGCATCAACCTGCTCACCGGCGCGTCCACCGCGCCGGAGCTGGACGGTGCGTTGGCCAAGGTCGATGGCATCGCCATGCGCATGCCGTTCCAGAGCGACCCGGACGCGCGCAGGCGCATCAACGCCGGCAAGCTGGACTACCTCGACATCCACCTCTCGCACGTGGCCCAGCACGTGTGGTTCGGCTTCTACAACGAGATCGACACCGCGGTGGTCGAGGTTTCGGCGATCCATGCCGACGGCACGCTGGTGCCGTCCACCTCGGTCGGCAACAACAAGACCTGGCTGGACCTGGCGAAGAAAGTCATCATCGAAGTCAACCAGTGGCAGCCGGCCGGCATCGACGGCATGCACGACATCTACTACGGCACCGCGCTGCCGCCGCACCGCAAGCCGATCCCGCTGGTGCGCGGCGACGAGCGCATCGGCCAAACCACGCTGCGCTGCGACCCGGACAAGATCGTCGCGGTGGTGCTGACCGACGCGCCGGACCGCAACAGCCCATTCAACCCGCCCGACGCCGACAGCCAGCGCATCGCCGGGCATCTGATCGAATTCCTCAAGCACGAAGTGGCGCGCGGGCGCCTGCCGGCCAACCTGCTGCCGCTGCAGTCGGGCGTGGGCAACATCCCCAACGCGGTGCTGGCCGGGCTGGCCAGCAGCGGCTTCCGCGACCTTGAAGCGTTCACCGAGGTGATCCAGGACGGCATGCTCGACCTGCTCAAATCCGGCGTGCTGCGCTATGCCTCGTGCACCGGCTTCGCGCTCAGCCCGGAAGCGAGCGAGGCGTTCATGCGCGACCTCGACTTCTACCGGCAGCGCATCATCATGCGTTCGCAGGAGGTGTCCAACCACCCGGAGCTGGTACGGCGGCTGGGCTGCATCGGCATGAACGGCATGATCGAGGCCGACATCTACGGCAACGTCAACTCCACCCACGTGATGGGCAGCAGCATCATGAACGGCATCGGCGGCTCGGGCGACTTCGCCCGCAACGGCTTCCTGTCGATCTTCCTGAGCCCGTCCACCGCCAAGAACGGCAGCATCTCGGCGATCGTGCCGATGGTCAGCCACGTCGACCACACCGAGCACGACGTGGCGGTGATCGTCACCGAACAGGGCCTGGCCGACCTGCGCGGGCTGCCGCCGCGCAGGCGTGCGCGCGCGTTGATCGACAACTGCGTGCATCCGGATTTCCGCGCGCAGCTGCAGGACTATTTCGACCGTGCCAGTCGTGACAGCCACGGCAAGCACACCCCGCACCTGTTGAACGAGGCGCTTTCCTGGCACCAGCGCTGGCTGGATACCGGCACGATGAAGGCCTGAATCAAGTAGATGCGGGGCTCGCCCCGCATGGGGTGTTATCGGCGAAGCCCGTGCCGGGCAAGCCCGGCACCTACGGTGGACTGCCCGCTTCCCGTAGATGCGGGGCTTGCCCCGCATGCAGCCTTCCCGGTCAAGCCCCGTGCCGGGCAAGCCCGGCGCCTACGGCAACAACGGCGGCCGGCTGTCGTACCACTGCCGCGCGCCGCGCAGGTGGTACTTGCGGTTGCCGTCCTGCAGCTCCACGCCGACGCCGAGGATGCCCCACTTCAGGTGCAGGTCGCCGTGCCGGCGCGGGCCTTCCAGCGCCAGCCGCGCATCGACGGTGAAGCGCTCGTTCTGCGCGCGCGCCTGGTCCAGCACCAGCCGCTTGCCCTGCCACAGCCACTTGCCGCTCAGCCTCGCCTCGCCGGCATCGACCACCTTGCCGACCCACGCCGGCAGGTCGGTGCGGTCGGCGAACATCGCCAGCAAGAAGCCGACGTCGCGCATGCGCACCCGCAGGTTGCCGCTGGCCGAGGAAGGCGTCTTCCATTCGGCGCGGCCGCTGTCGATGTCCAGCGTCGCCCACCAGCCCGAATGGGTGGTGCCGCCGGGCTCGGTGAAGGCGACGTTGCGCACGCTGGCGCTGCTGTCGCCCAGTTCGAATTCGCCCTTGTGCAGGTTGCCGCGCCGCAGCCGCGCATCCAGCACCACGTCGCCGCGCAGGTCCATGCCGGCCACCGCCAGCCGCACCTGCCGGCCCTCGACGCGCAGCGTGCCGCGCCCCACGTCGCCATCGCCGTCCAGCCGCAGGTCGCCGCTGAGCATGCCGCTGCCGCCGGCAAAGCGCAGCGTGTCGTTGGGCAGGTGCGGGTTGAACACCACTAGTTCGGGAATGCGCGCGCGCTCGAAGCGCACCCGCGCCTGCATGCTTTCCTTCATGCGGTCCAGCCGTGCGTCGGCCAGCGTTTCCAGGCGCAGCCGTTCGCCAGTGAAATACGGCTTGCCCGGCGCATCCGAAGGCGCGGCGCTGAAGGCTTCCATCACCACGTCCAGCCGCGATTGCGGGTTGCCGGCGGCGTCGTTGGCGATATTCGCCTGCGCGCGCGCCTTGCCGCGGAAACGGTTGCCCAGCACGTCCGCACGCGCTTCGACGTCGCTCACCTGCAAGCGGCTGCCGTCGAGCAGACGCCCGTCGGCGAGCTTGAGGTCGGCATCGACGGTGCCGCTGCCTTCCAGCCCCATCCAGTCGGCCTGGGTGAACAGTGCGACCACGCCGCCGATGGACGGCAGATGGCCGTGCGCACGCACTTCGCCGCTGGCCGCCATCAGCCGCTCGTGCCAATCCTTCAACGGCAAGGCGATGCCGGGCACGTCGAGCGTGGCGTCGAGCGATGGATGCCGGCCGTCCAGGTCGGGCAGCGTGGCGCGCAGGTGCAGGGCGTCGTCCACCGTCGCGCGCAGGTCGAACCGGTTGGCGACACGCGTGCCTTGCGCATCCACGTTCGACAGCGGCAAGCGCAGTTGCAGTTGGCTGCCGGGCGCCAGCGTGCCGCGGTCCAGCGACAGCTTCGCCTGCAGCTCGCCATCGCCGGGCAGCACCGCGAAATCGTAGCGGCCCTCGCCATCCAGCGTGGACTGCAGGCCGATAGTGGTGCCGTGCAGGTCCAGCGTCGCGGCGAGCAGGTCGAGCTTGGCGAAGCCGGGATGCTCGGCCGAGACATGCCGCGGCAGGGCGAATGTGGAGGACAACCGCACATCGCGCAGCCACTGGATGTCGCCGCGGCTCACCCGCGCCGCATCGAACTGCAGCGTGGAAGGCCGCAGTTCCATCGGCCCGCCGCGCAGTTGCTTGCCGAAGCCGACTTCGGCGCGGCCATTGCCGGTGACCTGCCAGTCGCCCAGCGTGGCCCTGCGCAGGCTGCCGGTGGCGATGCGCCGGAAGTCCAGCATCCAGCCACCCGGCCGCGGCGGCGGTGCCGGCCGTTCCCGCGCGGCGCGCGTGAGCGAACCGGTGACGCCATCGGCCTCGACCCACGGCACCCGCAGTTCCTTGTGCAGCAGCGGCCACAATGCGATGCGCCCGCGCACCGCATCGGCCTGCGCCGACCATTGCACGCGCCGCGCGTGCCCGCGCATGCGTACCTCGCGCAGCGTCACCCGTCCCGGCCAGAAGGTGCGGCCGCCGTTCCATTCCATCGTGAACGCCTCCGGCCTGCGGTTGAGCAGCTCGTGACCGAAATGGCTGTTGAGGAACACGTTGCCCGCCAGCAGGTACAGCGCATAGCCGGCCAGCGCCAGCAAGCCGGCCAATCGCAGGATTCTTCCGTGCCGCGCAAGGAGGGTTTTCATGGGCGCAGGATAACGGCGAAGCCCACGGATCGCGTTAGCCCTTGATGCAGGAGCGATGTCTGTCGCGACAGGTTTTTTTGGTAAAGCCCATGCGGGGCAAGCCCCGCATCTTGTGTCTTGAAGCCAGCCCCGATCAGGCAGACTTCCCCGGAGTGATCCGGGAGGTTCCGATGATGCCGTCTCCGCACTTGAGCCTTCGAGCTCGCACCGTAGATCCGGCACATCGGAACCCTTTTCCGCCCTGGAGCTTGAACGGTATCTTCGGCCCGCTTTTGCGAGAGCCAGCACGAACAAGGGCAAGCCAGGCGGTCACTGGATCCGGTTCGACAGCAG
>NZ_LDJP01000108.1 GCF_001431505.1 Stenotrophomonas daejeonensis
GCATGGGCGGGATGGGAGGCATGGGCGCCGGCATGGCGCTGGGCACCCGCGGCGACGAGGACGGCCACGGCGGCTGAATCCGGGGCCGCGGCCATTCATCGTGGCCGCAGTCACATCCACGGGCGCATGCGATTGCGCCGCCGCGGGGCTTGGCGCAATCTCCGGGTTCCTTTTCCCGCGGTGATTGCCATGCAAGACAACATCATCCAGATCATGCCCGCCGCCGGCTGGGTTGCCGTGTTCGACGAGGGCGGCGAGGAAGCCGCGCAGGCGGTGGTGTGCTTCGCGCTGGTGGAGAGCGCGATGAAGCGCGAGGTGCGGGCGATGGTCGCCGAGGGCGCGCAGATCGGTTTCGCCGATGCGCTGCCCAATTTCGTGCGCGTGGAGGAGCTGGACGCGTTCGAGGAAGACGACGAGGACGAAGAGCAGGACGAGGAAGAGGAAGAAGACGAGGAGTGATCCCCGCTTCCTTTCCTGTTCCCGGCTCCCCGGCAGGCCGCATCGCCGGCCTGCCGCGCTGATACCGCGGCCTGCGGGCGTGGAGCAACGCATGTTCGATGAAGCCTTCGCCTGCAAGCGCTGGACGATGCGGCGCACGCTGGAGGCGGTACGCGCGGTGGATGCGCAGGCGTTTCCCGCCGGCGTCGCGTTCATGCGGCAACAGTTGAACCACATCGCGATCGTGGAAGAGCTGTTCCGCTCGCGCCTGCTCGGCGAGCCCGCGCCACATGCGGCTACCAATACCGCCGAGGTGCCGGCACTCGAGGAGCTGGCCGCGCGCCTTGAGGCCTCGGACCGGTGGTATGTCGGCCATCTGGCCGGGCTGGCCCCGGCGCAATGGGATGAAGCGCTGCGGTTCCGCTTCGCCGATGGCCGTGATGGCTGCATGACGCGGCGGGAAATCCTGTTCCACGTCCTCAACCATTCCAGCTACCACCGCGGCGCCATCGGCCACGCGCTGGACCAAGCGCAGGTGCCGCATCCGGCCGATACCTGCACCGTGTTCCTCCATGAAACGCAGCCCGGGCGGCGCGACGGGCGGCTGCCGGACTGAAGCAGCGCCGGATGCGGGCGTGCGGGCGAAGCGGTAAGGTACGCGCCCGCATGCCGCCGTACCGGTGGCACGAAATACCTGCAATGTTGACCGACCCATTCGACAGGGAACACCTCTGGCACCCCTACAGCGCGCTCGACGGCCCGGTGCCGGTGCTGAAGGTGACGCGTGCCGAGGGCGTGCTGCTGGAACTGGCCGACGGCACCCGGCTGATCGACGGCATGGCCTCGTGGTGGTGCGCCATCCACGGTTACAACCATCCGGCATTGAACCAGGCCGCCATCGACCAGCTTGGGCGCATGGCGCACGTGATGTTCGGCGGGCTCACCCACGAGCCGGCCATCGCCCTGGGCAAGCAGTTGCTGGCCATCGTGCCGCAGCCGCTGGACGCGATCTTCTATGCCGACTCCGGCTCGGTGGCGGTGGAGGTGGCGCTGAAGATGGCCATCCAGTACCAGCATGCGCGCGGCCTGCCAGGCAAGTGCAACATCGCCACCACGCGCTCGGGCTACCACGGCGACACCTGGAACGCGATGTCGGTATGCGACCCGGTCACCGGCATGCACGGCCTGTTCGGTGCCGCGCTGCCGACGCGGCGCTTCGTGCCCGCACCGGCCACGCCGTTCGGCGGGCAGTGGGACGCGGCCGACATCGTGCCGCTCGAACGATTGTTCGCCGAGCATGCCGGTGAACTGGCGGCCTTCATCATCGAACCGGTGGTGCAGGGCGCCGGCGGCATGCGCTTCTACCACCCGCAGTACCTGCGCGAACTGGCACGGTTGTGCCGCGAGCACGAGGTGCTGCTGGTCTGCGACGAGATCGCCACCGGCTTCGGCCGCAGCGGGCGGCTGTTCGCCTGCGAGCATGCCGGCATCACCCCGGACATCCTGTGCATCGGCAAGGCGCTGACCGGCGGCTACATGACGCTGGCCGCGACGATCACCCGCCGCGAGATCGCCGAGGTGATCGCCAGCGGCGAGCCGGGCGTGTTCATGCACGGGCCGACCTTCATGGCCAACCCGCTGGCCTGCGCGGTGGCGCTGGCGTCCACCCGGTTGCTGCTGGCGGGGGACTGGCAGGGCAACGTGCAGCGCATCGAGCGCGGTCTGCGCGAGCGGCTGGCGCCGGCGCGCGCGTTGCCGCAGGTGCGCGACGTGCGCGTGCTCGGCGCGATCGGCGTGGTCGAACTGACCGCGCCGCTGCGGCTGGAGCGCATCCAGCGGCGCATGCTGGAACAGGGCATCTGGATCCGCCCGTTCGGGCGGCTGGTCTACGTGATGCCGCCCTACGTGATCGACGACGGACAACTGCAACGCCTGTGCGACGGCATGGTCGCGCTGGTGGCGGGCCTGCACGCGGAGGACATGCGGCAATGAAGGGACAGGTGGTTTTCGTCAGCGGCATCGACACCGAGATCGGCAAGACCGTGGTGACCGGCTGGCTGGCGCGGCAATGGCGCGAGGCAGGCGTGGACGTCATCACCCAGAAGCTGGTGCAGACCGGCTGCGTCGGCGCGTCGGACGACATCCTGCTGCACCGGCGCATCATGGGCTGCGGCCTGTTCGACGAGGACCGCGACGGCCACACCATGCCGGCGCTGTACGCCTACCCGGCCTCGCCGCACCTGGCCGCGCGGCTGGAGGGGCGCAGCCTCGACCTGGAGGCCATCGACCGCGCCACCGCCCACCTGTGCGAGCGTTACGAGACGGTGTTGGTGGAAGGCGCAGGCGGGCTGATGGTGCCGCTGACCGAACAGCTGCTGACCATCGACTATGTGGCCCGGCGTGGCTGGCCGCTGCTGCTGGTCACCTCCGGCCGGCTGGGCAGCATCAACCACACGCTGCTGTCGCTGGAGGCCATCGCCGCGCGCGGCATCGCGCTGCACGGCATCGCCTGGAACGGCCGCGACGACGGCAACGACGAGGTGATCGCCGCCGAGAGCCGCGGCTTTATCCGCGACTGGATGCAGGCGCGCTTCCCGCAGGCGCGTTGGTACGACGTGCCGGTGCTGGCGCTGGAATAGGGGCTTGAAAAGCCGGCCATGCGCCCTCACGTCGGATGGATCGAACAAAGACGAAAGAGGGGGCTCATGGAAGCCGTCACGACTGGAATGGTCCAGTGCATGAAGTGCAACACGGTGTACCAGCCGGCGATCAAGGTACTGGAGAGCGTCTGCCCGATGTGCCTGTCGATCAAGACCGCGCCGGTGCCGGCCGAACCATCGGACAACGCACCGGCCGCGCTGCACTGAACCGCACCGACAACGTTGGAACATGCAGGCCAGGTCGTCGACCTGGCCTTTTCATTGGTTCTTCACCGCGATTGCGGGGAAGAGCAGGCCTGCAGGCCGTGGATACCCCGCTCCTCGTAGGTGCCGGGCTTGCCCGGCACGGGGCCTTGCCGGTAGAGCCTCAATGCGGGGCGAGCCCCGCATCTACGTGGATGCGCCTGCGCCGCCCGGGGCGTGGCAGGCTGCCGCCATGCGCGGTGCCTGATCCCTGGGCTTGGGTGAAACCTTTTCATTACGCGCCCGCGATGCGGCTCACTCGCCCTGGTACTGCTTTTCCTCGACCAGCGCCGAGCCGGCGACGCGGTTGATCTCGTTCTTCACCGCCACGCGCTCGCCATTGGTGCCGTAGACGCCGCGGGCGAGGGCGATGAAGCCGTCGCCGAAGTCCTGCGCGGTTTCCTTCGCGCGCAGCTGGTCCTGGATGTCCCACATGCGCTCGTTGATCGCCCTGAGCCGCTGCTTGAGCGCGGCCAGCTCCGGGCGCGCGGCCTGCTGCTGCAGCCACAGCGGCCACAGGCCGTCCAGCTCGGTGCGCACGTTGCCGAGCTTGGCGGCGTCGGCGATGCGCTCGGCCTTGATTTCGAGGATGGTGATCTTGTCGATCAGCTCGCCGATCGATACCGGGGTGAGGATGGTCTGCTGCACGTCGCGCTTGCCGAAATGATGACGGGCGCCATGATAGCGCCCGCCGCGACGGCCCCGGCGACGCGGAAAGTTGCCGGTGATCCGGTACTGGCGACGGCCGGCCGGCGCCACGCACAATGCCGGCTTCCGCCACGAGGAGCCGACGATGCCGATATGCCGCACCCTGCGCCTGTTGCTTGCCCTGTCGTCGTGCATGGGCCTTGCCGGTGCCGCCATCGCCGCCGATGTCTCGCGGCTGCAGGGCGCATGGCGTTTGCAGGCCGGTGAGTTCATCGACGGCGACGGCGCCGTGGTCGATTACGCCAGCCGCAAGCTGGCCGGCACCAAGGTGCTGGCCGACGGCCATTTCGCCTTCACCACCACCAGCGACGGCGCCTTCTGGGCGGGCGGTTCGGGCACCTACGACGGCGATGCGGCGCGCTACGTGGAGACGCCGCTGATGGCGTCCTACCCACTGGAAAGCGGCGGCAGCTACGAATTCCGCTACACGCTGGAAGGCGGTACGTGGACGCTGGAGCGCTGGCAGAATGGGCGCAGGGTCGAGCGCGAAGTCTGGCAGCGCATGCCGTAGGTCGGGTTGTTGCCTTGCCGGCCGGCGGGTAGATGCGGGGCTTGCCCCGCATTCACGATCCACCGTAGGTGCCGGGCTTGCCCGGCACGGGGCTTCACCGGGAAGGCTTCATGCGGGGCAAGCCCCGCATCTACGGGGTTTGCTGCGCCGGGAAACCGGCTTCGTCCAGCGCCCGGGTGAAACGCTCGGCCGGCTGCGCCGACATGATGCGGACGTGCTTGGCGGGCAGGTCGATCTCGACCGTGGCGTCGGCGTCCACCTCCTTGATCGTCGCGGTGACGCTGCGCGCGCAGCCGCCGCAGGTCATGTTCTCGATGTGCAGTTGCATGGGGGTTCTCCGGAAAGGAAGGCGACAGTCTGGAGCCTGCCACGGTGGCAAGGTCAACAGGTGCCGCGGCCCGCGGGATTTCAGCGCCGCGTGGCGAACACCCCGTCAAGGACCAACTGCGTCGCGAAGCCGGCCTTCTGCAACCGCGCGGCGACCTCGCGCGGCACGTCGCGGCCGCTGGTCAGCCGGTTCGGCGTGCCGGTGTAGTGGAACAGGCGCCCGCCCTTGCGCAGTACCCGCGCCAACTGGTCGTAGAACGCCTGCGAATACAGTTCGCCGGCGATGCCGAAGCGCGGCGGGTCATGCAGCAGGGCGTCCACCGAGGCATCGGCGATGCCCTCGATTTCGCGGCTGACATCGCCCTGCCGCAGTTGCAGGCGGCCGCCATTCTCCGCTGCGTCGGGGTCCGGCGACCACGGGTTGAGCGTACGCAGCCACAGTACTTCGCTGCTCTTCTCGAACGAGTGGATCGAGGCCGCACCGGCCTCCAGGCAGCACGCGGCGAAATAGCCCAGCCCGCCGCAGGTATCCAGCACCCGCTTGCCGCGCGGCTCGACCAGCGCCACCTTGCGCCGCGCATCCTCGAACGGCGACAGCTGCGCGCTGGGCAGCATCTTGATGCCGTCGATCTCGAACGTCGGTGCACCCCAGTCGGTGGGCACCAGCTTGTACAGGCCGCTGCCGAAGCGCGAGGCCACGGCGAATGCCTCGCCGTCCCAGTAGTGGATGGCCCGGTCCCTGAGCTTTTCCGGCCACGGGAACGCCTGCCCGCGCCAGCGCCAGCCATCGCCGCCGACGTCCACCGGCTCCTCGCTGCGCCCGAGGTCGAACGATGCCTGCGCATGGCCGGCGCCTTTCTTCAGCGCGGCCCGCAGCGTGTCGAGGACGGGGCGGGTGAGCAACGGCCCGGCGTAGTGGGGCATGTGCGGAGGCGGCGTAGTTGAAGGGGGCGCCATGCTACCGCAGCAGGTCGGGCGCGCCGGCAAGCTTGCGCCTGCCTGAATGCCGGATGGCGTTGCCGCGTCCGCTGGAACTTGCCCTGCCTGCAGCGGTCTGTCGCTGGTTGCAGATGTGCCGTGGCAGGGCCGGTGACCGCCTTGCGGAGCGCCTTGTACCGGAGTTGCATGCGTCCTGCCCGTTTGCCCGAACCGTTGTGGAACCATGCCGTCGCCGCGCTGGCGGCCGTGGCCGTACTGTCCCTGCTCGCACGCCTGCTGTGGCAGTTGCCGGAAGCCCGCGGCACGCGGCAGGAAGCGCGCATCCAGTTGCGCTGGTTGCCGCCGTCATCGGCGCAGGCGTTGCCGATGACGGCGACGAACCCGGTCATGGCCGCCGGAGCCACCGCCATGCCGATGCCGTCGGCGCCCGAGCAGGTCATCGCCCCGCCACCGGATGCAGCACCGCCCGATGCTTCTTCGCCGGCATGGTCGCGGAATCTGTACGGCGACAACGGCCGGGTCACGCTGGCGCCGGACACGGTCGGGGAAACCGCGCATAAAAGTGCTGCCGAGCGCGTGTTCGAGCACCGCGACGAACTGGCCACCGGCGTCGGCGAGCGCGCCACCGCCGGGCTGTTTTCCAGGCGTCCGGCGGGCACACCGCAATCGCTGGCGCAACGGATGCTCTACGGCGAGGACATCCAGCCGGCGCAGGCGCGACGCCCGCCGGAGGTGGCCTTCAACCCCGCCCTGCACGAACGCCCCGCCGACCTGGGCAGCGCTGCGACCGGCGATGCCTGGAGGGCCGCCCCGATCCGGCATGAGCCCGTCCCCGGCCTGGACGGCACGGCCAGCCGCCGCATCCGTGCAGCCATCGGCGAGCTGGAGCGGCGTTACCCGCGTTGCGCCGCCGGCGACCGCCAGCGCTGGCTGGCGCCGGTGCTGCAGCACCTGGACGCGCTGCAACGGCTGGAATACCGCTACAACCACGGCGCCGACCCGGTGGAAGCCGAGCACAGCCTGCCCGCCGCGGCCGACAGCGCGTACGACCTGGCCCGGCGCGGGCTGTGGGAAGCCGAGCGGCAGATGCGGGCCTGCGGTTGAACCGGTACGGTCGCCGGCCGTCTTCCCTGGCCGGCAATAGCGACTCGATCTGACCGCTACGGACGCCCGGCAAGGCCCTGCGCGCCATCGCGGAGGCCGCGTGCCGATGGCAGGTGGACAATGCCGGCGACATTGCCGGACAACTTTCGCAACTTCATGTTCCGGAAGGATTTTCAGGCGCAGGGCATGCCTAGAATCGGGTTTCCCCCCGCGTATGGAGTTGCGATGAAGTCGATCACCCTGCTGTCGTGCGCACTGGCGCTCGCCGCCACCTTCGGCTGCCAGGCCCGGCCGGAAAGCACCGCCGCCACGCAGGCCGGCATCGCCCCCGGCCATGCCCACCCGCTGCCGAAGCATGCCCTGGTCGGCTACCTGCACAACTTCGACAACGGCCTGGGCCTGCTGCCGGTGGGCGAGGTGGACGATGGCTGGGACGTGATCGTGCTGGCCTTCGCCGACGACATGGGCGAGGGCCGGGTGGCGTTCAACCCGGACCCGGCGCTGGACCGGGAGCGGCTGATCGCCGACATCGCCGCCAAGCGTGCGCAGGGCAGGATCGTGGCGCTGTCCTTCGGCGGCGAGCTGGGCACGGTGACGCTGCGCACCCAGCGCGACGAGGACAATTTCGTGGCGAGCACCGCGCAGGCCATCGACGGCTTCGGCCTGGACGGCATCGACATCGACCTGGAGAAGATCGCCGGCGTCGAGCATGGCGCGCCGGTGGTCCCGCACCTGATCTCCGCGGTCAAGCGCCTGCACGCGATGTATCCGAACCTGTATGTGTCGATGGCGCCCGAGCACCCCTACGTGCAGGGCGGGCTGGTGTCGATGGACGGCATCTGGGGCGCCTACCTGCCGCTGATCGACGGCCTGCGCGACGAGCTGGACCTGCTGCACGTGCAGCTCTACAACAACGGCGGCCTGCCCACGCCGTACCGCGCGGAAAAGTACCCGGCCGGCAGCGTGGACATGATGGTGGGCTCGGCGACGATGCTGATCGAGGGCTTCGAGCTGGCCGGCGGCAACGGCCGTTTCCAAGGCCTGCGCCCGGAGCAGGTGGCGTTGGCGTTGCCATCGGGCCTGCGCGCGGCCGGCAGCGGCCATGCCGCGCCGGCCGACATCAACCGCGCCTTCGACTGCCTGACCAGGGCGGTCGGTTGCGACGAGGTGAAGCCGGCCCGGCCGTACCCGGATTTCCGCGGGGTGATGACCTGGTCGATCAACAGCGACGTCGCCGACGGCCGCGCCTTCTCCGCCCCGGTGGGCGAACACCTGCGCGCGGCGCGCTGAGCGCGAGGGTTCCGCCCGTGCCGGCCAGCGGCCATCATGCTCGGCCCCGGATAGGATGGACGTTGGATGGCGCGCAGACATTGGGTGATGGCGGCGGCAGGGCTGACCGCCGCCGCGTTGGCGGCCAGCTTCCTGTGGCAACCGAAGCCGCCGCGGCGGCCGGAGCCGGCGGCGACGCCGCTGGGCTGGCGCGCGCAGGTCGAACTGCTGGGCGGCGATGGCGTCGCCGGCGATGCCGTCGGCCCCGGCCCGCGCAGCCGCTTCAGCGATCCCTGGGGCGTGGCGCTGGATGCCGGCGGCACGCTCTACGTCGCCGATGCCGGCGACAACAACCGCATCCTGCGGCGCTGGCTGGATGGTGATTTCCGCCTGCTGGCCGGCGGCCGCGAAGGCTTCGCCGATGGCCTCGGTGGCGCGGCGGCGTTCAACACGCCGTCCGGCATCGCGCTGGACCGCCACGGCAACCTGTACGTGGCCGACACCGGCAACCACGCCATCCGCAAGGTCACCCCGCGCGGCGAGGTGACCACACTGGCCGGCGGCGGCGTGCCCGGTTTCGCCGACGGCAACGGCCGCGATGCGCGTTTCAACGGGCCGATGGGCGTGGCCGTGGACGATGCCGGCCGCGTCTATGTCGCCGACACCTGGAACGACCGCATCCGCGCGATCGAGCCCGATGGCCGGGTATGGACGCTGGCCGGCGACGACCACCCCGGCTGGGCGGACGGACAGGGCGATCAGGCGCGCTTCGACACGCCCACCGACCTCAAGCTCGCCGCTGACGGCACGCTGTGGGTAGCGGACATGAACAACGACGCGCTGCGCACGCTCACGCCGGCGGGCGCGGTGACGACGCGGATCGGCGGCCCCTGGAGCGCGCGCGCGTTGCGCGGGCCGATGACGCTGGCCCTCACCCATGACGGTGTCGCCTACGTGGGCGAGCGCGGCACCGGCCGCGTGCTGCAGGTGTCGCCCGCCGGCCACGTGGTGGCGGTGGCCGGCGACACCCAGCGCTTCGCGCGCGCGGCGGGCGTCGCGCTGGCGCCGGACGGCAGCCTGCTGCTGGCCGACGCCGATGCCTACCGCATCCACCACCTGCGGCCATTGCCGCCCGGAGCGGAAGAAGGCGGGGCGGTGGTGGGCCCGTCGATCGACAACCCGCTGCCGCGCAACGAAGGCCGCTGGCCGCTGGCGCCGCAACGCGGCTGGCATGAAGTGGTCGGCACGCTGGGCGAGGTGCGTGGCACTTTCAGCGGCGAGAGCCGGCACCACCTGCACAGTGGTTTCGACGTGCGCGGCGACGTTGGCCAGACCGTGCTCGCCATCGCCGCGGCCAAGGTCGGCAGCCCGGCGGCGACGTGGAACCTGGGCGGGCAGGCCGAAGGCCTGTCGCTGGACATGCTGGACTACATCCACATGAAGGTCGGCCGCGACCCCGCCAACCGGCCGCTCGATCCGGCGCGCTTCCAGTTGGTGTACGACGAGGCCGGGCAGCTGGAGCGCGTGCGTGTGCGCCGCGGCACCCGCTTCAACCCCGGCGATGCGCTGGGCAGCATCAACAACCAGGCCCACGTGCATCTGGCGGTGGGGCCATCGGGCTACGAACGCAACGCCGTGCGGCTGGGTTTCGCCAACTACGCCGATCATTTCGTCCCGCGCATCGACGACATCGCCCTGCTGGACGCCGACGGCCAACGCCTGCGCGAACACCGCGATGGCCGCCTCATGGTGCCGCGTGACGGCGGCGGCCTGCAGCTCGTGGTCGAAGCGTGGGATCAGGTGGACGGCAACCTGCCGCGCCGCCGCCTCGGCCTGTACGCACTGGGTTACCAGATCCTCGATGCCGCCGGGCGCCCGCTGCCCGGTTACGAACAGCCATGCATGAACATCGAGTTCAACCGCATGCCCCCGCAACGCGAAGCGGTGAAGCTGGCTTATGCCGAGGACAGTGGCATCACCGTGCACGGCAGCCGCCGTACACGTTTCCGCTACGTGCTGACCAACACCGTGCGCGACGGCCGGCTGGCGGCCGGGATGCTGGATTTGTCGGGATTGCAGGTGGGTGACTATGCAATCAGCATTGTTGCCCGGGATTACAGTGGCAATGAAGCTGCGGCAGGGACAATGTCGCTGAGGATCGTTGTCGTGGGACAGGGTACAGATGGAGAGTGAGCCTGGATTCCTGTCGCGCTCGATGTGTGAGCAGCAACACGCTGATGCCGGTTTCCCGATGAGTAACCTAGGGGTGCCTGGTTCGCAGGCTACAAGGAGATCGACATGAAGCAGCACATCAAAGGTCTGGCTGTCGTCGCTATTTTGGTTTCCTCGGTGTTGGGAGCGAGCGTCACCGCGGCACCTCCCTGTGATTTGAAGTGTTTCCAGATTTACAACGCATGCAAGGCCAGTGGCGGGAGCGAGGCTTATTGCATGGAACGTTTCGATGAGTGCATGCAGACGGCATGCAACGCGCCCTCCAACTGATTCCGTAATACGGATTTGAACGGGGCCCCGTCACGACGGGGCCTCTTTGCATATGAAATCCATGTGGTCGCGGGACCCCGATATTGTCTGTACCGGGGAATGCCCAATCCAGGTGCTGAGCCGGGAGTGCGGTCTTGGCTATCGACTCGGGAATGAGATATCGCTGCCGAGGAACGAATGGGACAGGCCCGATCCGTCTTGCAAGGCAAGCCGACGAATCTACCGGCTGGGAAATCCATTCTTTCAACGAGGAGGATGCGCCGGCCGGGTGCTTGCATTCCCTGACGAGGGCGATTCCCCGTGGGATCAAGCGAAGGAACCACAAAAAAAATGCCCCTCCGGGAGGAGGGGCAAATTATGCAAACGATCTATGTAGCGGGCCGTATTAGAAGTCGTAACGGGCCGTGAAGCGCATGTAGCGCGGAGTGGTGTAGTTCAACTCGCGGCCAAACATGTTGTTGTGCTGGGTCGCGCTGGAAGCGTAGTTGTCGTTGTAGAAGGTCGGCACACGCTGGTTGAACAGGTTGATGACGTCAGCCGACAGCGTCAGGTTGTCCATCCAGGCCGGACGGTAGCTGACGTTGAGGTTGAACTGGATCGTCCAGGGAGCCCGGCCATACGAACCACGCTGCGACCACTTGTAGTCATCGCTCGGCGGGGTGTTGGTGCTCGGGTTACCGGGCAGGCCGCAGTAGTGGTAGTAGGAGCCGTTGTAGATACCAGCAGTCGGTGCCGGCCAGGTCGGGTAGTAGCTGGTGCAGCTACGCGGACGTCCCGAGGCTGCGATCAGCGAACCACCCACCGTCCATTCCGGGCTGAAGGTGTAGTACGCAGTGCCCTTGATCTGGTGGGTACGATCGTTGGGCAGCAGGCCGTTTGCACCTTCCATCAGCTGCGGAAGATCCCAATCCTGCGTCACGGAGACGTCCGACTGGCCACCGCTGCCGGTATCCAGGTCAGAGGCGAGCTGGCCTTCGGTGTTGCCGAAGTTGCGCGACCAGGTGTAGCTCAGCTTGCCGTAGAAGTTGTTGGTGAAGGGGTGCTCCACGAACAGGTCCACCGCCACGTACTTGCGCTTGAGCTTCGGCAGGTTCAGCTCTTCCGCGGTGTAGTGATGCAGCGCCAGGCTGCCATCGGCCTGTTCTTCGTAGAACGAGTTGCCCTCGCCCGGGTTGAACAGGAAGCAGCCGCCGCCCAGTGCCTGGGTGCAGGTGTCGTCGATGGCGCTGCGCAGATCGCGGTAGGTGAACTTCGCGCCCCAGGCCAGGGTATCCCACGGCTGGTGTTCGAAGCCGATGATGTACTCGTCCTGGAAGTGCGACTTGATGCCCTTGGCCGCCACGGTCTTCGGATCCGGCGACTGGCCGCATTCCAGATTCGAGGAGATGGCATTCGGGTTGCCCGCGCAGCTGTACCCCAGGTCGGTGACCGGGATGTTGGTTATGCCGGTCGGCGCACCGGTGACCGGGTCGACACCGGTATAGGTGAAGTACTCGAGGGTATACAGCGAGCCGGAGGCCGCGCGGACGGCGACGTTGTTGGGCAGCGCCAGGTGGTAACGGCCGGCGTTGGCGAACACCTTGAGGGATGAGTCGCCACGGACGTCCCACACGGCACCCAGACGCGGTGCCCACTGGTTGCTCTGCTTGATGTATGCCTTGCCGTCACCGTTGAAATTGGTGAACTGCTCGTTGCGCAGGCCCAGGTTGAGCATGAAGTTGTCGGTGACCTGCCAGCGGTCCTCGATGTAGAAGGCTTCCTGCTCGGTCTTTACGTTGGCTTCCTGGGTGTAGTACTGCCGGCGAACGTAATAGCCCTGGTCGGCGAGCGTACCGCCCACGTCGCCCGGAGCACCCACGCCGTGGGCCGTATCGATCGGGGTCATCGGAGACGGGTTGCCGGCATTGTCGAGCATGCGGCTATAGACCCACACGTACCCGCCCTGGTATTCGGAGCCGGTGAATGCCTCGGCATCCTGGCGGTCATAACCGGCACGCAGTTCGTGCCTGCCGAGCTGGTAGGTGATGTCGAAGCGGCCGCCTTCGGTCTTTTCGTTCTCACCCGGCACGTTGACCCGGTCGGTGCTCCAGCAGCCGGAGTAGTCGAATCCCGGGGCACGGTTCTGGACAGCTGCTGCTACATACGGACAGCTGGGATCCAGGCCCCACGGCGAGGACTCGTGCGTGATCTTCTGCTGGCCGTACAGGGCCGACAGCGTCAGGTTGTCGGTGATGTAGCCGGTGTACTTGGCCACGTAGAGCCTTGCGTCGTCCTTGTCGGTCGTGCCGGCATTCTTTTCCGAGCCATGGCTGAAGGTATCGTAGTCGTACGCATAACCGTCATAGCTGTACTTGGTGACGTCGGAGACGCCCGTCAGTTCCAGGATGTGGTTGTCGGTGATGTTCCAGTCGACCTTTGCCGTCCAGCGGGGATAGTCGTAACGGTAGTCCTGGAAGCCGCCGGCAGCACCCGGGGCACTGGAGGTCGAAGCGGCAACGCCTTCGCCTTCGCGGCGGGTGAGTTCCGCATCGGCATAGACGAACAGCTTGTCCTTCACGAGGGGACCGCCAACGTACACGCCGGTGGTGTTCTCCCAGGACGTGTTCTTCTGCCGGTAGGTCAGCAGCTTGCCGTCGGTGGCGGGGAAGTTGCCGGTGTTGGGATAGTAGTAATTGCGCGGATCTTCGCGGGTCGGCTTCGGCGAATAGATGGTGTAGACACCGCCCTTCCATTCATTGGTACCGCGCTTGGTGACGATGTTGATGACGCCACCGGTCGCACGGCCGAATTCGGCGCCGTAACCGCCGGTGAGGATCTGCTCCTGGGCGATGGCGTCGAACGGAAGAGTGGTGAAGCCGATGGAGGTCAACGGATTGGTGACGGCGTACCCGTTGATGTAATACGCATTCTCCGAAGATGCCGAGCCACCGAAGCTGGGGACGCCATAGCTGTCGTTCTTGACGACGCTGGGAGCCAGCATCGCGACTGCCGCGATGTCGCGCGGAATGGCGAACTTCTGCAGCTCTTCCGCGGTGAAGACGGTGCGGGTGTCGACCTGGGATACGTCGATGGACGGAACGCTGGTCGCATTGACGGTGATGCGATCGAGGTCAACGGCCCCCGACGATGCCGCGGCGACGAACGAAACTTCCGTGCCGCTGGCGATTACGACGCGAACCCCTTCGCGTACGCTGACGGGCTGGCCATCCTTCATCAGGGTGACCTTGTAGTTGCCGTTGGGCAGGGACGGCGCGCGATAGCGGCCGTTGGCGTCGACGGCAATGGTCCTGCTCTGGCCGGTATCGGTGTTCTCGATGAGAACGGTGGTACCTGCTTCCGCTGCTGCCTGGCCATAGATGGTGCCGGTAACGCTCTGTGCGTTGACGGCGCCTGCGAAGCACATGCCCAAGGCAATGCTCAAGGCTGTGCGCTTGATGCCAACCGACAGGTTGGAGCGTTTGGGTGAAGTCATCAGCTCTCTCCGATGTGAATGTGTTGCGTTTCTCGCCTGGGGGCCTCAAAAGGGGGCCAAAGATCCAGGGTGGATGGATAGTAGCAACAGGCGCAACTAAATTAAAGCTTTGTTAAGGTCGAAGGTTGTAGGGCGGAAATTTTCATTTATGTAATTGAAATAATTGATAATTTTGCAGTTGCACATGAAATTTTCGCGGAAGAGACTTGGCGTTGATCCTCAGGGAATGGGCTTGCAGCGGGTAGTGATTGGCCTGCTGGCGATGCCGGTATCTGGATCTTCCAGACATCGTCTTTCCGGCATCGTCACCGATGTCGGAGCTGCCGGCGGGGGACTACACCCTGCGCATCACCGCGAAGGACTACAGCGGCAACGCGGCCACGGAGCGGCGGGAGCTCGGGATCACGTTGCTTTGACCGAAGTGACGAAGCCGGCGCTCATGCGCCCACGCGCACCCGCTCGGCCTGCAGGTCCTCCACTGCCCGCACCTCGATGCTGCCGTAGGCCGACCACGGGAACTGGCGGGCGATGCGGGCGGCTTCGTCGGCATCGGCCGCCTCGATCAGGTTGAAACCGGCCAGGATCTCGCGGGTCTCGGCGAACGGGCCATCGGTGATGCGGGCCTGCCCGCCGCGGGTGCGCAGGGTGCGGGCAGTGGCAGGGGGCTGCAGCTTCTGCGATTGCAGCAGGACCCCTTGCGCCTGCAATGCGTCGGCATGTTGCAGGCAGTCGCGCATCAGCGCGTCGTAGTCCGCCGGCGGCAGCGCCTGCAGCAGTTCCGGGTCGATGTTGATCAGCAGCATGAATTTCATGGTGGGCGCCGGCAGAAGGGAGCGGCCATGATGGCGCGTGTATCGCCTCTGCGGAACCTGAATCCGTTCAGAAAATTCCCGGTCGGTCTTGTCGATTCCGGTGGCGTCGGTTCGTCGTATCGGGTGTGAAGCGGGTCGTTCGGCCCGCAACCGAGGAAAGCAGGGCGATGAAGGTGATGGTGATCGTCAAGGCATCGGCCGGCAGCGAGGCCGGGGTGATGCCCACGCAGGAAGAACTGGCGGCGATGGGTGCCTACAACGAGCGTCTGGTGGAAGCCGGGATCATGCTGGCCGGCGAGGGCCTGCACCCGAGCCGGCGCGGCGTGCGGGTGCGATTCGACGGTGCGCGCCGCAGCGTCATCGATGGGCCATTCGCCGAGACGAAGGAACTCATCGCCGGCTTCTGGCTGTGGCAGGTGCGTTCGATTGACGAGGCGGTGGAGTGGCTGCAGCGCGCGCCGTTCAACCCGGACGGCACCGAAGCGGTGGAGGTGGAGATCCGGCCGATCTTCGAAGACGACGATTTCGGCGAGGCCTTCACCCCCGAATTGCGCGCGCAGGAGCAACGTCTGCGCGAACGCATCGAACGCAACGACTGATTCGACGACGAGGAGACGCATGATGAAACTGATTCCCTTCCTGGGCTTCGACGGCAACACCCACGAGGCGATGGCGTTCTATGCCAAGGCGCTGGGCGGCAAGGTGGTATCGGAAATGAAATACGGCGACATGCCGCCAAGCCCCGACATGGATGCCGAAGGCTGCGGCGGGTTCATGCCGCGGCCGGAGCAGGTGGCGCATTGCCAGGTCGAGGCCGGCGGCGCGGTGCTGATGGCCGCCGACGGCCCGCAGCGCGACGGCCAGGGCGGCACCACCATCAACATCGAGGTGGACGGCATCGAGGAAGCCGAGCGCGTGTTCGCCGCGCTGGCCGCAGGCGGGCAGGTGCAGATGCCGTTGGCCGAAACGTTCTGGGCGCGGCGCTGGGGCATGCTGGTGGACCGCTACGGCAAGCCGTGGATGGTCAACTGCATGAAGCCGATGGGCACGGCGGAGGGACAGCCATGACCGCGCCGAAGATGATCTTCGTCAACCTGCCGGTGCGCGACCTCGAAGCCTCCAAGGCCTTCTTCGCCGCGCTCGGCTACGGCTTCAACCCGCAGTTCACCGACCACAACGCGGCCTGCATGGTGGTCAGCGACAGCATCTTCGTGATGCTGCTGGTGGAGCCGTTCTTCAAGGGTTTCACCAACAAGCCGCTGTGCGATGCGCGCAGCCGGACCGAGGTGATCACCTGCCTGTCGGCGGACAGCCACGCCGAAGTGGACCGGCTGGTCGATGCGGCCCTGGCCGCCGGCGCCAGCGAGCCGATGCCGGCGCGCGACCTCGGCTTCATGTACCAGCGCGGCTTCCAGGACCTGGACGGCCACCTGTGGGAAATCGCCCACATGGATGGCGAGCCGGGCTGAGCCACCACGCAACCACGGGAGAAATGCAATGGCCTACATCGACGGTTACGTATTGCCGGTGCCGCGGGAAAACCTGCCCGCCTACCGGCGCATGGCCCGCCTTGGCGGCAAGGTGTGGAAGGAACATGGCGCGCTGGCCTACGTCGAAGCCATCGGCGACGACGTGAAGCCGGGCAAGCACACCTCGTTCCCGCAGGCGGTGAAGCTGAAGGAAGGCGAGGTGGTGGTGTTCGCCTACGTGCTGTTCCGTTCGCGCGCGCACCGCGACCGCGTCAACGCCAAGGTGATGGCCGATGCGCGACTGCAGGGCTGGAACCTGGGGAACATGCCGTTCGATGGCAAGCGGATGTTTTGGGGTGGCTTCAAGCCCATCGTCGATCTTTGACTGCCTTGGCTTGCGCGGTTGTCGCGGCGATGCTGTGATCGCCGTCGATGCAGGATGAGGCGCTCCAGCGCAGGCTCGACACGGTGTGGCGGATGGAATCGCCACGCCTGGTCGCGCGCCTGATGCGGATGCTGGGCGACCTGGACAGTGCCGAGGAACTGGCGCAGGACGCGCTGGTCGCCGCGCTGGAGCATTGGCCGCAGCAGGGCGTCCCCGACAACCCTGCCGCGTGGCTGATGACCACCGCCCAGCGCCGCGCGATCGACCTGCTGCGCCAGCGTCGCCTGCACGCCGGCAAGCACGAGGCATTGGCGCAGGAACCGGAATGGCAGGGGAGCGTCGTGCGCGACCACGAGCGCGAAGTGGAAGACGACATCGGCGACGACCTGCTGCGCTTGTTGTTCGTCGCCTGCCACCCGGCATTGCCGGCTGACGCGCGGGTGGCGCTGACCCTGCGCCTGCTGTGCGGCCTGAGCACCGCCGAGATCGCGCGCGCGTTCCTGTTGCCGGAACCGACCATCGCCCAGCGCATCGTCCGCGCCAAGCGCACCCTTGCCGAGCGCCGGGTGCCGTTCGAGGTGCCGCGGCGCAAGGCGTTGCCGCAGCGCCTGCGCTCGGTGCTGGAAGTGGTCTACCTCGTCTTCAACGAAGGCTACGCCGCCAGCCACGGCGAGGACTGGATGCGCCCGGCGCTGTGCGAGGAAGCATTGCGCTTGGGCCGGGTGCTGGCCGGGCTGATGCCCGCATCGGCGCCGGTACTGGGATTGCTGGCATTGATGGAATTGCAGGCCTCGCGGCTGGCCGCGCGCACCGACGCGCAGGGCGCGGCGGTGCTGCTGATGGAGCAGGACCGCGGCCGCTGGGACTGGTTGCAGATCGGCCGCGGGCAGGCGGCGCTGGAAAAAGCGTTGGCGCTCGGCGGTGATGACGATATCTACGTCCTGCAAGCCGCCATCGCCGAATGCCACGCACGGGCGCGCCGCGCCGAGCAGACCGACTGGTCGCGCATCGCGCAGCTGTACGCACGGCTGGCATCGGTCGCGCCCTCGCCGGTGGTTGAACTGAACCGCGTGGTGGCGGTGGCCCGGGCGCAGGGGCCGCACGTGGCATGGCCGCTGTTGCAGGCCCTGCATGGCGACGGTCGCCTGCATGGCTACGCCCCTTTGGAGGCGGTGCGCGGCGACCTGCTCGCACAACTCGGTCGCGATGTCGAGGCGCGCGCCGCATTCGAGCGGGCCGCCGCGCTGAGCGGCAATGCCCGCGAACGCGAGGCCCTGCTGGCGCGTGCCGCCGCTGTGTGATCTGGCACTGCCCGCGCCGACGTCCCTCTGGCTACACTCCGGCAACGATCCGACCCTTGGAGATGGATGTGAAACGAGTAGCGATCACCCTGCTGGCGATGTCGGTATCCACCGCGTTGATGGCCGCGCCGCCGAAGTTCGACGGTGCGCGCATTTCCGCCGACGTGAAGGAGCTGGCTTCCGATGCCTATGAAGGCCGTTCGCCGGCCACCGCCGGCGAAGAGAAGACCATCACCTACCTGAGCCGCCAGTTCGCCGAAGCCGGCTTGCAACCCGGCGGCGATCTGCAGGACGGCAAGCGCCTGTGGACGCAGGCGGTGCCGCTGCTCAAGGGCGACATCGTCGGCAAGCCGCAGCTGTCGCTGTCGCGTGATGGCAAGGCGCAGGCGTTGACGCAAGGGCAGGAGATCGCGGTGCGCGCGGCAATGAACGGCGCCAGCGTGGTGGCGATCGAGGACGCGCCACTGGTATTCGTCGGCTATGGGGTCAAGGCGCCGGAGCGCGACTGGGACGACTTCAAGGGCGTGGACCTGAAGGGCAAGATCGCCGTGGTGCTGGTCAACGACCCGGACTTCGAGAGTGGCGAGGGCGACTTCGACGGCAAGGGCATGACCTACTACGGCCGCTGGACCTACAAGTACGAGGAGGGCGCGCGCCAGGGCGCGGCCGGCGTGCTGATCGTGCACGAGACCGCGCCGGCCTCCTACGGCTGGGCGACGGTGGCCGGCTCCAATACCAACACCATGTTCGACGTGGTGCGCGAGGACCCGGCCGCGGTGCACCCGCCGCTGGAAGGCTGGATCCAGCGCGACCTGGCCGTGGACCTGTTCAAGCGCGCCGGACTGGATTTCGAGACGCTGAAGCAGCAGGCGCAGTCACGCGACTTCCAGCCGGTGGAGTTGAAGGGCGAAACCTTCTCGGCCGACTACGCGGTCAAGACCGAGGTCATTACCTCGCACAACGTGGTCGCGCGGCTGGAAGGCAGCAGCCATCCGGACGAAACCATCATCTACTCCGCGCACTGGGACCACATCGGCGTCGGCGAGCCGGACGCGCGCGGCGACCGCATCTTCAACGGCGCGTTGGACAATGCCAGCGGCACCGCCTCGCTGCTGGAACTGGCGCGCGGCTTCGCCAAGGCGCCGCGGCCGCAGCGCTCGGTGCTGTTCCTGGCGGTCACCGCCGAGGAAAAGGGCCTGCTCGGCTCGGAGTACTACGCCAGCCATCCGCTGTACCCGCTGGGCACGACCGTGGCGGTGATCAACATGGATGGCATGGCCCCGTTCGGGCCGTCGCGCGATTTCGGCACCTATGGCGCGGCCCGCTTCGAATTGCTGGACCAGCTCAAGGACGTGGCCAAGGGCTGGGACATCCGCTACACGCCCGATCCCAAGCCGGAGGCCGGCCTGTTCTTCCGCTCCGACCATTTCTCCTTCGCCAAGCGCGGCGTGCCGGCGCTGTCGTACTCGGCCGGGGAGGACTGGATCGACGGCGGCATCGCGGCGGGCAAGAAGGCGTCGGACGACTACACCGCCAAGCGCTACCACCAGCAGGGTGACGAATGGCAGCCGGACTGGAGCTTCGCCGGTGCCGCGCGCGACCTGGAGGTGGTCTACACGCTGGGCGAGCAACTGGCGAACTCGCGCGCGTGGCCGAACTGGAGCGCCGACGAACCGTTCCGCGCCACGCGCGACGCCAGCGCCGACGAGCGCAAGTAAGCCGGTTGTTTCGAAGCCTCCTCGATCAGCTTTTCCCTTCTCCCTCCGGGAGAAGGTGCCCCGAAGGGGCGGATGAGGGTTCGGGCGAAGCCTCGTGTTGCCTGACATCGCGAGGGCTTCGCCACGTACCCTCTCCCCAACCCCCGCTCCGCGCCCCGGCTCGCCATGCCAGTAACCATTGCGCTCGCCGATCCGCGGCGCAACCGCTGCGCTGTCGCGCGCTTCGTCGAAATGCCGCACCACCGCTTCCATGCCCTCGGCCTGCGGGTACAGCCGCAGGATGTCCACGCCCAGCGCGCGCAGCTCCGGCAGTTCCGGGCCGAGATCGGTGGTTTCCTCGCCCTGCACCGAGATGCCGTTGATACGCAGGAATGGGCGGCCCTCGCGGGTGGCCAGCGGCATGCCGGCGGGAAAGTCGGTGCAGCGGAAGCCG
>NZ_LDJP01000109.1 GCF_001431505.1 Stenotrophomonas daejeonensis
GCGACGCGAGTCGCGACCGGAGCATTGGAAAGCTGTCGCGACTCGCGCCGCTCCTACAGGCTTTGCACAAGGCAACGGTTGCAACAGCAACCGGGTTCTTCATGCAGAATCGCCGCACTGCATTCCGCATTCCCCCACCATGCCCGAATACCGCTCGAAAACCTCCACCGCCGGCCGCAACATGGCAGGCGCCCGCGCCCTGTGGCGCGCCACCGGCATGACCGACGGCGACTTCCACAAGCCGATCATCGCCGTGGCCAACTCCTTCACCCAGTTCGTGCCTGGCCACGTACACCTGAAGGACCTGGGCCAGCTCGTGGCGCGCGAGATCGAAGCGGCCGGCGGCGTGGCCAAGGAGTTCGACACCATCGCCGTGGACGACGGCATCGCGATGGGCCACGACGGCATGCTGTATTCGCTGCCCAGCCGCGAGATCATCGCCGACTCGGTGGAATACATGGCCAACGCGCACTGCGCCGACGCGCTGGTGTGCATTTCCAACTGCGACAAGATCACCCCCGGCATGCTGATGGCCGCGCTGCGGCTGAACATCCCGGTGGTGTTCGTCTCCGGCGGGCCGATGGAAGCCGGCAAGACCCGGCTGGCCGAGCACAAGCTCGACCTGGTGGACGCGATGGTGATGGCCGCCGACACCAGCGTCAGCGACGAGCAGGTGGCCGCCGTCGAACGCAGCGCCTGCCCCACCTGCGGCTCGTGCAGCGGCATGTTCACCGCCAACTCGATGAACTGCCTGACCGAGGCACTGGGCCTGTCGCTGCCCGGCAATGGCACCGTGGTGGCCACCCACGCCGACCGCGAAGCGCTGTTCAAGCGCGCCGGGCGGCTGATCGTCGAGCTGTGCCACCGCTGGTATGGCGGTGAGGACGCCAATGCCTTGCCGCGCGGCATCGCCACCTTCGAAGCGTTCGAGAACGCGATGACCCTGGACATCGCGATGGGCGGCTCCACCAACACCATCTTGCACCTGCTCGCCGCCGCGCAGGAGGCCGAGGTGGCCTTCGACCTGCGCGACATCGACCGCCTGTCGCGACGCGTGCCGCAGCTGTGCAAGGTGGCGCCGAACACGCCCAGGTACCACGTCGAGGACGTGCACCGCGCCGGCGGCATCATGGCCATCCTCGGCGAACTGGCGCGCGGCGGCCTGCTGCATGCCAATGTGCCGACCGTGCACAGCCGCACCCTGGGCGAAGCCATCGCGCGGTGGGACGTGACGCAGACGCAGGACGCGGCCGTCCACAACTTCTACAAGGCCGGCCCGGCCGGCATCCCGACGCAGGTGGCCTTCAGCCAGAGCACGCGCTGGCCGTCGCTGGACGTAGACCGCGGCGAAGGCTGCATCCGCGACGTGGCCCACGCCTATTCCAGCGAGGGCGGGCTGGCGGTGCTGTACGGCAACCTCGCCGCCGACGGCTGCGTGGTCAAGACCGCCGGCGTGGACGAATCCATCCACGTGTTCGAGGGCAGCGCGCGCGTCTATGAAAGCCAGGACGCGGCGGTGAAGGGCATCCTCGGCGACGAAGTGCAGCCCGGCGAAGTGGTCGTCATCCGCTACGAAGGCCCGAAGGGCGGCCCCGGCATGCAGGAAATGCTGTACCCGACCTCGTACCTGAAATCGAAAGGGCTGGGCAAGGCCTGCGCCCTGCTTACCGATGGCCGATTCTCCGGCGGCACCTCCGGCCTGAGCATCGGCCACTGCTCGCCGGAAGCCGCCGCCGGCGGCAGCATCGCACTGGTGCGCGACGGCGACCGCATCCGCATCGACATCCCGCAGCGCGGCATCGACCTGCTGGTGGACGAGGCCGAACTCGCCCGCCGCCGCGACGAGCAGGCCGCACGTGGCTGGAAGCCGGCGCTGCCGCGCCCGCGCAAGGTCAGCACCGCATTGAAGGCCTACGCCCTGCTGGCCACCAGTGCCGACAAGGGCGCGGTGCGCGACAAGGCGCTGTTGGAAGACTGAAAGTTCACAGGTGCCGGGCTTGCCCGGCACCCGCCGTTCATGCCGGCCCCGGCACGACACCCGGCAGCCGATCCAGCGGACTGAGCAATCCGCCGGCACCGCGCCCCAGTACATGCGTGTAGATCTGCGTGGTCGCCACGTCCTTGTGCCCCAGCAGCTCCTGCACCGTGCGGATGTCATGGCCGGCTTCGAGCAGATGCGTGGCAAAGGAGTGCCGCAACGAATGGCAGGTGGCCGGCTTGGTGATGCCGGCCCGCACACGGGCCGCCTTGATTGCCCGCTGCAAGGTTTCCTCCCCCGCATGGTGGCGCCCGGAACGACCACTGCGCGGATCGGTGGAAATCCGCGAGGAAGGAAACAGGTATTGCCAGGCCGGCTCGCCGTCGGCATCGGGATATTTGCGGGCCAGTGCATGCGGCAGGTGGACGCGGCCAAAGCCCCGCGCCAGATCCCGATGGTGCAGGAGCAATGCACGCTCCCGTTGCCGCAACAAACGCCCATGCAACGATTCGGGCAGCGGCACGCGCCGGTCCTTGTCGCCCTTGCCGCTGCGCACGCAGATTTCCCGCCGCGCGAAATCCACATCCTTGATGCGCAGGCGCAGGCATTCCATCAAGCGCATGCCGGTACCGTAAAGCAGGCGTGCCATCAATTCCGGCAACCCCTCGGGCATCACCGACAACAGCCGCGCCACCTCCTCCTGCGCCAACACCACCGGCAACCGGCGCGGGCGCTTGGCGCGCACCACCTCCTCCATCCACGGCAACTCGATTTCCAGCACTTCGCGATACAGAAACAAGAGCGCCGACAGCGCCTGGTTCTGCGTGGCCGCCGAGACATTGCCCACCGTCGCCAACCGCGTGAGAAAGACCTCGACCTCCCGTCCACCCAATTCCTTCGGGTGGCGCCGACCATTGGCGAGAATGAAGCGGCGGATCCAACCCACATAGGCCTGCTCGGTGCGGATGCTGTAATGCCGCAACCGGATACGCCCGCGGACCTGCTCAAGCAGGCGCGGCGGGCGAAGCCCCGCCCCCGATACACCGGATGGTTGAGGGGTGTAATCCATGGCACGGCATCTTTGCGGCATAACACCCGCAGCCTATGGCACGCGCCATGTCTGCCACGCTCAGCCAACCCTTTGAAGCCATGTAGGATTTCCCTGATTCACAAGGCAGGAAGAAGCCGCCATACTCGGAGCGACGCCGCGATTAGGCGGTCCAATAAGTGTTAGGGCGCACTGCGAGTGCGTCGCAACTTCCACAAGGAGCTTTGATGTCCGGTCCTGCCTCTGCTGGCCTCTTCATTTACGCAAAATACCTTGAGCGCCTCGCTAGCTTCTATCAAACGCTTCTTGGCATGTCTCGTGCGCATGCTGCACCCGGCTTGGTGGTATTGCGCTCGCCGGATCTCCAGATCACCGTCAACGCCATGCCCGCCCATATCGCCGCTCAAGTTGACATTTCCAGCCCACCGGTCAAGCGGGACAATGCGGCCTACAAGTTCTTCTTTACGGTCCCAAGCCTTCAGCAAGCTAGTCAAACAGCATCGGCACTCGGGGGTGAGGTTCTGCCAGAGCAATGGTCCGGCCCAGGTTTCATCGTGTGCAATGCGGTGGACCCAGAGGGCAATATCTTCCAGGTGCGCGAGAGTGTGCCCTAACAATTCATTCAAGCCGACGCCGCTTCGCGGCGCGGCTTAATTCAAGCGTTAGGCTGTGACTCCAGCA
>NZ_LDJP01000011.1 GCF_001431505.1 Stenotrophomonas daejeonensis
TTCTCCCGGAGGGAGAAGGAGAGAGCAGCTACCCCGCGCACTCCGCGCACAGGCCGTGCACTTCCAGCGTCTGCGCCTGCGGCTTGAAGCCCAGCTCGCGGGCGCGGGCTTCGAGCTGGCGGACGATGTCGCGGTCCTCCAGTTCCACCGCGCTGTGGCAGCGGTCGCAGATCAGGAACGGCACCGAGTGCTGGTTGCTGCTGGGGTGGTGGCAGGCGACGAAGGAGTTGACCGACGACAGCTTGTGCACGAAGCCGTTGGCCATCAGGAAATCCAGCGCGCGGTACACCGTGGGCGGGGCGTCGGCGCCCACGCCCTTGCCTTCGCGCACCAGCTCCAGCAGCTCGTAGGCCTTGACCGGCTTGCCGGCCTCGGCGATCAGCCGCAGCACGTTGGCGCGGATCGGCGTCAGCCGCAGGCCGCGCTCGCGGCACACCCGTTCGACCACCGCGATGAAATCCGCCGCGTCGTCGACGTGGTGATGGGGGGCGGTGCAGGCGTGCTCGTGCTCGGTCATATGGCGGCCTCCCGGCAATCAGGCGTTCGCTACCTTGATGCGTGCGGCGTCGATGCGTTTCAAGGCTTCCTCGCGCCCGGCCAGGTACACGGTGTGGGAAATGTCCGGGCTGACCTGAGTGCCGGTGATCGCCACGCGCAGCGGCTGGGCGACCTTGCCCATGCCGATTTCCAGTGCGGCGGCGGTGTCGTGCAGCGCCACGCCGACCGCTTCGGCGGTCCACTGCGGCAACGCGGCCAGCAGCTCGCGCGCCTTGCCCAGCGCCACGTCCGCGCCGGGATTGAAGTGCTTGGCGACGGCGGCTTCGTCGTATTCGGTAAGCGGCTGGTACCAGACCACCGCCTTCTCGGCCATCTCCTTCAGGGTCTGCACGCGCTCGCGCAGGGCGACGACCACGTCGGCCGGGGCCGGGCCGGCGGCCACGTCCAGCCCCAGCTTTTCCAGCTGATAGACCAATTGCGGTGCGATGGAAGCCGGATCTTCGCTCTTCAGGAAGTGCTGGTTGACCCAACCCAGCTTGGCCATGTCCAGCCGCGAGGCCTTGGAATTGCAGTTGGTGACGTCGAACAGGTCGATCAGCTCCTGCCGGCTGAAGATTTCCTGATCGCCATGCGACCAGCCCAGCCGCGCCAGGTAGCTCAGCAGCGCCTCGGGCAGGTAGCCGGCGTCCTTGTACTGCATCACGTCGGCCGCGCCGGTGCGCTTGGACAGCTTGGCGCCGGCCTCGTCGAGGATCATCGGCATGTGGCCGAACTTCGGCACCGCCGCGCCCAGCGCTTCGTAGATGTTGATCTGGCGCGGGGTGTTGTTGATGTGGTCGTCGCCGCGGATGACCTCGGTGATGCCCATGTCCCAGTCATCGACGACCACCGCGAAGTTGTAGGTCGGGTAGCCGTCCGGGCGGAAGATCACCATGTCGTCGAGCTCGCTGTTGGCGATCTCGATGCGGCCCTTGATCAGGTCGTCGAACACCACGCTGCCGCCTTGCGGGTTCTTGAAGCGGATGACGCGGTTCGGGTCGTCGCGGTACGGCAGGTTCAGCTCGCGCGCGGCGCCGTTGTAGCGCGGCTTTTCCTGTTTTGCCATCGCCGCCTCGCGCATCGCGTCCAGTTCCTCGCGGGTTTCGTAGGCGTAGTAGGCCTTGCCGGCGGCGAGCAGTTGCTCGGCCACTTCCTTGTAGCGGGCGACGCGGTGGGTCTGGTAGACCGGGCCTTCGTCGTAGTCCAGGCCCAGCCAGTCCATCGCTTCGAGGATGGCGTCTATCGCTGCCTGGGTGCTGCGCTCGCGGTCGGTGTCCTCGATGCGCAGCACGAACTCGCCGCCGCGGTGGCGGGCCTCCAGCCAGCAGTACAGCGCGGTGCGGGCGCCACCGATGTGCAGGTAGCCGGTGGGACTGGGGGCGAAGCGGGTACGGACGGTCATGACGGGCGCGGAAGTGGGAATCCGCGCATTTTACCGCGTAGGCCGGGGCTACGCCCCCGACGCCTGGGGTTCATGCTCGTCGGGGGCATGGCCCCGACCTACCCGCCTGTACAAGCATCAGGGCTTGCGCACCACCAGTTCGCCGCGCACCTCGGTGCCGTCGGACAGGCCCAGCACCACCGGCACGCGCTGGCCCTCCTGCAACGCCGCCTTGCCATCCATCAGCATCAGGTGCAGGCCGCCGGGCTTGAGTTCGGCATGCTGCCCGGCCGCCACCGGCAGGCGTTCCACTTCGCGCATGCGGCTGACGCCATCGACCAGCGTCGTCTCGTGCAGGGACACGTCCGCGAACGCTTCGCTGCGTACCGAAGTCACCGCCACCTCCGCCTTGCAGGCGTTGTCGATGCGGCCGAAGCCGCCGGCCATGTGCGCCATCGCCGGGAAACGGATCCAGCCGTCGCTGAAACGCACGCACGCAGCCTCCGCCGCCTGCGCCGGGGCCGCCATCACCGAGGCCACCGACATCAACAGTACGCACGCGAATGGTTTGGTTATCATCGAAACATCGACTCCCTGCCGTATCCGAGGCCGCAGCATGACAACGCTCATCGACACGATCAACCACGGCCCCATCCGCGAACTGCGGCTGGCGCGGCCGCCGGTCAACGCGCTCGATACCGAACTGTGCCGGGCGCTGATCGCCACGCTCAACCAGTGCATGGCCGAGGACGTGCAGGGCGTGGTGCTGTCCGGCAGCGAGCGCATCTTCACCGGCGGCATGGACGTGCCCTACCTGCTGCGCCACGGCGAGGACAAGCACAAGCTGCTCGACAGCTGGCAGGCCTTCTTCGGCGCGGCGCGCACGCTGGCCGAAAGCCGCATCCCGGTGGTGGCCGCGCTCACCGGGCACTCCCCGGCCGGCGGCTGCGTGCTGGCGTTGTGCTGCGACTACCGGGTGATGGCGCGCAGCGTCGACCAGGCCAAGCCCTACGTGATCGGCCTGAACGAGGTGCAGGTGGGGCTGGTGGCGCCGGAGGGCATCCAGCGGTTGCTGCGGCGGGTGGTCGGCATGCACCGCGCCGGCGTGCTGTTGGCCGGCGGGCAACTGGTCAGCGCCGAGCGCGCGCTGGAGATCGGGCTGGTGGACGAACTGGCCGATGGCGCCGGCAACGTGGTCGAACAGGCCATCGCCTGGCTGCAGGCGCAGTTGAAGCTGCCGCGCCAGCCGATGCTGCAGACCCGCGCCATCGCCCGCGCCGACCTGCACGAGGCCATGCAGCCCGAGCACATCCAGCTGGAGCGCTTCGTCGAGGCCTGGTATTCGGCCGATGCGCAGGCGGCGTTGCAGGCGCTGGCGGCGAAGCTCGGGAAAGCCTGAATTTCCGTAGGCGCGCACCTTGGTGCGCGATGAAGCTTTCCCGGCATAGCCCCATCGCGCACCAAGGTGCGCTCCTACGGGCAGGGCCTTGTCCCTCGCAGCAGCCCGCCCGGCACCGCCCGCTATAATCGCGGCCTGTCGAAATCAGGCCCGCCCCCTTGTCCGCCCATCCCGAACCCGTGGTCCCCGAACTGATCGACCTGCTGTCGCTGGAGCGGCTGGAAGACAACCTGTTCCGCGGCCAGAGCCGCGACATCGGCACCAAGTACGTGTTCGGCGGGCAGGTGCTGGGGCAGGCGCTGGCCGCCGCCCAGGCCACGGTCGACAACGGCCGCCACGTGCATTCGCTGCATGCCTATTTCCTGCGCGCCGGCAACATCGACCACCCCATCGTCTACGACGTGGACCGCACCCGCGACGGCGGCAGCTTCTCGGTGCGCCGGGTCACCGCGATCCAGCACGGCAAGGTGATCTTCTTCTGCGCGGCCTCGTTCCAGCAGGCCGAGCGCGGCGCCGAGCACCAGCACAAGATGCCGGAGGTGCCGCAGCCGGAGGACATCGAGCCCAACCGCCCGCTGGCGCCCGAGGTGCTGGAACGGCTGCCGGTGAAGGTGCAGCGCTGGCTCTCGCGCGGCGGCCCGTTCGAGTTCCGCCACGTCATCGCTCCCGGCGAAAGCCTGCGCGACGAACTCAACCCGACCAAGCGCCCGCCATACCACCAGGTGTGGATGCGCCTGAGCGAGCGGGTCGGCGAGGCACCGGAGCTGCACCAGGCGCTGCTGGCCTACGCCTCCGATTTCCATCTGCTCGGCACGGCCACCTTCCCGCACGGCATCAGCTACTACCAGCCGCACGTGCAGATGGCCTCGCTCGACCACGCCATCTGGTTCCACCGCCCGTTCCGCGTGGACGACTGGCTGCTGTATTCGCTGGACAGCCCCAGCGCGCAGGATTCGCGCGGGCTGGCGCGCGGCCAGTTCTTCACCCGCGACGGCGTGCTGGTGGCCAGTACCGCGCAGGAAGGCCTGATCCGCGTCGCCCCCGGCGACAAGGACTGAGGCATGCGCAAGATCTTCAGCAGCCAGCGCGTGGAGAATGCCGAAGGCGTGGCGCAGATGCTGCGCGAGGCCGGCATCGAGGTGCGCCTCACCAATGGCCGCTCCTACCACAGCAAGCGCCGCGGCCAGTTCAGCTACCTCGACAACACGCTGGGCGATGACAAATTGCCGACGGTGTGGGTCGTGCGCGCCGACGACCAGACCCGCGCGCGCGAAATCCTGCGCGACGCACGCCTGCTCGACACCACCCGCCGCGACCATCCGGTCGCCGAATACGCCTTCCGCGAAGCGCCGGGCGAAGGCAACGGCCGCCGCTGGGCATGGCGCATCCGCATCGCGCTGCTGTTGGTGATCGCCGGACTGGTCCTGATGATGGTGCTGCGCCACCGCGCCGCGCCGGTGCCGCCGGTGCCCGAGCCGGCGCAGCAGGTGCAACCAGCGCAGGACGACGACGATTTCCGCGTGCGCGTGCAGCCCGCGAACTAAGGTAGTGCCGGCCGCTGGCCGGCATCTGCACGATGGTCATGCGGGTGCCGGGCTTTCCCGGCGCGGGGCTTGGCCGGGAAAGCTTCATGCGGGGCAAGCCCCGCATCTACGGAATGGCAGGCATGCGGGGTTGCCGGCCAGCGGCCGGCACTACCGGTCACATCCGCTGGCGGCCTTCGTCATGGCCTGCATCCACACGGGAGCTGCTGCATGACCGCCACGACGCTCGAATCCATGCTGCATCGCGAACTGCCTGCCGCCCGCGGTGGCTGCACGCAGTCCTACGGCCGCATCGTCGTGGCCTGCCAGAACACTGTCACCGCCATCGCGCTGGCCATCACCCGCGACGTGCAGGCCAGCGAGGACATCGCCCAGGAGGCCTTCATCAAGGCCTGGCAGCAGCTCAACCAGCTCAACAACGCGGCCAGCTTCCTGCCCTGGCTGCGGCAGATCACCCGCAACCTCGCCCGCGACTGGCTGCGCGCCAACCGCAACCGGCCGCTCAGCGGCGAGGCGGCCGAAATCGCCATCGGCATGGCCGCCGATCCCGCGCCCGGCGCCGCCGAGGCGATGGCACGGGTAGAGGAAGAACTGGCCGCCGAGGAAATCATTTCCACCCTGCCCGAAGACAGCCGCGAAACTTTGCTGCTGTTCTACCGCGAAGGACAAAGCTCGCAGCAGGTGGCCGCGCTGCTGGGCCTGAGCGACGCGGCGGTGCGCAAGCGCCTGTCGCGCGCCCGCGCCACGGTGCGCGAGGAAATGCTCAAGCGCTTCGGCGAATTCGCGCGCGGCAGCGCGCCGTCGGCGGCATTCGCGCTGGTGGTGGTCGGCGCGCTGGTCGGCGCGACCCCGGTGGCCAGCGCCGCCACCGTGATCGGCTCGGGCGTGCTCGGCGGCGGCCTCGGCAAGCTCGGCACCGGTGGCATCACCGGCGGCATCGCCGGCGGTTCGCTGGGCGCGATCGTCCAGCACCTCACCGATCATCCGGCGGTCCTGCTGGGCATGCTCGGCGGCGTGCTCGGTGGCGTCGTCGGCTATGGCCTGACCTGGTGGTATCTGGTGCGCTTCTGCGCCGGTGCCCGCGAGCGCGCGCAGGTGCAGCGCTTCATGCTCCTCAACATGACGACCGGCACGACGATGCTGTTCTGCATCATGCTCGCGGTGGTGCTCACCCCGGGTTGGCAGGCGACGCTCGCGACCTTCGCCATCGGCATCTCCATCGTCAACTACCAGTACCTGGTCACGCTGCCGCGGATCATGGACCCGATCCTCGCCCGCGCCGACAACGCCCGGCGCCGTCGCGGATACGCATGGGTGATCGGCAAACCGGCGGTGGTGGCCAGCACGCTGGTGGCGGGGACCTGCCTGCTGCACGCGCTGCACAATGCCGGGCGGTTGTAGCTTCGGTACCGCGACCAGGCGCAGGTCGGGGTTACACCCCCGACGCACGGGACATCGGCATGCCTCTGTCGGGGAGGTAACCCCGACCCGTGATCGATGGCTCGACTCCGCAAGCCAGCCCCTCCCACCTGCAAGGTGGGAGGGGCTGTTTCCTCCCGCTTACTTCGCGACCGGCGCCGGCGCACGCGGACCGCGCGGGCCAGCCTTGGCGCGGGCGGCATCCAGCTCGGCCTGGCTCAGCTTGCCGTCCTTGTCGGTGTCGGCGTTAACGAACCATTCGTCGCGGCGCTGCTTGGCACGGGCCTCGCGGTCGGCACGGTCGATGTAGCCGTCCTTGTTGACGTCCATGCGCTCGAAGAAGGCCTGGTGTTCGGCGGCGCTGATGCGGCCGTCATGGTCGCTGTCCATCATCGGCATGAAGCCTTCGCCGCGATGGCCGCGGTGATGGCGGCCCATGCCGCGGTGGCCGTCGCCGCCGCGCGCGTGCCAGCGCGGCAGTTCGTCGCGCGAGAGCTTGCCGTCCTTGTTCTTGTCCAGCTCGTCGAAGCGCTGCGCGAGCCACGGCTGCGCGGCGGCCTCCTGGCGGTCGACCACGCCGTCGCCATTGGCGTCCGGCCGCTGCATGGCGGGCTTCGGCTGCGGTGCGGTGGCGGCGGCCAGCGCAACGCCGGTGGTGGAGGTCGCCAGCAGCACGGCCAGCAGGATCAGGGATTTGCGGTGGGTCATGGGGTGGCTCCTGTAGTGGACGAAAGGTCGCAGTACCTGCGCCTCGTTGACATCAACGCGCCACCGGTGCCGGCGTTGACCGCGCGGCGGGCGCATTCATCAACCGGACAGGCGCAGGTACTGCGACCACGGGCGGCTATGCTTGCGCGCATGGCTTTGCACGGCGACTCCAACGAAGAACTGCGCCTGTTCCAGACCGGCGAGCACCCTTGCGGCTATTTCCCCGAGCGGCAGGCGCGCGACCTGGTGCTCGACCCGCAGGACAGCCGCCTCGGCGAGCTGTACCCGATGGCGCTGGGCTGGGGCTTCCGCCGCTCCGGCGACCTGGTCTACCGCCCGCATTGCCAGCAGTGCCGCGCCTGCGTGCCGGTGCGCATCCCGGTGGCGCGCTTCATGCCCGACCGCAGCCAGCGCCGCTGCCTGGCCCGCAACGCCGACCTCGATTGCCGCGTGCTGCCGGCCGAGCGCAGCGACGAGCAGTTCGCGCTGTACCAGCGCTACCTCGCCGCGCGCCATGCCAACGGCGGCATGGACGACCACGGCCCGCACGAGTTCGACCAGTTCCTCGTCGGCCGCTGGTCGCACGGGCGCTTCCTCGAAATCCGCACGCACGGTGCACAGGGCCGGCTGCTGGCGGTGGCCGTCACCGACGTCACCCCGTTGGGCCTGTCGGCGGTCTACACCTTCTTCGACCCGGACGAACAGGCGCGCGGGCTGGGCACGCTCGCGATCCTGCAGCAGATCGCCTGGGCACAGCGTGCCGGCCTGCCGCACCTGTACCTGGGCTACTGGATCGACGGCCACCGCAAGATGGACTACAAGCGCCGCTACCGGCCGCTGGAATATTTCGACGGCCGCCATTGGCGGGAAGACACCGCGGCCCGGTAGGCCGGGGCTACGCCCCCGGCGTTCATCGCCGGTTGCGCCGAGGTCATGGCCCCTGCCATGACGGCTTCATCATGCCGATGCGAGAATGCCGGCATGAACAAGCACATCCTGCTCCTGGCCCTGTCCATGCTCTGCGCCGCCTGCACCAGCACTCCCACCGCCACGCCAAGCGACGCCCCGGCGACGTCCCGCCTGCGGCTGGCCACCTACAACACCTCGCTGTATTCGGACGAGGCCGGCGGCCTGATCCGCGAACTGCAGGGCGACAGCGCGCACGCACGCAAGATCGCCGCGGTGCTGCAGCAGGTGCGCCCGGACCTGGTGCTGCTCAACGAATTCGACTACGACGACGCCCACCGCGCCGCCGACCTGTTCCAGCGCCGCTACCTGGAAACCGCGCAGCCCGGCGGCGGCGAACCGCTGCACTACGCCTACCGCTACCTGGCGCCGGTCAACACCGGCGTGCCGAGCGGGCTGGACATCGACAACGACGGCACGGTCGGCGGCGAAGGCCGCGCGCACGGCAACGATGCGTGGGGCTACGGCCTGCACCCCGGCCAGTACGGCATGCTGCTGCTGTCGCGCTACCCCATCGACGACGCCGCGGTGCGCAGCTTCCGGCTGCTGAAATGGAGCGCGCTGCCCAACGCGGTGCGCCCGCTCGACCCGGCCAGCGGCCAGCCGTTCTGGAGCGATGCGGTGTGGTCGCAGCTGCGGCTGTCGTCGAAGTCGCACTGGGACGTGCCGGTGCAGACCCCGCTGGGCACCCTGCACGTGCTGGCCTCGCATCCCACGCCACCGGCCTTCAACGGCCCGGAAAAGCGCAACGTCGCGCGCAACCACGACGAGCTGCGGCTGTGGAAGGAATACCTGGACGGCGGCGACAAGCCGTGGCTGTGCGACGACCGGGGCCGCTGCGGCGGGCTGGCCGCCGATGCGCGCTTCGTGATCGTCGGCGACCTCAACAACGACCCGGTCGATGGCGACGGCCGCCACGAGGCCATCCTCGAACTGCTCGAACACCCGCGCGTGCTGCGCTACCCCACGCCCACCAGCACCGGCGCCGAACAGACCAGCCTGGCCCATGCGGAAAAGGGCGTGGCCCGGCGCGGCGCCCCGCGGCAGGCCACCGGTGATTTCGGCCCGCGCTCGGGCACGCTGCGGCTGGACTACGTGCTGCCGTCAGCCGGCTTCAGCCACCTCGGCAGCGGCGTGTTCTGGCCGGCCGATGGCAACCCCGAAGCCGGGATCGCCGATGGCAGCGACCACCACCTGGTATGGGTGGACGTGGATTGAGTCGGCCCGTCCCTTGAACCCGCCGTCGTAGAGCGGAGCCTGCCCGGCCAAAGCCCCTCTCCCCTTGGGAGAGGGGTTGGGGAGAGGGTTCGGGCGAAGCCTTCGCGGTGTTTGACTGCACGAGGCTTCGCCCGAACCCTCATCCGCCCCTTCGGGGCACCTTCTCCCAGAGGGAGAAGGAAAAGCCTTCGCTGGGCCACGGTCAGCCAGCGTCCACCATCAGCGCAATTCGATGCCGATGGCCGCGGCCGCCTCGCGGGCGATCGCACGCGCCTGCTCCACGTCGGCCGCGCGCGCGAGGGTGACGCCGACCCGGCGGTGGCCTTCCACCACCGGCTTGCCGAACAGGCGCAGCGCGGTGTCCGGCGCACGCAACGCGGCGTCGATGCCGTCGAAGAACGGCACGCCGTACCCCTGCGCCAGCAGCGCGCACGAGGCCGAAGGGCCGTTGTGGCGGATGTGCGGGATCGGCAGGCCGAGGATCGCGCGCGCGTGCAGCGCGAACTCGCTCAGCTCCTGCGAGGCCAGCGTCACCAGCCCGGTGTCGTGCGGGCGCGGCGAGACTTCGCTGAACCACACTTCGTCCCCCTTCACGAAGAACTCCATGCCGAACACGCCCCAGCCGCCGAGATCGTCGGCGATGGCGCGCGCCACGGCCTGCGCGCGTTGCAGCGCCTCGGCCGACATCGGCTGCGGCTGCCAGCTTTCGCGGTAGTCGCCGTCCTGCTGCAGGTGGCCGATGGGATCGCAGAACGACGTGCCACCGGCATGGCGCACGGTCAGCAGGGTGATCTCGTAGTCGAAGTCGATGAAGCCCTCGACGATGCAGCGGCCGGCGCCGGTGCGGCCGCCGGTCTGCGCGTAGGCCCACGCCGGGGCGATGTCGGCCTCGCTGCGCACCGTGCTCTGGCCCTTGCCCGAGGACGACATCACCGGCTTGACCACGCACGGCAGGCCGATGGCCGCCACCGCGTCGCGGTACTCGGCCTCGGTATCGACGAAGCGGTAGGGCGAGGTCGGCACGCCGAGGGTTTCGGCGGCGAGCCGGCGGATGCCCTCGCGGTCCATCGTCAGCCGCGCCGCGCGCGCGGTGGGGATCACCCGGGTCGCGCCCTCGGCTTCAAGTTCCTCCAGCGTGGCGGTGCTGATCGCCTCGATCTCCGGCACCACGATGTGCGGGCGCTCGCGCTCGACCAGTGCGCGCACCGCGGCGCCATCGAGCATGTCGAGCACGTGGCTGCGGTGCGCCACCTGCATCGCCGGGGCGTCGGCATAGCGGTCGGCGGCGATGACTTCCACGCCGAAACGCTGCAGTTCGAGCGCCACTTCCTTGCCCAGCTCGCCCGACCCAAGCAGCAGCACGCGGGTGGCGGAAGGCGACAGCGGGGTACCAAGCGAGGTCATCGGGCGGATCCGGGGCAGGGACGGGGCCGCACATTCTAGCCGCCGGTCCCCGCCACACCCCTCTTGCACATTGATATCAATTTGATATCTTTTATCGCAACCACCACGGAAGACGCGCCATGAAAGAGAAAGCCCTCGGTTCCCTGCCCGGCATCCCCACCCTGCTCGGCGCAATCGTCCTGATGCTGGCCGGTGCCGGCGCGCTGGTCCTGGCCGCCGCCCACGGCGCCGGCGGCCTGTCGGCCATCGCCGGCATCGTGCTGGTGGCGCTGGGCATCTTCACCGTCACCGGCCTGTACATGGTCCAGCCCAACCAGGCCGCGGTGCTGAGCCTGTTCGGCAAGTACACCGGCACGGTCAAGGACAACGGCCTGCGCTGGAACAACCCGTTCTTCAGCAAGAAGAAGGTCAGCCAGCGGGTGCGCAACTTCGAGAGCGGCAAGCTCAAGGTCAACGAGCTGGACGGCTCGCCGATCGAGATCGCCGCGGTGATCGTGTGGCAGGTGGTGGACGCCTCCGAGGCGGTCTACAACGTCGACGACTACGAGAGCTTCGTGCACATCCAGTCTGAATCGGCGCTGCGCGCGATGGCCACCAGCTACCCCTACGACCAGCACGAGGAAGGCCAGCTGGCGCTGCGCAGCCACGCCAGCGAGATCTCCCAGCACCTGAAGGACGAACTGGCCGAGCGCCTGGCCGACGCCGGCGTGCAGGTGCTCGACGCGCGCATCAGCCACCTCGCCTACGCCCCGGAAATCGCGCAGGCGATGCTGCAGCGGCAGCAGGCCAACGCGGTGATCGCCGCGCGCCAGCGCATCGTCGCCGGCGCGGTGGGCATGGTCGAGATGGCGCTGGCCGAACTGCAGCGCAGCGGCGTGGTCGAGCTGGACGAGGAACGCAAGGCGCAGATGGTCGGCAACCTGCTCACCGTGCTGTGCTCGGACCGCGGCACCCAGCCGGTGGTCAACACCGGCTCGCTGTACTGACCCCCGCCCCGACAGGAGCAAGGCCGTGAATCCCGCCCATCCCGCCACCGTCGTCTTCATCATCCCCGCCGTCGCCATCGGCGCGCGCCGCCGCCGGCACCGGCAGGCAGGCCGCAACCACGGGAACGCCGCGCATGGGCAATGAAGTGATCGCCGCCTTGGTCATCGCCCTCACCGGCGTGCCGGCGCTCGGCATCGCCGCATGGAGCGGCCGCGACGGCAGCGCCCACGCACGCGGCACCGGGCTGCGCTGGGCATTGATCGCGCTGTGCAGCTTCATCGCCGCGATCGCGCTGTATTTCTCCGGCGGCAACCGCAGCGCGGCGCTGGCCATCGGCATCGGCTTCGCGGTGGCGGTCAACGCACTGGCGGTGTCGATGGTGCTGCACCTGCGCCGCGGCAACGGCGGAGCACCGCGCAGGTGAGCGAGAAAAAGGCCTACCCGCTGCGCATCAATGCCGAGGTGCTGGCGGCGGCGCAACACTGGGCCGACGACGAGCTGCGCAGCCTCAACGCGCAGATCGAATACGTGCTGCGCGACGCGCTGCGCAAGGCCGGGCGCCTGCCCAAACCGAAAACCGAGCCAAGGGAAGAGCCATGAACAAGCAATGGAAGTACCTCGTCGTCAAAGTGAACACCAGCGTGTTCGGCGGCTTCAAGATGGAGACGCTGCAGGAGGAACTGGACAAGCACGGCCGGCAGGGCTGGGAGCTGGTCAACGTGGTGCATTCCATGCCCGGCTATTCCTCGCCGACCCTGCTGTTCAAGAAGGAAGCCTGAGATGAAGCGGATGCAGGCATGGCTCGCCGCCGCGGCGATGATGGTTTCGGCCACGGCGTCCGCCACCGACGCCCCCACCACGCTGGCCACGCGCCTGCTCGACCAGCTCGACGCCGGCCAGTACGCCGCCGCCGAGGCGTCGTTCTCGCCGCAGATGAAGACCGCCGTGCCCGCCGACAAGCTCAAGGCCGTGTGGGAGTCGCTACCCGCGCAATTGGGCGCGGCCGGCAGCCGCGGCGAGGCGACGACCAGCGAGGCCGATGGTTTCCGCATCGTGGCCGTCCCGCTGCACTACGCCCACGGCGACGTGCTGGCACGCGTGGTGCTGGACAGGGACGACCGCATCGCCGGCTTCATGGTGCAACCGGCGCCGCCCCCGCCACCCGTCGCGCCTGCCGATGCGCCCTTCACCGAGCAGGACCTCACCCTGCCCGCGCCCGCCTCGGGCAAGCCGGGGCTGCCGGGCACGCTCACCGTACCCAAGGGACAAGGTCCGTTCCCGGCCATCGTGCTGGTGCACGGCTCCGGCCCGCAGGACCGCGACGAAACCATCGGCGCCAACCGTCCGTTCCTCGACATCGCGCGCGGCCTTGCCGCGCACGGCATCGCCACGTTGCGCTACGACAAGCGCACGCAGGCCCGACCGCAGGATTTCACCAGCGAATCGGGCATTGACGACGAAACCACCGACGATGCCGTCGCCGCGGTCGCCGCGCTCGTCGGCAACCCCCATGTCGACCGCAGGCACGTCTACGTGATCGGCCACAGCCAGGGCGGCCTGCTCGCTGGCCGCATCGCCCGCAACAGCCACGGCGAAGTGGCCGGGCTGATCCTGCTGGCCGCGCCCGCGCGCCCGATCCTCGACCTGCTCGGCGAACAGAACCGCTACCTCGCCAATCTCGACGGCAGCATCAGCGCCACGGAACAGGCGCATCTGGATGCGCTCGACGCCGCCATCACCAAGGTGCGCCACGACCCCGAAGCCAGGCTGCTGGAACTGCCCGGGCGCTATTGGCAGCAGTTGGAAAAAGTCGATCCCGTCGCCGATGCGCGCGACAGCCAACTGCCGGTCCTGCTGCTGCAAGGCGGCCGTGACTTCCAGGTGGTCGACGCCGACTGGCAACGCTGGCAACAGGGCCTGCAAGGCCCGCGCTACCGCTTCCATCGCTACCCGGCGCTCAACCACCTCGGCATCGCCGGCGAAGGCAAGGGCACGCTGGACGAATACCAGAAACCCGGCCACGTGGACGCCACGCTGCTCGACGACATCGCCAACTGGGTGAAGGAACGGCAATGACCCCGTCCTCGCCCGCACCGTGGAAACCCGACCTGAAGCTGGCCGGCGTGCTGGGGCTGGCCGCGGCGCTGGCCACCGCCGCGCTGTTCCCCTACCTGCTGCAGTTGATGCCGGACAAGCTGGCACGGATTCCACTGCCCTTGCCGGTGGTGGTCGTGGCGCAGTCGCTGCAGGCGCTGGTGCTGCTCGGCGGCATGTCGTTGCTGGGCCTGCGGATGGGGCACCGTATCGGCCTCGGCGCACCGCTGCTGCAGGCATGGCTGGGCGGCACGCCGGCTGCGGCACGGCCGCGCCCGCAGCCGTGGCTGGCGGTCGCGCTGGGTGCGGCAATGGCGTTGCTGGTGGTACTGGCAAGCCAATGGATCGACCCGCTGCTGCCGACCATGCGCAACCCGCCGGCGCACGCCGATGCCGCGGCCTCGGCATTGAACGGCCTGCTGGCCTCGTTCTACGGCGGCATCGTCGAAGAGCTGCAACTGCGGCTGTTCCTGATGACGCTGCTGCTCTGGCTGGTCGCCCGCGTGCGCGGCCGCATGCCCGGCAACGCCACGTTCTGGCTGGCGATCCTGCTTGCCGCGCTGCTGTTCGGCGTCGGCCACCTGCCGGCGGCGGCGCACATCTGGGGGCTGGATACCGTCGTCGTGCTGCGCACCCTCGCCCTCAATGCGGTGGTCGGCATCGCCTGCGGCTGGCTGTACTGGCGGCGCGGGCTGGAGATGGCCATGCTCGCCCACTTCAGCGCCGACCTCGTGCTGCACGTGCTGATGCCGTTGCTTGGCAGCGGCACACCCTGACCACAAGGAAGACCCGAGCCGATGACCACCGCGTCCACATCGAAGTCCTACGCCGTTGCTCCCGCTTCACCGTGGTTGCTGCTGTGGATATGGCTGCCGCTATTGCTGGCCTGCGGCCTGACCCTTGCCAGCGCATGGCGCAATCCGCCCGTGCCGCCCGGCATCTGGCTGGTGCTGGCGCACCTGCCGGTGGTAGGCATCGTCCTGCAATGGGCCTTCAACCGCCGCCGCATCAACGTGCAGGGCCGGCAGCTGGACGTGGTTTCGACCTTCTACCGCAAGCGCGTGGACGTTTCCGAATTGCGGCTGGAACAGGCGCGCGTGGTCGACCTGGCCGAACACCACGAATACCGCCCCGGCTTCAAGACCAACGGTTTCGGCATGCCCGGCTTCCAGTCCGGCCACTTCCGCATGCGCGGCGGCGCCAAGGCATTCTGCCTGCTCACCGACCGCAGCCGCGTGGTGGTGCTGCCCCTGCGCGGCGGCGCGATGCTGCTGCTTTCGCCGGAGCAGCCACGCGCCCTGCTCGACGACCTGAAACGCCTGGCGTAGGTCGGGGCCACGCCCCCGACGCTCCGCGCCCTCGCCTCGTGCATCCCGCCGTCGGGGATGTAACCCCGACCTACGTGCCGGGCGGCCGCCGCAGACCCCATCGCGCGGGCAAATCAGCGAACGCCGTTCAAGCATTAGACAGCCCCGCATCGATGCCCCAAGCTGCCTCCATGCGCAACGCCCCGCACCTGCTGCTCAACACCCCCGACATCGAACTCTGGCCCGGCGGCCTGCTGCGCGCGCGCAGCAACCACGACGCGCGCCTGCTCGCCCGCGCCAGCCACGTGCTGCGGCGCAAGCGCGACGGCCGCTACCTGGCCGTGCAACTGCGCGGTGGTCTGATGCCGCTGGTCACGCGCCTGCCCGAAGAGCCCGGCGTCGAACCGGCACTGGCGCTGCTCGATGCCCGGCTGTCGCAACCGGCGCGCATGCCCCCGCCCTCCGGTCCGCTGCCGCTGGACGGGTTGCAGCAGCGGCTGGACCGGCTCGGGCTGGATGCCAGCGCCTATGCCGCGCAGACCGGCCTGCCGCTGGTCGCCGAGCCAGCATGCCTGCAACTGGCCGGCTTCGACCGCTACCGCCGCCCGCTGTGGCTCACCCGCGGCGCCGCGCGCGCATGGCAGCGCCTGCATGCGGCCGCCGCAATCGACGGCATCGCGCTGGACGCGATCTCCGGCTACCGCAGCCACGCCTACCAACTGGGCATCTTCGAACGCAAGCTCGCCCGCGGCCTGGACGTGGCCGCGATCCTCACCGTCAACGCCGCGCCGGGCTACAGCGAGCACCACGGCGGCAATGCGCTGGACATCGGCACGCCGGGCGAGCCGCCCGCGGAGGAATCCTTCGAGCGCACCCCGGCCTTCGCCTGGCTGCAACGCCGCGCGGGCGAACTCGGCTTCCACCTGAGCTACCCGCGCGACAACCCGCACGGCATCGTCCACGAACCGTGGCACTGGTGTTTCCGTGGCTGAGGGCGGCCTGCCCGGACTGGCCGACATCGAGACCCTGCTGGCGGCGTGGCAGGCACTGCACCACGCGCCCCGGCACGAAGCGGCAGGCGCCTTCTTCGCCCTGCTGGCATGCCCGCCGTGGTGCGACACCGGCTACGACCCGGCCGCCGCGGGCAAAGCCATCGACGACCCGCAGCGGATCGAAGACGCCACGCTGGCCGAACTGCGCCCGCTGCTGACCTGGTGCGAGCGTGGCGAACGCTTCAACGCAGGCCACCATGCCGCCCTGCTCGCCGATGGCCGCCTGCAACGCCTGATGCAACGCCTGTCGCGCATCGCCGCGGCGATGGCGCAACGGCAAGCGCATGTTCCCCTCGAACCGGTGGCCTATGCCGCGCTCAACAGCCGCCAGCGCGAGAACCACAACTTCCAGAAAGTCTCTGCGCGGCTGGCCGACTACGGCTACGTCACCCTGCGCCTGAGCGACGACTGGCAGGGCGCCGATTTCATCGCCCAGCACATCGACGGCCGCACCTTCCTGCGCGTGCAGCTGAAAAGCCGCATGGGTGTGGCGCGCAAATACCGCCACCGCGGGTTGTGGCTATGCTTCCCGCATGCGGGGCAGTGGTACCTGTGCCCGCACGATGGCCTGCTCGAATACCTGCTGGCCGAGTGCGGCATCGGCCATACCGCGTCATGGAGCGACAAGGGCGAATACACGCAATCCGCGCCCGGCAGGAAGCATCTGGACTACCTGCACCGCTATCGGCTGTAACCCGCCGGGACCGAATCGGGGTTCTTCAGGCACCTTGTAGATGCAGGGCTTGCCCCGCATGGAGCCTTCCCGGTGAAGCCGTGCCGGGCAAGCCCGGTACCTACGAAGCAATCTTGTAGACGCGGGGCTTGCCCCAGCATGAAACCTTCCCGGTGAAGCCCGGTACCTACGAAACAGAAGGCCATTCCACGCGGTACGGGAAAGCACCGTCATCAGCTCCTGCTCCGGAAATCAATCCTGCGAACGATTGGTCTTCGCGCCACCGGCGTCGGCGGCATCGGCGATCCGCCACAGGTACAGGCTGGCCCAGGTGCGGTACGGCCCCCAGCGTTCGCCGCGGGCCTGCAGTTCCTTCGGCGTGGGCATCGCGTCGACGCCGTCCACGCGCTGGGCGCCCTTGCGGATGCCGAGGTCGTCGACCGGCAGGATGTCCGGCCGCCCGAGCCGGAACATCAGCATCATCTCCACCGTCCAGCGGCCGATGCCGCGGATCGGGACCAACGCCTCGACGATGGCGTCGTGGTGCATCCACGCCATCTGCCGGGTCGAGGGAATCTCCCCGGCCTGCTCGCGCCGGGCCAGGTCGCGCAGCGCCAGCGCCTTGTTGCCGGAGACGCCGCAGGCACGCAGGCCGGCGTCGTCGATGCGGGCCAGCGTGTCGGCATGCAGGCGCGGGCTGCCGATGGCCGCCTCCACCCGCCCGACGATGGTCGAGGCGGCCTTGCCGCTGAGCTGCTGGAACAGGATCGCGCGCGCCAACGCATCGACCGGGTCGAACGGACGGCGCCAGCCCGCCGGGGCTTCCAGCGGCCCCAGCCGGCGCATCCAGGCGGCCAGCCGCCGGTCGCGGCGCTGCAGGTGCGCCAGCGCCTGCCCGACGTCGAATCCGCGCGCGTAACGGGGCATCGCCGCGTTACCGCCGCAGCGAGCCCAGCGCGAACAGCAGCCAGCCGGCGATCATCGCCATGCCACCGGCCGGGGCCAGCGTGGTCGGCCAGCCCATCAGCACGCCGCCGGCCACGCTGCCGGAGAACAGCAGCACCCCCAGCAGCAGCACGTACAGCGCCACCCGCCCGAAGCCGTTCAGCGAGGCCGGGCCCAGCACCGCCAGCACCACGCCGTGGCCGAAGGCGTGCAGCGCGGCGGTTTCCAGCCGGGACTGCAGCAGGGGATCGCCGACGCCATGCGCGGCATAGGCCGACAGCGCCACCGCGGCGGCGGCCAGCAACGCGCCGCAGAACGCCAGAAACGAAGGTTTGCGTACACGCCGTTCCAGACCCAGCATCGTCTTCCCTCGGTTTTTGCGGCGCGGGCCGGGCCCGCGCGGGTGTGGGGCCCGCCGCCGGGCCTTGGTGGGGGCCAAAGAAAAACGCGCCGCAGGAGGCGGCGCGTTTTTCGTCGATCACTGCATTCGTCGCAACCGGTCGGTTACTTGATCGACCAATACACGTCGTAGGTGCCGTCGGTGGTGAACGCCTTGTCCACGCCGCCCGTCCACGATTCGTACGGGCGGTCGGTCACCTCGTTGCCGTTGGTGGTCGCCCACGCACGCAGCGCGTTGCGGGCCACGTCCAGGCCCGCCATGTGGCCGGTGTAGGACGCGAACGCGGAACGGTGCGGCGCGACGTGGCTGTAGGTGGCCGGGTTGCCTTCCGGGATCTTCACCTTCAGCTCGCCATCGGCGGCGGCGACCGGGGCAGCCTCGGCGGCGTCGGCCTTGTCGCCGTCCTTCTTGTCCTTGTCGGCGGCGCTCTTCTTGCGGACCGGCTGGACCACGTCGAAGGCGTACTTCTCGGCGCCGAAGTCGGTGGTGACGATGCGCACCGGGCCGGCGGCCTCCAGGCCGTTGGCCTCCATCGCGCGCTTGATCCACTCCTGGTTGTCCTGGATCGACTTGCGGATGGTCTCGTTGTTGCGGTCGATGTTGCCGGCGTTGACCGCCAGCAGGTCCTCGGCCGGCACGTCCACGATCTTCAGGTCGGTCAGCGGGGCTTCGGCGGCGCGGTAGTCCACGTTCGGCACCGAGGCCAGCATGTTGGCCATGCGCGACAGGCCCAGCTTCAGGTCGTCGCCGATGTGGCGGCTGACGTACAGGCCGGCGTAGCGGCCGAACAGGTCGAAGCCGTACTTGACGCTGTAGTCCTGGGTGATCTTGACGTTGCGGTCGTTCTTGCCGGTCGGCTGCAGGGTGAAGGTGGTCACCTTGTCATGGCCGCGGGTCTGGTCCTCGATGGCGATGGAGACGCGCCGGTTCTCCTCGCTGTCGGTGATCTCCCAACTGCCCTGGCCCAGTACGTCGTTCTTCGAATTGAATTCCAGGCGCGCACCCTTGCCGGCGTCCGGACCCTTGAGCGTCAGCTCGACGGCGGGATCGCGCAGCACCAGCGGGTTCCAATCCTTGAAGCGGCGCAGGCTGTTGACCGTGTCGTACACGATCGTCATCTTGCGGTTGGTCTCGACGCTCTCGGTGATGTGACGCTCGCCCGGCAGCAGCACGCCGATGAGGACGAACAGGCCAGCCACGATCCCCAAGGCGATCAGGAACTCGATAATACGGGTCATTCAGGAGTCTCCGGGGCCGATCCCACGGCCGGGTTGATTGAAGCGAAGCCCCCATCCTATCAGGCTTTGCGCGGGTTGTTGACAGGATTGGCGCACCGGTTTCCCTGCCGGATGCGAAACTTCCTCGACGGGTTCCAAGGGTAACGCATCACCCCGGCCCCGGCAGCGTGGCCGCGGCGGTTTCCGCCTCCGGCCGGCCCGTTCAGACCAACTGCAGCTCGAACGCCTTGAGCACCGCGCGGGTGCGGTCGCGCACCCCCAGCTTGCTCAATATGTTGGAGACGTGGTTCTTGATGGTGCCCTCGGCCACGCCCAGCGAGTTGGCGATCTCCTTGTTGGAGAAGCCCGAGGCCATCAGCCGCAGGATCTCGGTCTCGCGGTCGGTCAGCGGGTCCGGGCGGTCGAGGCTGACGAATTCGTTGCGCATGTGCTCCAGCCCCGACAGCAGGCGCTGGGTCACCGCCGGCTGCACCAGCGAGCCGCCCTCGGCCACGGTGCGGATGGCGCCGACCAGCTGCTCCAGGGTCACGTCCTTGAGCAGGTAGCCCTTGGCCCCGGCCTTGAGCCCGGCCAGCACCAGCTGGTCGTCGTCGAAGGTGGTCAGGATGATCGACGGCGGCAGCTGGCCGCGCTGGGACAGGGTCTGCAGCGCCTCCAGCCCGGACATCACCGGCATGCGCATGTCCATCAGCACCACGTCCGGCGCCACCTCGGGGATCAGCTCCACCGCCTGGCGGCCGTCGGTGGCCTCGGCCACCACCTCGATGCCGTCATCGAGCGCCAGCAGCGAGCGGATGCCCTGCCGCACCAGGGTTTGGTCGTCGACCAGGCAGACGCGGATCATCGGTTCACTCCTTGTGGCCCGGAGGCCAGCATCATGTTGGTTGCCACCGGCAGCCACAGGCGAAGGCGGAAGCCCCCGCCGCGCGGTGCCGACACGTCCAGGTCGCCGCCATGCTGGGCCAGCCGTTCGCGCATGCCGCGCAGTCCGTTGCCGGGCAGTATCCGCTCCACCTCGCCGCCAATGCCATCGTCATGCGCGTCGATGACGATGCGCTCGCGCTCTCGCCCCACTTTTATCCACAGATTGCGGGCGCCGGCATGACGAACGGCGTTGGTGATGATCTCCTGGGTGCAGCGCAGCAGCACGTGGGCGCGCTCGGGGTCTTCCACGCTCAGCGGGTCGTCCATGTCCAGGTGGATGTGCAGCGAGGGCACCCGCTCGGCCAGCGGCCGCAGCGCCGCGGCCAGGTCGATCGCGCCGCTCTCGCGCAGTTGGCTGACCGCCTCGCGCACGTCGGTGAGCAGCAGCTTGGCCAGCGTGTGCGCCTGCCGCACGTGGTCCTGTGCCCGCCCCTCGGTGATGTGCCCGGCCACCTCCAGGTTCAGGCTCAGCGCGGTCAGGTGGTGGCCGAGCAGGTCATGCAGCTCGCGGGAGATGCGGGTGCGTTCGTTGACGCGGGCGCTCTCGGCCAGCAGCAGGCGGGTGGCGCGCAGCTCGGCATTGAGCCGGCGCTGCTCCTCGCGGGCCTGGGTCTGCTGCCGCGCGACCAGGCTGGTCACGAAGATGAACATCGAGAAACCGCCGTACAGCAGCGACTGCATCAGCGCCTCGAACAGCGAGAAGCCCAGCGCGAAATACACCGGAAGCACCGCCAAGTGGCTCACCAGCAACCAGAACACGCCCAGCCGCACCGGCAGCAGCCACGGGATCACCCCGGCCGCGACCATCAGCAGGATGCTGCCCAGCCCCGAGCCGTTGAGGTAGCTCACCGCCAGCGCGCAGATGGTCAGCACCACCAGCAGCAGGCGGTCGTACCAGTGCGCGTGGCCGCCGCTGTTGAGCCGCCGGGTCAGCCAGAAATAGCAGCCGCCGAAGGCCACGTAGAACGCGAACAGCCACAGCTCCTCGCCCGGCCGGCCGGGCACGGCTTCTTCGTCCAGCGCGTACTGGCTGTAGATCAGCGGCAGGCTGACGATGGCCCAGGTGAACAGGCCGGCCAGGCGCAGGACGCGGGTATGACTGAGTTTTCCCAACATGCGTGCATGGTAAGGAGCCCGGCGCGCGCGCGCCCTCCCACGGAAGTCATGGCTCGCCGGGCTCCGGCCGGCCATGCGATAATCGCCGCCCTGCCCCCTTCCCCCATCCGGGGCCGACTGTTTCACCCCACGGAGTCACAATGTCGATCGTCATCCGCGACGTGCGCGAGCACGAGCTCGATTCCGTCCTGGCACTGAACAACAACGCCGGCCTGGCCATCCTGCCGCTGGATGCCGCCAAGGTCCGCCGCTTCTACGAAACCGCCGAGTATTTCCGTATCGCCGAGCGCGACGGCAACATGGCCGGCTTCCTGGTCGGCTACGGCAGCGACAGCGCGCACGACAGCTGCAACTTCGCCTGGTTCCAGCAGCGCTACCCCAGCTTCTTCTACATCGACCGCATCGTGGTCGCCAGCCGCCGCCGCGGCGGTGGCGTCGGCCGCGCGTTCTATGCCGACGTGCAGAGCTACGCCGAACTGCGCTACCCGCAGATGGCCTGCGAGGTGTTCCTCGACCACGGCGCCGACGCCGCCCTGCTGTTCCACGGCAGCTTCGGCTTCCGCGAGGTCGGGCAGAACACCATGCCGGAAGTCGACGTGCGCACCAGCATGCTGCTCAAGGACCTGTGCAGCCATGAATGGGTAAAGGAGACCTATGGCGACAACCTGCCCGACGTCCCGTGGGTGGGCCATGCACGCCGGCCCCTGCAGCAGCGGCCGACGGGAACCTGAGATGGCAGCGAATCCGGATTACGAACAGGCAGGCGAACTGAAGATCGGCCAGGTGGGCGTGGCCAACCTGCGCATCCGCACCCTCGACGTGGCGCGGCTGGTCCAGGAAATGCGCGAACGCGTGGCCCGCGCGCCCAGGTTGTTCGGGCGCGCGGCGGTGATCCTCGATTTCGGCGGCCTCAGCCACACCCCGGACACCGCCACCGCGCGCGCCCTGCTGGACGGCCTGCGCGAGGCCGGCGTACTGCCGGTGGCGCTGGCCTACGGCACCAGCGAGATCGAGCAGCTCTCGGTGCAGTTGGGCCTGCCGCTGCTGGCCAAATTCCGCGCCCAATACGAATCGATCGACGCCGCGCCCGCCGCGCCGCCGCGCCGCGCACCTGAACCGGCACCGCCGCCCCCCGCCCCGGCCGCCGCACCGCAGCCCGGGCGCATGCAGCTGGGCACGGTGCGTTCGGGCCAGCAGCTGTACGCCGAGAACTGCGACCTGACTGTCATCTCAACGGTGGGTGCCGGCGCCGAGGTCATCGCCGATGGCAGCATCCACATCTACGGTACGCTGCGGGGCCGCGCCCTGGCCGGCGCCAAGGGCAACGAGGGCGCGCGCATCTTCTGCCGCGACTTCCATGCCGAGCTGGTCGCCATTGCGGGACGTTACAAGGTACTGGACGATATTCCCGACAACCTGCGCGGCAAGGCCGTGCAGGTCTGGCTGGAGCAGGACCAGGTCATGATCGCCGCGCTGGATTGACGCGGCCCACCCGAACATTCAGGAGAAATCCTTTGGCTGAAATCATCGTAGTCACTTCCGGCAAGGGCGGCGTGGGCAAGACCACCTCCAGCGCCAGCATCGCCTGCGGCCTCGCGCGCCGCGGCAAGAAGGTCGCCGTCATCGACTTCGACGTCGGCCTGCGCAACCTCGACCTGATCATGGGCTGCGAGCGCCGGGTGGTGTACGACTTCGTCAACGTCGTCCACGGCGAGGCCACGCTGAAGCAGGCCCTGATCAAGGACAAGCGCTTCGACAACCTGTTCGTGCTGGCCGCCTCGCAGACCCGCGACAAGGACGCGCTGAACAAGGAAGGCGTGGAGAAGGTGCTCAAGGACCTGGCCGCCGACGGCTTCGACTTCATCATCTGCGACTCGCCGGCCGGCATCGAGAAGGGCGCGTTCCTGGCGATGTACTTCGCCGACCGCGCGGTGGTGGTGGTGAACCCGGAAGTGTCCTCGGTGCGCGACTCGGACCGCATCATCGGCCTGCTCGACTCCAAGACCGCCAATGCCGAAGCCGGCAAGAGCGTGCCTGCCTTCCTGCTGCTCACCCGTTACAGCCCGGCGCGGGTGGAGAGCGGCGAGATGCTCAGCATCACCGACGTGGAGGAAGTGCTGGGGCTGAAGGCGATCGGCGTGGTCCCCGAGTCCGGCGACGTGCTCAACGCCTCAAACAAGGGCGAACCGGTGATCCTGGACACCGAATCGCCGGCCGGCCAAGCCTATGAAGACGCCGTGGGGCGCATCCTCGGCGAAGAGCGCCCGATGCGCTTCACCACCGTGGACAAGAAGGGCTTCTTCAGCAAGCTGTTCGGAGGGTGACGATGGGCATTTTCTCCGACCTGTTCAAGAGCAAGAAGACCACCGCGGAAACCGCCAAGAACCGCCTGCAGATCATCATCGCGCAGGAGCGCAGCGCCCGCGGCGGCCCGGACTACCTGCCGCTGCTGCAGCGCGAACTGCTGGACGTTATCAAGAAGTACGTCAACATCGACGCCGACGCGGTCAAGGTGGACCTGGTCAAGGACGGCGAGCACGACGTGCTCGACATTTCCGTGGCCCTGCCCGAAGGCCCGCAGAACTGAACCACCACGGGGCCGCCGGCGCGGCCCCGGACGTCTCCGCCCATGCCCTCCTCCACCTCCGCCGATGCCCCCGCCGTGCTGTGCGTGGGCGATATCCAGTGGGATGACGCCGCCGCGCTGCTGGCCCGCCACGGCCTGCGCCTGAACCGCGTCGCCGATGGCGCCGCCATCCCCGGAAGCTACTGGGGCGAGCCCGAGGCCGGCATCATCGCCAGCGACGTCCATGTGCGCGCCGACACGCCGGTGCATTCGATGCTGCACGAGGCCTGCCACCTGATCGTGCTGCCGCCCGAGCGCCGCGCCCAGGTGCATACCGACGCCACCGACTCGGTGCCGGAGGAAGACGCCACCTGCTACCTGCAGATCGTGCTGGCCGGGCAGTTGCCCGGCGTCGGCAGCGCGCGGTTGATGGCCGACATGGATGCCTGGGGTTATACGTACCGGCTGGGGTCCACCAAAGCCTGGTTCGAGCAGGATGCAGAAGACGCCAAGGCATGGTTGATCGAACGCGGGCTGCTGGCTACGTAAAGCCGCAAGCGCGGCACGACTTGGGCGCGTGGCGACGCGCCAAACATCCTCGGCGCCTTCCGGCCAGCTTGGCGCGGTTCGAGCAGGACGCCGCGGACGCGAAGCAGTGGCTGCTCGAACGCGGCCTGTTGCCGGCTCCTGATGGCCAACCCCGCCATGCCGCGGCTGCCTCTGCGTAGATGCGGGGCTTGCCCCGCATGAAGCTTTCCCGGTAAATCCCCATACCGGGCAAGCCCGGTACCTACGCGGTGGAACCTTCCCCGCCAACCCCGTGCCGGGCAGGCCCGGCACCTGCGGGAACAGCGTCACGGCAGCGAACTGCCCATGTCCAGGGTGACGCGGGTGCCGCGCTCCGGGCCGGAATGGATGTCCAGCTTCCAGCCCAGGTGCTCGCACAGGCGGCCGATCAGCTCCAGCCCGATCCCCGCGCCCATGTTGCGCTCGCCGCGGGCGACCTTGGCGTAGGCGGCGGCCACTTCCTCCGGGTTCATGCCGTGGCCCGGGTCCTCGATCGTCACCACCGCGCGCGGTGCGAGCATCATCCGGATCACGCCGCGGTCGCTGTTCTCCATCGCGTTACGCAGCAGGTTGCCCACCGCCGCCTGCACCACCCCCACCGGCGCCAGGATCGTGCAGGCCGCCAACGCCGCCGTTTCCACGGCCAGTTCCTTGCCGGCGGCCAGGTGCTCATGGTCGGCGGCGATTTCCGGCAACAATTGCTCCAGCGCCACCGGCTCGCTCAACGCGGCCAGCCGCGCCGGGTCCCGCGCCAGCATCAGCAACAACTGGATCAGCTGCTCCACCCCCAGCGCGGTGGCGCGCACGCGCTGCAACTGCTGCTGCGCGCGCGGTGGCAGCCCCGGTTGCTCCAGCGCCAGCTCGGCGGCGCCGCTGATCACCGCCATCGGCGTGCGCAGCTCGTGGCTGGCGGCGCCAATGAAGGCCTGCTCGCGCGCGACGAAACGCTCGTTGCGTTCCAGGTAGTCGTTGACCGAACCGGCGATCACCTCCAGTTCGACGCTGCCGCGGGCATCGACCTGCAACCGCTGCCCGCTGCGCTCCGGCTGCAGCCGGGCGATGGCCGCGGCCAGGCTCGACAACGGCCGCACCAGCCGATTGCTGCCCACCCACGCCATCAGCAGGGTGACGACCGCCATCGCGATGCCGGCCAGCACCGCCCAGCGGGTGATGAAGTTTTCCAGTTCGGCGAAATCGCCGATGTCCAGCGCCAGCATCACCCGCCCGAAATCATCGGTATCGCGCACCATCACCGCGCTGTTGCGTCCCTCCAGCCATACGTCGTCGTGCAGCCCCGGGGCCAGTTCGGCGGGCAGGCCGCGTGCGTCGCGTGCGCTGAAGAAACGCAGGGTGTCCGAATCCTGCCAGCGGTAGTCCGGCCCGCTGCGCGCGTTGTGGAGGATGCTGTCCAGCTCGGAATTGAGCAGCGCGCGCCATACCGCATGCTCGGCGCGTTCGTGCACGTAGTTGGCGGCGCTGAACACCACCAGCGTCAGCAGCGCCAGGTACAGCGCCAGCCAGCCCAGCAGCTTGCGGCGCAGGGTCCGGCGCGCCCTCACCGCGCTTCGCCCGCCGCCGGCGCGCACAGCCGGTAGCCCACGCGCGGCAGGGTGTGCAGCAGCTTCTGCTCGAACGGGCCATCGACGCTGCGGCGCAGTTCGTAGATGTGGGAACGCAGCATGTCGCCGTCCGGCGGCTCATCGCCCCACAGCGCGTATTCGAGCTGGCCGCGCGGCACCGCCGCCGGGCTGGCGCGCATCAGCACCTCCAGCAGCTTGCGGCAGGCCGGGTACAGGTGCAGCGGCTTGCCGGCGCGCTGCGCCTCCAGCGTGGCCAGGTCCAGCCGCAGGTCGTGCACTTCCAGCAGCTTGTGCGGGTTGCGGCCCCGGGTGCGCGCCAGCACCGCCTCCAGCCGCACTTCCAGCTCGGGCAGGGCGAACGGCTTGGTCAGGTAGTCGTCGGCGCCGGCGCGGAAGCCGGCGATCTTGTCGGGCAGCTCGTCGCGCGCGGTGAGCATGATTACCGGCACCTCGCTGCGGTGCTCCTCGCGCAGCCGCCGCAGCACCTCCGGGCCGTCCATGCGCGGCAGCATCCAGTCCAGCAGGACCGCGTCGTGGGCCTGGCTGGCGGCCAGGTGCAGCCCGGTCACGCCGTCGGGCGCGACGTCCAGCACATGGCCGCGCGCCTCGAAATAATCGAAGAGGTTGGCGACCAGGTTGCGATTGTCCTCGATGACCAGCAGCCGCATGCGCATGCCCTCCGTCCGGTTTCCCGTGAGCGGGAAACACGCTCCGGCCATCGTAGCGGCATGGCTGTCGCAGGAACGTCGGAAACGGCGACAATCCGCGCCACGACACGTTTCCCACGGCGGCGGCGTGATGATTTCCCTTTTCCCCAAGCGAGCCGCGCGTGCGCCCATCCAGCCCCCGCCTTTCGATCAAATCCCCGTGGTTCCCGTTGCTGCTGGCGCTGGTCGCCCTGAGCCTGCTGGCCGGGCTGGGCATGCGCCAGCCCTCGCCGCCGGACGAGCCGCGCTTCGTGCTGGCCGCGCGGCAGATGGTGGAAACCGGGCAATGGCTGCTGCCGCACCGGGGCAGCGAGCTGTACGCGGAAAAGCCGCCGACCTTCATGTGGATACAGGCCGCCACCTACAAGCTGGTCGGCGACTGGAACCTCGCCTTCCTGCTGCCGTCGCTGCTGTCGGCACTGCTGACCCTGTGGTTGACCTGGGACCTGGCGCGGCGGCTGTGGAACCGGCAGGTGGCGCGCTACGCGGTGCTGGGCCTGTTCGTCATCGTCCAGTTCGGGCTGATGGCCAAGCGCGCGCAGATCGACATGGTGCTGGTGGGCATGACCACGCTGTCGCTGTGGGCGCTGCTGCGGCACCTGCTGCTGGGGCCGGACTGGAAACTGCTGGCGCTGGGTGCGTTCGCCGCCGGCCTCGGCACCGTGACCAAGGGCGTGGGCTTCCTGCCGCTGCTGGTGCTGCTGCCGTGGCTGGCATGGCGCTGGCGCCACCCCGCCGCGGCCGGGCCGGGGCGCAGCTGGAACTGGTGGCTGATCCTGCCGCTGTTCGTCGCCGGCGCCGCGGTATGGCTGGCGCCCCTGGGCATCGCGCTGCTGCGCAACCCGGACCCGCACCTGCAGGGCTATGCCCATGAACTGCTGTTCAAGCAGACCGGCACCCGCTACGCCAACGCATGGCACCACCACAAGCCGGCCTGGTATTACCTGCAGGTGATGGCCACGCTGTGGCTGCCGGGCAGCCTGCTGCTGCCGTGGCTGTTGCCGGCATGGTGGCGCCGCCTGCGCCGCGCCGACCCGCGCTACGTGCTGCTGCTGGGCTGGGCACTGTTGGTGCTGCTGTTCTTCAGCGCCAGCCCCGGCAAGCGCGAGGTCTACATCCTGCCGATGCTGCCGGCGCTGGCGGTGGCCGCAGCGCCGCTGCTGGCGGGCCTGCTGCGGCGCACCGGCGTGCGCCGGGTGCTGCTGCTGTACGTGCTGCTGCTGGCCGCGGCGACGCTGGCCATCGGCTACGGCGCGCTGCATGGCGACGGCTGGGCGCAGCAGCACGCGGCCAGGCGGGCGATCGATGCATGGGTGCTGCCGCGGGTCGGTGCGTGGCTGCTGGGCTTCGGCATCGCCGCACTGGCGCTGGTGGCGTGGCTGCGCCTGCGCCGCGCCGGGCTGGCGGTGGTGCTGGCCAGCGTGCTGCTGTGGGCGATGTACGGCGTCGGGCTGATGCCGGCGCTGGACCCCTACAGCTCGGCATCGGCGGTCATGGACAAGGTGCGCCAGCGCATCGGCGATGCCGAGCTGGGCATGGTCGCCTGGCGCGAGCAGAACCTGTTGCAGACCCATCCGCAGGCGCTGGACTTCGGCTTCAAGCGTCCCGTCGCCGAACAGTGGGAACAGGCCGCACGCTGGGTCGCCGCCGCACCCTCGCACCGCTGGCTGTTCGTGCGCGACACGGCAATGACGCCCTGCGCCGACCGCGCGCAGGTGATCGACATCGGCAGCGCCAACCGCAACAACTGGCAACTGCTGCCCGGCACCGCGCTGGACACCGCCTGCGTGGCGCGCAGCCACGGTGGCGTGGCCGACGTGGCGCCCGCCGATGCGGACGAAGAGGACTGAACGCGGGTCACTGCGCCACGGCCACGGCGCCCTTGCGCGGGCGCCGCGGCTGAACCGTTAACACGGTTCGGACATCCCTCCGACCCACCTCCGACAACGGCATCATGACGATGCGCCCACCTCCCGTCGGCGTATCCGTTCCGTGTCCGTTTCGCCCCCTTCGTCACAAGTTCTGCCCATCACCGGCAGCACCGGCCATCGGCACGGCTTCCTCGCCCGCCACCTGCTGCTTCCCGCCTTCGCGTTGACCGCCGCCAGCCTGCTGCTGATGGCCGGCAACGGCGACCAGTGGCTGGCCGACCTGATCTTTCGCGCCGAGGGCGGCCAATGGGCGCTCCGGGATGCGTGGTGGACCAGCCATGCGCTCCATCGCGGCGGCAAGCACCTGAGCACCTTCGCCGCCGGGCTGGTGCTGCTGGCGCTGCTGCGCGCCTGTATCGACCGCCGCTGGAAGCCGCTGCGGCGACCCCTGCTGTACCTGCTGCTGGCGGTGGGCCTGTCCACCGGCATCGTCGCCCTGCTCAAGTCGTGGACGCAGATGGATTGCCCATGGGACCTGCAGCGCTATGGCGGCCTGCGTCCGTTCATCGGCCTGTTCCAATCGCGCCCGGCTGCGCTCGGCCACGCCGCCTGCTTCCCCGCCGGCCACGCCAGTGCCGGCTACGGCTGGGTGGCGCTGTACTTCTTCGCCCTGCGGCTGCGCCCGCAATGGCGCTGGCCGGCACTGGCGGCGGCACTGGCCGCCGGGCTGGTGTTCGGCATTTCCCAGCAGCTGCGCGGCGCGCACTTCCTCTCGCATGACCTGTGGTCGCTGATGATCAGCTGGACGGTTGCGGCGCTGCTCTACCTGGCGATGTTCCCGCCGGCGCAGGCAGGTGCAACCTCTGCAGGGGGCCGGGCATGAACGCCACCGCCCCGTACCTGCCGGCACCGGCCGCGCTGTTCGCGCGCCTGCGCCAGTGGCGCCCCCGGATCACCACCGAGGCATTGATCCTGCTCGCCAGTACCTTCTTCGCGCTGGCCTGCAACGGGCTGTTCTGGCGCAACGCGATGGCGACCAACCCCGGCAGCGTGCTGTTCGCATTGTCGCTGTTCGTACTGCTGGCGGGCGTGCACGCCCTGCTGCTGGGCCTGCTGCTGTGGCACTGGAACGCGAAGGTGGTGCTGGCGGTGCTGTTCATCGCCACCGCCTTCGCCACCCATTACATGGACAGCTTCAACGTCTATCTCGATGCCGACATGCTGCGCAACGTGCTGGCCACCGACCACAAGGAGTCGCGCGAGCTGATGACGCCGGCGCTGCTCCTGCCGCTGCTCGGCCATGCGCTGCTCCCATGCATGCTGCTGTGGCGGTTGCGGCTGCGCCGGCATGCGTGGGGCCGCGCGCTGGCGCGGCGGGCGTTGTTCCTGCTCGGCGTGGCCGTGGTCACCGCCGCCGGCACGCTGGCCTCGTTCCAGGACGTGTCGGCATTGATGCGCAACCACCGCGAAGTGCGCTACCTCGCCACGCCGATCAATTACCTGGTCGCGCTGAAGCAGAACCTGTCCGCCTCCAACCCGATCGGGAACCCGCCAAAACTGCCGCTCGGCACCGACGCCACGGCCACGCCGCGCGCGGCCGGCGGCAAGCCGCGCCTGCTGGTGCTGGTGGTCGGCGAAACCGTGCGCGCACGCAACTGGGGCCTGAACGGCTACGCGCGCCAGACCACGCCCGAGCTGGCGCAGGCCGGCGTCATCAATTTCCCCGACATGCACGCCTGCGGCACCAGCACCGAGGTGTCGCTGCCGTGCATGTTCTCGCCGTTCGGCCGCCACGACTACGACGCGAAGAAGATCCGCGCGCACCAGTCGCTGCTGCACGTGCTCGAACACGCCGGCATCGCCACGCTGTGGCGCGACAACCAGTCCGGCTGCAAGGGCGTGTGCGACGGGCTGGAAATCCAGCGGCTGGACGACGCCACCACGCCTGGCCTGTGCGCCGACGGCCGCTGCATGGACGAAATCCTGCTCGACGACCTGCCCGCGCAGGCCCGCGCCAAGCCCGGCGACCGCGTCATCGTCCTGCACCAGCTGGGCAACCACGGCCCCAGCTATTTCCAGCGCTACCCGGTGCAATTCCGCCAGTACATGCCGACCTGCGACACCCCGGACCTGGGCAAGTGCAGCCGCGCGCAGATCGTCAACAGCTACGACAACGCCGTGCGCTACACCGACCACTTCCTCGCCCGCACCATCGCCACCCTGCGCGGCATGGACGACTACGACACGGCGATGGTCTACCTCTCCGACCACGGCGAATCGCTGGGCGAGAAGGGCCTGTACCTGCACGGCATGCCGTATGCGATCGCGCCGGAAGAACAGGCCCGGGTACCGATGGTGATGTGGTTCTCGCCGCAGTTCGCCGCAGCCCGTGGGTTGGACCTGGCCTGCCTGCGCCAACGCGCTACGCAGCGCACCGACCACGACAACCTGTTCCCCTCGGTGCTGGGGCTGATGCAGGTCCGCACCTCCGTGCATGCGCGCGAGCGCGACCTGTTCGCCGGCTGCGCAGGGTAAATCCCCTCTTTCTGCAGGAGCGACGCCAGTCGCGACGGGGCACTCCCGGCAAAGCCCCATCGCGACTGGCGTCGCTCCTGCACTTGCGGGGGCCGCGGCGGCCCTCTAGCCTTCCGCCGGTCCATCACCACCGGGGAATCGCGTGAAACATCGTCACCTGCTGCTGGCCCTTGCCGTGAGCGCAGGCGTGCTGTCGCTGGCCGCCTGCCAAAAGGAAACCGCGTCCGAAACCACCGCCACCGGTGCCGCCGCACCCGCCCCGGCGGAAACCGCCGACCAGTTCATCGCCCGCGTCAACGCCGAATACAAGGCCATGTACCCGGAGATGACTTCGGCGCAGTGGCTGTCCTCCACCTACATCAACGACGACTCCGCGCGCGTGGCGGCCAAGGCCAACGAACGCTGGCTGACCACGCTCAACGGCTGGATCGAGCAGGCCGGCCAGTACGATGGCCAGCCGATGAGCGAGGACAGCAAGCGCGCCCTGCAGCTGCTCAAGCTGATGACCGCGATGCCGGCCCCGCGCGACCCCGCCAAGCTGGCCGAGCTGGCCACCATCGCCACCAAGCTGGAAGGCGACTATGGCGCCGGTACCTACTGCACCGGCGAAGGCGACAAGCAGAACTGCCGCCAACTCGGCGACCTGGAGCAGGTGCTGGCGCGCTCGCGCGACTACGACAAACAGCTCGATGCCTGGCAGGGCTGGCACTCCACCGCCGTCGCCTCGCGCAAGCCATACCAGCGCTTCGCCGAGCTGGTCAACGAAGGCGCGCGCGAACTGGGCTACGACGACGCCGGGCAGATGTGGCGCAGCGGCTACGACATGCCCGCCGAACAGGTTGGCCCGGAGACCGATCGCCTGTGGGAGCAGGTCAAGCCGCTGTACGAGCAACTGCACTGCTACACCCGCGCGAAACTGGACAAGGCCTACGGCAAGGACAAGGCCGAAGTGGGCGGCGGCATGATCGCCGCGCACCTGACCGGCAACATGTGGCAGCAGGACTGGAGCAACCTGTGGGACATGCTCGAGCCCTACCCCGGCGCCGGCAGCCTGGACATCACCGCCGCGCTGGAAAAGCAGTACCAGGACAACCTGAGCGCGGCGCTGCGCAAGCTCGACGGCAACGCCGACGTCGCCGCCCGCTTCAAGGCCCAGCGCGAGGCCGAGCTGGCCACCGCCCGGCAGATGACCGAGCGCGCGCAGGATTTCTACGTGTCCCTCGGGATGCCCAAGCTGCCGCAGGGCTACTGGCAGAACACCCAGTTCATCAAGCCGCTGGACCGCAACGTGGTCTGCCACGCCAGCGCCTGGGACATGAACATGGGCGGCGACGGCAAGGACGCCGGCGCGGACGTGCGCACCAAGATGTGCATCACTCCTACCGAAGAAAACTTCACCACCATCTACCACGAGCTGGGCCACATCTATTACGACCTGGCTTACAACCCGCTGCCGCCGCTGTTCCAAGGCGGCGCCAACGACGGCTTCCACGAGGCCATCGGCGACACCATCGTGCTGGCGATGACGCCGAAGTACCTCAACTCCATCGGCCTGGTCGGGCAGCCGCAGGAAAGCCGCGAGGCCACCATCAACGCGCAGATGCGCATGGCGCTGAGCGGCGTGTCGTTCCTGCCGTTCGGCCTGATGATCGACCGCTGGCGCTGGGGCGTGTTCGACGGTTCGATCAAGCCCGAGCAGTACAACCAGAAGTGGTGGGAACTGAAGGCGCAGTACCAGGGCGTGGCCCCGGCCAGCGCGCGCGGCGAGGACTACTTCGACGCCGGCGCCAAGTACCACGTACCGGGCAACACCCCGTACCTGCGCTACTTCCTGGCCCGCATCCTGCAGTACCAGTTCTACAAGGGCCTGTGCGACGCTTCCGGTTACACCGGCCCGCTCAACGAATGCACCTTCTACGGCAACAAGGAAGCCGGGCAGAAGTACTGGGCCATGCTCAGCAAGGGCGCCAGCCAGCCGTGGCAGGCCACGCTGAAGGAGCTGACCGGCACCGGGAAGCTCGACGCCGCGCCGATGCTGGAATACTTCGCCCCGCTGCAGGAATGGCTGAAGCAGCAGAACGAAGGGCAGATGTGCGGCTGGCAGGCCGACGCCGCGGCGCCCGCCGGGCCGGCGGCACCGTAACCGCCACACACGCAGGACGAAGGGCACCGCAAGGTGCCCTTCGTTGTGGCGCCCCTGCATCTTGAACACATGGCCTGACGGACGACGCCCATGCCCGACATCTCCACGAAAACAGTTCCCGAATTGCCACCTATCGCCGCAGCGCGAGCATCCTCACCTGGCATCGCCTGGCTGATTGTCGGGCTGGCGTGCAGCATCGTCGCCGCCAGCGCCATCACCCTGATCGGCTTGCTGATATTCCCGCAGTTTGCCGAGGTGTTCGCCGGCTTCGGCATCGACCTGCCGCTGTTCACCCGGTTGGTCACCCGCTATTACCCAGCCATCTGGCTCGCGCCCCTGCTGGTCATGCTGCTCTATCTGTTCTGGCCCCAGCGCAGGCACCGCGCACGGGCTGCAGGCATCGTCGGCCTGCTCGCGTTTGTCGCCGGAATACCGCTGGCCTTTCTCAGCGTGTACCTGCCGATCTTCAACCTCGCAGCAACGGTGTGACTCAGGGTATGGGTAGTGCCGGCAGCTGGCCGGCAATTGCACCATGTTACGTAGGTGCCGGGCTTGCCCGGCACGGGGCCTGATCGGGAAAGCTTCATGCGGGGCAAGCCCCGCATCTACGGGATGGCGATGTGCGGGGTTGCCGGCCAGCGGCCGGCGCTACGCTACCGTTGCAGCGCCCGCAACAGGCCGCGCGCCTTGGCGCGGGTTTCGTCCAGTTCCTTCTGCGGATCGGAATCGGCGACGATGCCGGCGCCGGTGCGGAAGCTGGCGCTGTCGCCCCCCACTTCGGCGGTGCGGATCAGGATGTTCAGGTCCATGTCGCCATCGCGGTTCAACCAGCCGAATGCGCCGGTGTAGGCACCGCGTACCTGCCCTTCCAGTTCGGCGATGATCTGCATGCAGCGCACCTTGGGGCAGCCGGTGATGGTGCCTCCCGGGAACGTGGCGGCAATCACCTGCCCCGGCGTCACCTCCGGCCGCAGCCGCGCGCGCACATTGCTGACGATGTGGTGGACGTGGGCATAGCTCTCCACCGTCATCAGTTCATCGACTTCGACACTGCCCGGTGCGGCGATGCGGCCCAGGTCGTTGCGCTCCAGGTCGATCAGCATCACGTGCTCGGCACGCTCCTTGGGATGGCCGACCAGCTCGCTGATGCGCGCGGCATCGTCGTCGCCATCGAAGCGCGGGCGGGTGCCGGCGATCGGGCGGGTCTGTACCACCTCGCCGCAGACCGACACCAGCCGCTCCGGCGAGGAGCTGACCACCGCACGCCCGGCGGCATGGAACAGGCCGGCGAACGGCGCCGGGTTGGCCTGCCGCAACCGCGCATACAACGCAGCCGGATCGAGCGGCTGGGCAAAGCACGCCTGCCAGCGGCGCGACAGGTTGACCTGGAACACGTCGCCGGCGCGCAGGTAGTCGATGACGCGGGCCACGCCATCGGTGAAACGCACGCCATCGTCTTCGTCGATCCGCGTGGGCGGCTGCCATTCCGGTAGCGCTGGCAACGCGGCCGCGTCATGCAGGTCGCGTTGCAGTTGTTCGAGCAGTGCGGCACCGGAGTCTTCCAGCACCGCGAAGCAGCGGCCATCGCCGCGATCACGCAGCACCGCCGCCGGGCAGCGCAGGGCCAGCGCCTGCGGCAGGCCGTCGCCGCGCACCGGCAGCGACAGCACCGGCTCGACCTGCGTGGCCAGTTCGTAATCCAGCAGCAGCGCCCAGCCGCCCCGGAACGGCACGTCGTCCGCGTTCGCGTCACGCGGCAGGCGCCGCGCCTGCCATTCGCGGTCCAGCGCGGCGAGGAAGTCGCCCTCGACCAAAGCACCATCCTCGCGCCGGACCCGGCCATCGGCGTCCAGCCGCAACTGGCCGCCATCGGCCATCAGCAGCATGTCCCAGCGGCCCTGCCGGCCGGCGGCGGTGGATTCGAGCAGCAGCGGGTAACGCTGCGGGGCGAGCCGGTGCAGCGCCAGCAGGTCGGTGTCGGCGTGCAGGGGGATCAGGCGGGTCATCGGCATGGGGCGGCACAGACCGCTGGTGGTTTTCCGCCCGGATCTGGCGAAGAAAGCCGGATGAGCAGAGTTTGTTTCCTTCTCCCTCCGGGAGAAGGTGCCCGAAGGGCGGATGAGGGGCGAACGGAGCCAGTGCAACCTGGACGATCATGACTTCGCTCGCCCCCAACCCCCGCTTCGCGCCCCGGCCCTTGCGCTGGCGCAAGGGCGTTCGAGGGGCAGCGAACCAGTGGTTCGCAAACTGCCCCTCTTACCCCGCAGGGAGAGGGACTCAAGCAAAAGCAAGCGTCAGACGCGCTTGAACACCAGCGTGCCGTTGGTGCCGCCGAAGCCGAAGCCGTTGGACATCACCACGTCCACCTTGGCCTGGCGGGCAACATTCGGCACGTAGTCGAGGTCGCAGCCCTCGCCCGGCTGGTCGAGGTTGATGGTCGGCGGGATGACGCCGTCGCGCAGCGCCAACACCGAGAAGATCGCCTCCACGCCGCCGGCCGCGCCGAGCAGGTGGCCGGTCATCGACTTGGTCGAGCTGACCATCATCTTGTAGGCGTGGTCGCCGAAGGCGGCCTTCATCGCCATCGTCTCGCCGAGGTCGCCCAGCGGCGTCGAGGTGCCGTGGGCGTTGAGGTAGCCCACCTGCTCCGGGGTCACGCCGGCATCCTTCAGCGCCGCGACCATGCAGCGCGCGGCGCCCTCGCCGTTCTCGCTCGGCGCGGTCATGTGGTAGGCGTCGGAACTGGCGCCGAAGCCGGCCAGCTCGCAGTAGATCTTCGCACCACGCGCCTTGGCGTGCTCGTATTCCTCGAGGATCAGGATGCCGGCGCCGTCGCCCAGCACGAAGCCGTCACGTTCCTTGTCCCACGGGCGCGAGGCTTTTTCCGGCGCGTCGTTGCGGGTGGACATGGCCTTCATCGCGCAGAAGCCGCCGATGGCGGTCGGCGAGGAACCGCGCTCGGCGCCGCCGGCCACCATCACGTCGGCATCGCCGTACTGGATCATGCGCATCGCGGTGCCGATCGAATGGTTCGAGGTGGCGCAGGCGGACACCGCCGAGAACGACGGCCCCTTCAGCCCGGCGATGATGCTCAGCTGCCCTGGCAGCATGTTGATGATGGTCTTGGGCACGTAGAAGGGCGAGATCTTCCTGCCCTCGTGGAACTCGATGGCCTGTTCCTCGATGCCCAGCAGGCCGCCGATGCCGGCGCCGACGATGGCGCCGATGCGCTCGGCGTTGGCCTCGGTGATCTCCAGCCCGGAATCGTGCAGCGCCATGAACGCCGCGCCCAGGCCGTAATGGATGAACGGGTCCATCTTCTTGGCGTCCTTGCCGCTGACCCGGTACTTGCCGAACTGCGCGTTGTCGGCGGTGATGTCGAAGTCCTTGACCTCACCCGCGATCCTGGTGGTGAAACGCTCCAGATAGGCGTCTGCAACATTCGTCAGCGGGCCGATGCCCGAGCGGCCATTGACGATGCCTTCCCAGCTGCTGGCCAGGTCATTGCCCAGCGGCGACACCATGCCCAGGCCGGTAACGACGACACGACGACTCATTGCGGATTCTCCTGGTCCCGTTCGTGGGGGACGTTCCCGGGGATTGTGGAATTGAAGCGGAAATACACGGGGCCGCATTCCGCGGCCCCATGAGTGCGGCGCGGCCCGGCGCACAGCCCGGCCACGCCTGCGTCAGGCATGGATCAGGCCTTGACGTGGGCCTTGATGTAATCGATGGCAGCCTGCACGGTGCTGATCTTCTCGGCCTCTTCGTCCGGAATCTCGCACTCGAATTCCTCTTCCAGCGCCATCACCAGCTCGACGGTGTCCAGCGAGTCTGCGCCCAGGTCATCGACGAACGATGCGCTGTTGGTGACTTCCTCTTCCTTGACGCCAAGCTGTTCGACGACGATTTTCTTGACGCGTTCTTCGATGGTGCTCATTGGATATCGCTCCAGATGGAGTAGTGGTTCAAAAGGCGCCATCGGATTGATGGCCGTGGGATAGTGTAGTGGAAACCGCCGGACCCATGCATTCTGGCAAAAAGCCACGGCGATCAACCACTTGGGCGCAGTCCCTGCGCCACACGCTTACGGCATGTACATGCCGCCGTTCACGTGGAGGGTTTCGCCGGTGATGTAGTTGGCCGATGGACCGGCCAGGAACGCCACCGCGCGGGCGATGTCCGCCGGCTCGCCGAGGCGGCCCAACGCGATCTGGCCGAGCATCGCGGTCTTGGCGTCCTCGGGCAGATCCTTGGTCATGTCGGTGTCGATGAAGCCCGGCGCGACCACATTGACGGTCACGCCGCGGCTGCCGATTTCCTTGGCCAGCGACTTGGAGAAGGCGATGATGCCGGCCTTGGCCGCGGCGTAGTTGGCCTGGCCGGCGTTGCCGGTGACACCAATGACCGAGGCGATGTTGACGATACGGCCCTTGCGCGCCTTCATCATGCCGCGCATCACCGCCTTGGAGGTGCGGTAGACGCTGGTCAGGTTGGTGTCGAGGATGGCCTGCCAGTCCTCGTCCTTCATCCGCATCAGCAGGTTGTCGCGAGTGATGCCGGCGTTGTTGACGAGAATGGTGATGGCGCCGAACTCCTTGCCCACCGCGTCGATCAGCGCCTCCACCGCGCCCGGCTCGGTCACGTTCAGCGCGCGGCCGTGGCCGCCCTGCGCGGCCAGGCGCCCGCCGATGGCGGCGGCACCGGATTCGGTGGTGGCGGTGCCGATCACGGTCGCGCCCTGCGCGGCCAGTTCGTCGGCGATGGCCGCGCCGATGCCGCGGCTGGCGCCGGTGACGAGCGCGATTTCACCCTGCAATGGCTTGCTCATGCATTTTCCTCGATGGCGGGCGGCCGAACGGCCACCGGAGGCGATGCGGCACGCGCGGTGCCCCATCGCGGCTCGCATTGTTTAGTGGGTCCACTCGTCCAGCGCGGCGTCGAAATCGGCGGGCGTGCCCAGCGGACGGGCTTCCAGCGACTTGTCGATGCGCTTGACCAGCCCGGTCAATACCTTGCCGGGGCCGCATTCGGCCACGCTGGTGACGCCGCGCGCGGCCAGCGCCTGCACGCACTCGGTCCAGCGCACCGGCAGGTACAGCTGGCGCACCAGCGCGTCGCGGATGGCCTCGACGCTTTCATGCACCTGCGCATCGACGTTCTGCACCACCGGCAGCACCGGCAGGCGCCAGTCCAGCCCGGCCATCGCCTCGGCCAGGCGATTGGCGGCCTCGCGCATCAGCGGTGTGTGCGAGGGCACGCTGACGGCCAGCTTGACCGCCTTGCGCACGCCCTTTTCGGCCAGCAGCGCCAGCGCGCGATCGACCGCGGCGGCATCGCCACCGATGACGATCTGGCCGGGCGAGTTGTAGTTGGCCGGCACCACCACCTGGCTGCCCGAGGCCTGCCCGCAGACCTCCTGCACCAGCGCATCCTCGGCGCCAAGCACGGCCGCCATCGCACCGACACCGGCCGGTGCGGCTTCCTGCATCAGTTGCCCGCGCAGGCGCACCAGGTGTGCGCCCTCGCGCAGCGACAATGCGCCAGCCGCGACCAACGCGGTGTATTCGCCCAAGCTGTGCCCAGCCAGTACCAGCGGGCGCTGCACGCGCTGCCCGGCCCACAGCCGCCACACCGCGACACCGGCGGCCAGCAGCGCCGGCTGGGTGTATTCGGTGCGATTGAGTTGCTCTTCCGGTCCGCCCTGCGACAGCGCCCACAGGTCGACGCCGGCACCGTCGGAAGCCTCGGCGAACGTCTCGCGGACCTGCGGGTGCAGTTCGGCCAGTTCGGCCAGCATGCCCAGCGATTGGGAGCCCTGGCCGGGGAATACGAAAGCGAGTCGGGAATCGGTCACGCGGTCATTCACTGCATGAATCAAGACCGCCCATGATAATCGCGAATGTCGCCACCCGTCTGTACTGCCGCGTATGCAGGTGCGGCGGCACGGCTCAGCCGATGAGGTCGAACAGATCCAGCTCGCCGTCGCCCAGCAGGTCCAGGCACAGCACCGCCAGCACCACGAAACCGAAGGTGCTGGCCCCGTGCACGACCAGGATGGCATGGGCCAGCGCGCGCCCCGACTTGCCGGCACGGCGCAGCATGCGGGCCAGCCGCCGCAGGCGCCCGGTCACCGCATGCGCATGCTCGACCACCGGCTTGCCGGCCTGTTCCATCGCCGCGGCCAGCATCGCTTCCAGCGCCTGCGGCCGGTCGTCGTAATACCTGGCCACGCCGTAGCCGAACATCAGCCAGTCACGGGCCTGCGCCTGGGCCTGGTCCATCACTTCCAGCGGGTCTTCCTCGAAGTCGATGAAACCCACGCGCTGCCCGTCCCAGGTCATGTTGCGCGGCAGCGGTTGACCGAAATAGGCGCCGTTGCGGTGCGCCTCGGCGATCGCGGCGATGGCCGCACCCACCAGGCGGTCGCGTCCGGCCATGTCGGCCTTGCGCAGGCAGGCGTTGAACGAATCACCGGTGTGCTCGAGCACCAGCACGGTATCGCCTTGGCCGATCACTTCCGGCACGTGCACGCCCTGCGCCTTCAACTCGAGCAGGCGCCGCGCCTCGATCCCGCACGCACCGGCACCACCGCGATGTGGCGGCGGCCGCAGGGCATCGAGATGGAAACGGCGCGCGACGAAGTTGAGCAGCCCGAGGGCCACGGCCCGGCTGCCTTCACCGTAATGCTTGAGCCATGCGCGCTGTCCTTCGATGACGATGGGTTCAGCCATGACGATATCTCCCGGAATCGACGGCCTTGCGGCCACGCCGGGAGCCTCGTGCCCCCGGCCATATCCGGTGGATCAATAGCGCAGCAACGCCGAACCCCAGGTGAAGCCGCCGCCGAAGGCTTCCAGCAGCAGCAGCTGGCCGCGCCCGACGCGCCCGGAGCGGATCGCCGCGTCCAGCGCCAGCGGCACCGAGCCGGACGAGGTGTTGCCATGCTTGTCGACGGTGACGATCACCTGCTCCATCGGCATGTCCAGCCGCCTGGCGGTGGCTTCGATGATGCGCAGGTTGGCCTGGTGCGGGATCAGCCAGTCCAGGTCGGACTTGTCCAGGCCATTGGCGTGCAGGGCCTCGTCGACGACCGAGTCCAGCGCCTTGACGGCGTACTTGAACACGTCGTTGCCCTTCATCAGGATCTTGCCGGGCTGGTCCAGGCCGGTGGACACGCCGATCGGGTTCCACAGCAATTCCTTCTTGCTGCCGTCGGCATGCAGGTGGGTGCTGAGGATGCCGGTTTCCTCGTCGGCCTTGAGCACGACGGCGCCGGCGCCATCGCCGAACAACACGCAGGTGGTGCGGTCGCTCCAGTCGACGATGCGGGTCAGGGTTTCCGCACCGATCACCAGCACGTGCCTGGCGTCACCGGAGCGGATGAATTTGTCGGCCGTGCTCAGCGCGAACAGGAAGCCCGAGCATGCCGCGTTGACGTCGAACGCCGCCGCGCCGGCCGCGCCGAGGCGCGCCTGGATCAGGCAGGCGGTGGACGGGAAGATCAGATCCGGCGTGGTGGTGCCCACGATGATCATGTCCAGCTGCGACGGCTCGATGCCAGCCGCTTCCAGCGCGCGCAGAGCGGCGTTGTAGCCGAGGTCGCCGGTGGTCTCGCCTTCGGCGGCGATGTGCCGCTCGCGGATGCCGGTGCGCGACTGGATCCACTCGTCGCTGGTGTCGACGATCTTGGTCAGATCATCATTGGTCAACACCTTCTCGGGCAAATAGCTGCCGGTGCCCGCGATCCTCGAGTAGATCCGCTTGCTCATGCTGGTTCCTGTTGCGCGGGCCGCCGCAGGCGGCCCTGAAGAAACGAGTGAAGCCGCCACCCTTGCGGATGGCGGCTTTCACCGATCAATCTTCTTCGACGACCGAGGACTTGGTCGTGATCACCTTCTTGCCGCGGTAGAAGCCGTCGGCGGTGATGTGGTGGCGCAGGTGCACTTCACCGGTGGTCGGATCGGTGGACAGCTGCTTGGCGCTCAGCGAATCGTGCGAACGGCGCTGGCCGCGGCGGGACGGGGTGACACGGGATTTCTGCACAGCCATTGGGGTTGCTCCAAACTTCGGTTCGTTTGCTTCGTCGTTGCAGTGCATGCGGACGCCAATGTCCGGCACTGTTTTTTCGCTTTCGCCGCAGCCGCCGACGACAACCGGCCGCTATTGTTTCTTCAATGCCGCCAATGCCGCGAACGGATTGGCCTTGTCCAACTCTTCACTGGTCGCGGAGAAGTCGCGCTCGACCGCCTCGCTTCCCGGCGCCAGCGGTACCACGGGCACCGCCAGCACCAACTCGTCCTCCACCAGGTCCAGCGGCCGCAGGTTGCCGTCCTCGGGCACCAGCAGCGCTTCGTAATCCGGCGGAAGCGCCTGTTCCTCGTCTTCGTCGCGGATCAGGCCCAACCGCTGCACCAGCGACACCGGCAGCAGGAAACGCTGCATGCTGCGCTGGCAGGTCAACGGCAGCGCGGTTTCGATGGTCAGTTCGACATAGGGTACCTGCAAAGCCTCGTCGCGACCGAATTCCAGTGCATACGCGCACTCCCCTTCGGTATCGGCGACCAGCCCCTGCAGGCGCTCCAACCCGGACAACGGCACCCGGCCGTCAAAGCGCCTGCGCGCTGCGACCATCCGCCAAGCATCCAGCAATTCGGGCACGTTCGCGGACATAAGCCGCAGAATGTTAGGGCCCGCCCCGGCCGCTGTCAAACCCGCCCCGGCCGCCGTTGCCATGCCGGCAACCGCGCCGCAGACTCGGCGGCGCCTTCACGCCGGGATTTTCGCATGTCCACCCTCGTCCTCGCCTCCACCTCCCGCTACCGGGCCGAACTGCTGGCACGGCTGCGGCTGGCGTTCGACTGCGCCAAGCCCGAGGTGGACGAGACGCCACTGCGGGGCGAGGCACCCCGCGCACTGGCCGTCCGCCTGGCCCGCGCCAAGGCAATGGCGGTGGCCGCGCAACATCCCGGCGCCTGGATAATCGGCTCGGACCAGGTCGCCGAACTGGACGGCCGGCCCCTCGGTAAACCCGGTAGTCGCAATGCCGCCTGCGCGCAGCTGGCGGCGATGTCCGGCCGTGAAGTGGCGTTCCATACCGCCGTGTGCGTGGCCGGCGCGGGCATGCAACGGGAAGCCTGCGACCTGACCCGGGTGGCGTTCCGCCGGTTGCGGCCGGAGGAGATCGAACGCTACGTCGATGCCGAGCTGCCGCTGGACTGCGCCGGCAGCTTCAAGTGCGAAGGCCTGGGCATCGCACTGTTCGAGGCGATCCACAGCCAGGATCCCACCGCGTTGGTCGGCCTGCCGCTGATCGCCACCGCCGGGCTGTTGCGCGAGGCCGGCTTCGCCTTGCCCTGATCCGGCCTGAACGACGCTGCACGGCTATCGGTCCGGAATTTCGAACGGCTGCTCCTTCCAATCCTCCACGCTGCCATCCGCACCATGCAGGCGCAGCCCGAGCCAGTGCCTGCCGGGTGCCAGCGCGGTGGTATCGAAGCGGGCGGTGAAGCCGGTCTTCGGATGGTTGGGATCGGTGGATATCTTCCAGTAGCCGGAGACATCGTATTCGGCGCCGTAATCGGCAGTAGCCATCACCCGGCCATCCACCAGCACCTCGACGCCGCTCAGGCCCACCCCGTCCTTGAAAGCCCAGCCCTGCATCTCGACGACCTTGCCCACTTCTTCGTGCGGCAACGGCGTGTCGATCCACGCCATCGCCGGCGTCACACAGGGGCCGGGCTGCTTTTCGGCCGGCAGCTGGAACAGCAGAAAACGCTGGTTGCCGTGGTCGAGCGCCACCACCCGCGGTGGCGGCAGCGGCCCGACCAGGTCGCAGACCTGGTGATAGCGCTGGAGCAGGTCGCGATAGCGCTGGTCGCCCGGCGCGAGCACCAGCAGCCGCGGCGTCGAACGGCCGCCGTCGCTGATCAGCCCCCACAGTGCCAGCTGCGCGGTGCGCCCATGCTTGTCGTTCAACGCATGCGGCAGCACCTCGATGGAGGCATCGCCCAGCCGGAAACCGAGCTCCGCGCCGATCTTGAAATTGCCGGCCAGCACCTTGGTATCGGCCGGCATGTCCGCCAGTTCCTCGCGCACCGCCACCGCCAGTGGCCGCCAGCCGGCGAAATTGCGCGGATAGAACTTGTTGCCGGCCAGTTCCTCGCGCAGCGACGGTGTCGCCGCCATCACGTAATAGGCAAGCGCCAGCAGCAGGCCAACCGAGGTCAGGCCCCAGGTGATACGGCGCCAGTGCCGCGGCCAGCGGCTCAGCACCACCGGTGCGGCCACCAGCAGGGCGAAGTAGCCCGGCAGCGGCCAGTGGAAGCTGATGCGCTCCACGTCGGTGAAGAAGCCGAACAGGAAGATCGCCAGCGTGGAAACGCCGCCCACCAGCGCGAAATAGCGCCATTGCACCCGGTAGGTGTCGCCATGATTCGGGCGGAACCCGGCAACGCCCACCTGCCACATCGCCAGGCACAGCAACGGCGTCACCAGCAGCGGCTGGATCACCAGGAACCACAGCCCGGTGGCCTGGAAGGACCACGGGTGGCGCTCGACCAGTTGGAAACGCAGGCCGGCATCCTGGTTGCCCAGATTCCACGCCAGCAGCGGCAGCCAGGCGACGATGCCGACCGTCAGCGCCATCCACACCCGCGCGTCGCGCAGCATCCGCCGTCCTTCCGGCAACAGCAGCAACGCGATGAAACCGAAGCCGATCACGCCGATGAAGCGGTAATGGCTCAGCGCCCCGACCAGCAGCCCGGCGGCCAGCAGCAGCGCGCCACCGGCATCGACGTCGCGCAGCAGCTTCGCCCCGGCCCCCAGGCACAGCACCGAGGTGAATGCCATCGGTACGTCCGGCACCGCGAGGATGCCCAGCGTCGCCGACAGCGGCATCAGCAGGGTCAGCGAGCCGGCCAGCCAGCCGATCCTGCCGCCGAACCAGCGCGCGGAAATCCGCGCCACCATCCACGGCAACAGCGCGCCCAGCAGCAGGAACGGCAGGCGCAGGCCCAGCCGGTGGCCGCCGCCGATTTCCACGCCCAGCCGCGTCAGCCACGCGGTCAGCCCCGGCAGGTCCGAATAGGCCGCGGCCAGGTGCTGCCCTTCCTGCCAGTAAAACGCCTCGTCGACGAACAACGGCAGCCGCCAGGCCACGAATGTCTTGATCGCCGTGACAATCACCCACAACGACAGGAAGATCGCCCGCGCCCGCTGTTCGCCCTGCATTGCCACTTACACTCCTTCCGGATATCCCCTGCGAGACACCACATGTCCCCGGCATCCACCGAAATGCTACCCGAAGTCACGTTGCAGGCCTTGCATCGCGCGCAGGCGCAGGTCAACGCCCTGCTGCTGGGCAAGGCCGACGAGGTGCGGCTGGCCTTCGTCGCCCTGCTCTGCGGCGGCCACCTGCTGATCGAGGACCTGCCGGGGCTGGGCAAGACCACCCTCGCCCATGCGATGGCCTCCGCGCTGGGGCTGCAGTTCCAGCGCGTGCAGTTCACCTCCGACCTGCTGCCGGCCGACGTGCTGGGCGTGTCCATCTACGAAGCGGACAGCCGCAGCTTCCGCTTCCACCCCGGCCCGGTGTTCAGCAACGTGCTGCTGGCCGACGAGATCAACCGCGCGCCGCCGCGCACGCAGAGCGCGCTGCTCGAGGCGATGGCCGAACAACAGGTCACCCTGGACGGCACCACCCACGCCCTGCCCGACCCGTTCTTCGTCATCGCCACGCAGAACCCGGTGGACCTGTCGGGCACCTTCCCGCTGCCCGACTCGCAGTTGGACCGCTTCCTGCTGCGGCTCACCCTCGGCTACCCCGACGCCGCCACCGAACGCACCCTGCTGGCCGGCAGCAGCCGCCGCGAGCTGATCGCGCAGACGCTGCCGTGCCTGTCCGAGCAGGACATCCGCGCGCTGCGTGCGGCGGTGGAGCAGGTGCATGCCAGCGATGCTCTGGTCGATTACGTGCAGCGCCTGCTCGCGCGCAGCCGCCAGCATCCGGGCATACGCGTGGGCCTGTCGCCCCGGGCCGGCATCGCGCTGCTGCGCGCGGCGCGGGCGCATGCGCTGCTGGCGGGCCGCAACCACGTGTTGCCGGACGACGTGCAGGCGTTGTTCGTCGCCGTCGCCGCGCACCGGTTGGTGGCCGAGGCCGAGGCCACCGCCGCACCGGCGCTGGCCCAGGCCATCCTGCACGGCGTGCAGGTCGATTGAGATGCCCGGTTGGCTGCATGTCCAATCGCGGAGGCTGCAGTTGCTGGCGCGCCCGCGGCGGCCCGAAGCGCTGCCGGTCACGCTCGACCGCCACCGCATCTACGTGCTGCCCACCGGCTTCGGCCTGTTCCTCGGCACCCTGCTGGCGGTGATGCTGCTCGGCGCCCTGAACTACAACAACAACCCGGCGCTGCTGCTGGCGCTGGTCTTGGCGACCAGCGCACTGGCCAGTGCGCTGCATGCGCACCTGCAGTTGTCCGGCTTGCGCCTGCGTGCGCTGTCCGCCGAACCGGTGGCCGCCGGCCAACCGCTGCGGCTGCGGCTGGCCCTCGCCCGCGACGACCACCGCCCGCGCCGCGGCCTGCAGCTGTCCTACGGGACGGCCAGCGCCTGCGTGGACCTGCTGCAGGGCGAGCAGGTGGAAGCCGACCTGTGGCTGCCCACCGAGCGGCGCGGCTGGTTGCCGTTGCAGCGCATCCGCCTGTCCACCCTGCAACCGCTGGGACTGGTGCGCGCCTGGGGCTGGGTCTGGCCGGCCACGCCGGTGCTGGTCTATCCCGCTCCCGAGCGCAATGCGCCGCCGCTGCCCGATACCGGCAACCCCGGCACCCACACCCGCCCCGATCCGCTCGGCGACGACCTGCAGCAGCTGCGTCCGTACCGCCACGGCGACGCCCGCCGCGCCATCGCGTGGAAGCACTCCGCCCGCCGCGACAGCCTGCTGGTGCGCGAGCACGAACACGCCACCGGCAATGAACTGCTGCTGGACTGGCACGCCCTCGGCCCGTTGCCGCACGAACGCCGCATCGCGCGGCTGGCGCGCTGGGTCGACGACGCCGAACACGAGGGCCGCCGCTACCGCCTGCTGCTGCCCGGGCAACCGGCGCTCGGCCCGTCCAGCGGCGACGCCCACCGCCACCAGTGCCTGCGCGCGCTGGCACTGATGCCCACCGCATGAAAAAACGACAGGACAGTCGTTTTTCACGGCGAAGCCGCCCGAAGGGTGGCGCGCATGGATGTGCGACATGAAAAAACGACAGGACAGGCATTTCCCACGGCGAAGCCGCCCGAAGGGTGGCGCACGGGGATGTGCGCCATGAACAGGTCCACCACTCTGCCAACGACCGCACGCGGCTGGCTGCTGCTGACCACCGCGCTGGCCCTGCTGCCGCTGCTGCTGCAACTGCCCCACGTACTGGCCGCCATATTCGCCACCAGCGCGCTCGCGGTCGGGGCGCTGGCGTGGCGGCGCGTGCTGCCTGCGCCATTGCGGCTGCTGCTGGTCGTCGCGCTGCTGGCGGTCATCTACTGGCAGATGGGCGCCACGCCCGGCCGTGACAGCGGCTGCGCGTTGCTGGCGGCGATGCTCGCGCTCAAGCCCGGCGAGCTGCGCACGCTGCGCGACGCCCGCAGCCTGCTCGGCTTCGCCCTGTTCGCCCCGTTCGCCGCCTTCCTGCTCGACCAGGGGCCCGGCTCCCTGTTGCTGGCCGTGGCCGCGGTGGTCGCCGCCCTGCTCGCCCTGCAACGGCTGGCCGATGCCGACACCGGTACCGCGCCACTGCCGGCACCGCACCAGTTGCGCACGGTCGGCCGGTTGATGCTGGTGGCGCTGCCGCTGGCGTTGTCGGCCTTCTGGCTGGTGCCGCGCCTGCCCACGCCGCTGTGGGGCATCCCGCAGCGGGCCGTGGCGCTGCCGGGGTTGTCGGACACGATGCAGCCGGGGCAGTGGCTGGACCTGATGACCGACGACAGCCCGGCGCTGCGCGTGCAGTTCTCCGGCGCCGCACCGGCACCGGAGCAGCGCTACTGGCGTGGTCCGGTGCTGACCCGTTTCGACGGCCGCCGCTGGAGCCGCCTGGACTACCAGCGTGGCGCACCACCACCGCCGATCAGCACCGGCGCGGCGCAGTGGGATTACCAGGTCGAATACGAAGCCAGCGAACGCCGCGAGCTGGTCGCGCTGGACCTGCCGCTGGCCGCCCCGGGCCAAACCCGGCTGGACGCCGACTACACCCTGACCAGCAACCGCCCACTGACCACGCTGACCCGCCTGCAACTGCGCTCGGCGGCCCCGGCCCGGTTCCAGCCGGAACTGCCTGCCCTGCTGCGGCGGCAGGCCCTGCAACTGCCGCCCGGCTACAACCCGCGCACGCTGGCGCTGGCCCGGCAGTGGCGCCATGACGCGGGCGACGACGATGCCGCCATCGTCGAGCGCGCGCTGCAATGGATCAGGCGCGACTTCAGCTACACCCTGAGCACGCCGCTGCCGGGCCGGCATGGCACCGACGAATTCCTGTTCGACTGGAAGGCCGGCTTCTGCGAGCACTTCAGTTCGGCCTTCGTGGTGCTGATGCGCAGCGCCGGCATCCCCGCGCGCGTGGTCACCGGTTATGCCGGCGGCACCCGCAACCCCTATGGCGACTACTGGCTAGTGCGCAAGATGGACGCGCACGCCTGGGCCGAAGTGTGGCTGCCCGAGCGCGGCTGGACCCGCGTCGATCCCACCGCCGCGGTGGCGCCCGAGCGCATCCGCGACACGCTGGAGGACCGGCTGGCGCAGGCCCGCGCCGGCGGCGGCACGCTCGACCTCGGCACGCGCTGGCTGCAGGTGGCGCAGGTGGGCGACTGGCTGCGCCGCAACTGGAACGGCATGGTGCTGTCCTTCGACGCCCGCCGCCAGCAGCAACTGCTGCGCGCGTTCGGCGTCGAGCGGTTGCAGCCGGCGCAACTGGTCGGCCTGTTCGCCACCTTCGCGCTGCTTGCCATCGGCATGATGGCCTGGCTGCTGGCGCGCGGGGAACGCGAGCGCGATCCGCTGCTGCGTGCCTGGCGCCGGCTGGACCGCCGCTATGCCCGCCTCGGCCTGGGCCGCCTGCCGCACGAAACCGCCGGCCGCTGGGCCGCACGCGTGGAAGCGGCGCGCCCCGGCGGCAGCCTGCCGGCGCTCAGCCGCCGTTTCACCGATGCACGCTACGCTGGCGCCGGTCTGGACAGCGCATTATTGTCGGACCTGCGCAGGCATCGCCCCCAACGCGGAGCACGAACCGGAGCATGACCATGAACATCCGCATTTTCCTGACCCTCGGCGCCAGCCTCGCACTGGCTGCCTGTGCCACCGCCCCCAAGCCGTTGCAGGGGCAGTTCAGCACCGTTTCGCCGCGTGATTCCGTCGCGCAGCAACAGACCGGCACGCCGGTGCGCTGGGGTGGCCGCATCATCGAGACCCTGCCCGGCCAGGGCGAGACCTGCTTCCAGATGATCGCCCGCCCGCTCAACGGCACCGGCCGCCCGAGCACGACGTCCGCCGATGCCAGCGACGGTCGTTTTCTGGCCTGCCGCGCCGGCTTCTACGACCCGGCGGTGTTCGAACCGGGCCGCGACGTGACCTTCATCGGCCGCATCGACGGCTACCAGTCGACCAAGATCGGCGACTACGACTACCCATTGCCGAAGATCGCCGCCGACGTGGTCTACCTGTGGCCGGTGCAGCGCGAGGTGGAAGTGGTGCCGGCCTACCCTTATGGCCCGCGGGGTCCGGGCTGGGGCCGCTGGGGTTATTACGGCTGGTGGTAAGCCCGCGCAGCGCCTGATGCAAAACGCCGCCCGATGGGCGGCGTTTTCGTTTGCACCCACATTGGCGAAAAGGCTCCACGTCGGGCACGCCATGAAAGCCCCGTGCAGGGCTTGCCCCGCATGCAGCAGCAGTCAAGCCGCGCCGAACTGCCCCAGCGGTGCACCGGCCAGCAGGTGCAGGTGGATGTGGAACACGGTCTGCCCGGCATCCTCGCGGCAGTTCATCACGATGCGGTAGCCATTCTGCGCAAAGCCTTCCCGGCGCGCGTACCCGGCCGCAGCCAGCGCCAGCTTGCCGATCAGGTGCGCCTGCGCCGGCTGCAGGTCGTCCAGGGTCGGGATCAGCTCGTTCTTCGGGATGAACAGCACGTGCACCGGCGCCTGCGGGGCGATGTCCTTGAAGCCCAGCACCTCCTCGTCCTCGTAGACGATGGTGGCGGGGATCTCGCGGCGGATGATCTTGCCGAAAAGGGTGTCGTTGCGCATGGTCTGCCTCGGCGGAATGTCCAAGGCATTGTATGCAATGCCGATACCCGCCCGACCGTTTCCCGGTAGCGCCCGACCGTTGGTCGTGGCGGCGGTGCGCAGCACCGTGCGGTTCGATGGATGGCGAACAGCCGTGCCGGCCAACGGTCAGCACCCACCGGCATCCGGCAACCTCGGCCACCGGCAATGAACCGTCAGTCGCGGATTTCGCTGCGGCTGCCGAAGGCGTGCGACAGCGTGCCGCGGTCCACGTATTCCAGCTCGCCGCCCAGCGGCAGGCCCTGCGCCAGCCGGCTCGGGCGCACGCCGTGGCGGCGCGCCAGCTGCGCCAGGTAGTGCGCGGTGGCCTCGCCTTCGACGGTGGAATTGGTGGCGATGATCAACTCGTTGACCTCGCCCTGCGCCAACCTTGCTTCCAGTTGGTCGAGGCCGAGCTCGCGCGGGCCGATGCCATCCAGTGGCGACAACCGCCCCTGCAGCACGTAGTAGAGGCCGCGGTAGCTGGTGGCATGTTCGATCGCCAGACGGTCGGCCGGTGACTCCACCACGCACAGGGTCTGCCGCTCGCGGCTGCCGCTGGCGCACACCGGGCACACCTCGGTCTCGCTGAAATCGCGGCACTGCGTGCAATGCCCGATCTTCTCGATCGCATCGGCCAGCGCCACCGACAGGCGCTGGCCGCCCTCGCGCGCGCGTTCGAGCACGTGGTAGGCCATGCGTTGCGCGGTCTTCTGGCCGACGCCGGGCAGTACCCGGAAGGCGTCGATCAGTTGTTCGAGAAGTGAGGACACGGGGAGTCGGGAAGGCTTGGCTGGACGTGATCGGCGTCGAATGCCGGCTGTTTCCTTCTCCCTCCGGGAGAAGGTGCCCCGCAGGGGCGGATGAGGGTACGGGCGAAGCCGCGCCGCAGGGAACTGACGGTGGTCCTGACGATGAACGCGTCGCCACGCGCCCGTGGAGAAAACAATCGAGATACCGCTGTTTGCATACACAGGGTGCGCAAGGCTTCGCCCCCGAACCCTCACCCCAACCCCTCTCCCGGCGGGAGAGGGGCTTGATGGCTGGCGTCCGCTGCCGTCAGAACGGCAGCTTCATGCCCGGCGGCAGCTTCATGCCGGCGGTGGCCGAGCCCATGCGCGCCTGCGATTCGGCGTCGATCTTGTTGGAGGCGTCATTGAACGCCGCCGCGATCAGGTCCTCGACCATTTCCTGGTCGGACAGGATGCTAGGATCGATGCGCACCTTGCGGCACTCCTTGGTGCCGGTGAGGGTGATGTTGACCATGCCGCCGCCGGCGCTGCCGGTGACTTCCAGCTTGGCGATTTCTTCCTGGGCCTTCTGCAGGTTTTCCTGCATTTTCTGGGCCTGTTGCATCATCTGGGCGATATTGCCGCGCATGCTTGCTTACTCTTCAAAGGGACGGATGGAATCGGCCACGACCCGTGCGCCCTGCGCGAGCAGGTGCTGTACCTGCGGGTCGGCCATGAAGGCGGCCTCGGCCGCGGTCTGTCGTTCGCCACGCTGGCGGTCGGTGCGGGCGTGCAGGGTCTCGGCCTGCGCCTCCTGCCCGGCCTCGACCACGATCTTCGGCGCGCTGCCCAGCGCCTGCGCCAGGGTCTGCGCCAGCGCCGCCAGCGAGCGCTCGGACTGCAGGTATTCGAAGCCCGGCGGCAGCGCCAGGCGCAGCACGCCATTGCGGTAGCTGACGAAGGCGGCGTTGGCCGCCAGTTCGCGCGACGGCCCGGACAGGCCGCTGGCGGCAACCAGGTCCAGCCATTGCCCGGCGCTTTCCAGCGCACGCGTGGCGGCGGCGCTGCGTTCGACGGCGGGCGGCGGCGCAATCGCGATGCCGTCGGCGCGGAACGGCGAAGGCGGCGCCTGGCGAACCGGGGCCGGCAGGGCGTCGGCCGCGTCGTCGCGCGCCTGCGCGGCGGCGGTTTCTTCCATCCACGGCGGCAGGTCGTCGTCGCGGTGGGCTGCTGTCGGGGCCGGCAACGGGGAAGCCACCGGCTCGGACCGGGGTTCGCGCACGCGCAAAGGCTCGGGCGCGGCGGTCACCGGGTTCGCTGCCGCATAAGCCCCCGGGGAAGGATCTGCGGGCGTGGCATTCGCCCGCCGCACCGGCGCGGCCATGGCCGCGGCCGACGCCACAGGCGCGGAACCGCTTGCCGACGACGCTCCAGCGCCCGCCTCCGGGCCGGCGCCTTCCGGCACCGCCGGCACGCTGCCGGCCGGGCGGAAGGCCAGCATGCGCAGCACGGTCATTTCGAACCCGGCGCGCGGGCTCGGCGCCAGATGCAGGTCGCGGCGGCCGCCCAGGGCCATCTGGTACCACAGCTGCACCACTTCCGGGCGCAGGCGCGGCGCGAACGCCACCGCGTCGATGCCGTCGCCCGGCACCAAAGCGCCCGGCACCAGTTGCTGCACCTGGATGCGGTGCAGCGCCTCGGCCAGCGCATCGAGCACGCCGCTCCAGTCCGGCGAGAAATCGGCCAGCGCGGCCACCACCTGCAACAGCCGCGCGCCATCACCCGCGGCCAGCGCATCGAGCATCGCCGCCACCTGGGTACGGTCCACGGTGCCGAGCATCGCCCGCACCACCTCGTCGCCCAGCACGCCGCCGGCATAGGCGATGGCCTGGTCCAGCAGCGACAGGCCGTCGCGCAGCGAGCCATCGGCGCCGCGCGCCAGCTGCGCGATGGCACCGTCCTCGAATTCGATCTGCTCGGCGCCGAGGATGCGGGTCATCTGCCCGCGGATCTGTTCCTCGTCCAGCCGCTTCAGGTTGAACTGCAGGCAGCGCGACAGCACGGTCACCGGCAGCTTCTGCGGGTCGGTGGTGGCCAGCAGGAACTTCACGTGCTCCGGCGGCTCCTCCAGCGTCTTCAGCAGCGCGTTGAACGCCGCCTTGGACAGCATGTGCACCTCGTCGATCAGGTACACCTTGTACTTGCCGCGCGAGGGCATGTACTGGGCGTTCTCGATCACCTCACGCACGTCGTCCACGCCGGTGTTGGAGGCCGCGTCGATCTCCAGCAGGTCGATGTAGCGGCCGGCATCGATGTCCAGGCAGGCCGCGCACTGGCCGCAGGGGTCGGCGCTGGTGCCGTGCTCGCAGTTCAGCGACTTGGCGAAGATGCGGGCGATGGTGGTCTTGCCGACGCCGCGGGTACCAGTGAACAGGAAGGCATGGTGGACGCGGCCGCTGTCCAGCGCGTTGCTCAGCGCGCGGACCACGTGTTCCTGCCCCACCAGCTCGGCGAAACGCTTGGGGCGCCACTTGCGGGCGAGGACGAGGTAGGACATCAGGCAACCGTCTTCATCTGGACCGTCATTGTGCCGGTGCCGGCCGGCCGGTGCCACACCCGCGCCGCCGGCCCGGTTAAAGATCCGGCCGCCGGGGGCGATATCTCCAGCAACGGGGCCGGCATTGCCGCCCAGCCTTGTGCTGACTGCGCTCCGGCAACATTCCAGAGGTTGGACCAATGCAAGTTCGCCGAACGGGTTTGAAATCGGTGGTGGCGCGTACCGCGCTGGTGCTGGGACTGGTGGCCGCGGCCTGCTTCGCCGGCGCGGCGTGGCTGATCCAGCAGAAGGCGGCGGCGGTGCAGGAGGCGGCCGCCCTGAACGAGCTGGAGCACTTGGCCCAGGCCGAGGCCGCCAAGGTCCGCGGCGACGCCACCGAGACCCTGTCGCGCGTGCGCGGCCTGGCCGACGCCACCCAGGCGCTGATGGCCCGCGGCGACGCCAGCCGCGGCGAGGTGTCCGCACTCACCCGGCGCTTCACCGCCGCGGACGCGGCGGTGCTGGGCTACTGGCTGGAATTCGAGCCCAATGGCTACGACGGCCGCGACGCCGAGTTCGCCCGCAGTTGGCCCGAGGGCGAACCCGAGGGCGACGAACTGCAGGCCTTCATCGCCGGACTGGACCCCGACCAGCAGGTCAGCAGCGACGCCGGCCGCATCTCCATCTACTGGACCCGCCAGGGCGACGCCGAACCGGCGTTGCAAGACACCGTCGGCAGCAGTAACGAGATCAAGATCGACGGCCCCGACGCCGAGAAGTACTACGTGGCGGTGAAGGAGCGCGGCGACGAGCTGATGTTCGAGCCGTACCTGGACGACGTGGGTACCACCAAGGTGCTGATGACCAGCCTGATGGTGCCGATCAAGCTGGACGGCCAGTTCCACGGCGTGGCCGGCGCCGACATCGCCCTGTCCGCCATCCAGGCCAACCTCGCCAAGGTGCGCCCCTACCAGCGCGGCGTGGTGCGCCTGCTCTCGCCCACCGGCGCCGTGCTCGCCGCGCCGGAGCAGCAGAGCCTGGGCAAACCGTTCGCCCCGGACCTGGCGCCGCTGCTGGCGCGGCTGGCCAAGGGCGAAATCGTCCACCAGCGCACCGTCGACGCCAGCGTCGGCGGCGAGGTCTTCCGCGTCTACGTGCCGATCACCGTCGGCCATGCCCCCGACGCCTTCGCGCTGATGGTCTCGGCCCCGGTCGATGCGGTGATGGCCGGCGTGGTGCAGATCCGCAACCGGGTAATCTGGGTCGGCGTGGCCAGCGTGCTGGCGCTGGTGACGGTGGTCGTGCTGCTGCTGCGGCAGTTGGTCGGCACCCCGCTGCGCGGCATCGTGCAGGGCGTGGACGCGGTGGCCGCCGGGCAGTTGGACTACCCCATCGCCGCCGGTGGCGACGACGAAGTGGGACAAGTCTCGCGCGCCCTCCGCAAGATGCAGGCCGACCTGAAGGCGCGGCTGGACGCCGAGCGCCGCATCGCCGCGGAGAACCTGCGCGTGCGCATCGCCCTGGACAACGCCGGCACCGCCATGCTGATCGCCGATGCCGGCGGCCTCGTCGCCTATGCCAACCCGGCGATGCGGCAACTGCTGGCACAGCACCGCGCCGAACTGGCCCGGCACCTGCCCGATGCCGATCTCGAGCATCTCGAGGAACAACCGCTGGCACAGCTGCAGCCCGACGATGGCGACGCGCTGGCCCACATCGAAGGCATCGTGCAGCGCGAACTGGCCTTCGGCAGCGCCGTGTTCGCGCAGACCGCCGCGCCGGTGGTTGCCGGCGACGGGCAACGGCTGGGCGTGGTGGTGGAATGGCGCGACCGCAGCCAGGAAGTGGCGGTGGAGGCCGAAGTGGGCAGCGTCATCGACGCCGCCGCCGACGGCGACCTGTCCCGGCGCATCGGCCGCGACGGCAAGACCGGCTTCTTCCGCCGCCTGGCCGACGGCGTCAACGGCATGCTCGACGCCAACGCCGGCACCATCGGCGACGTGCAGCGCGTGCTCGGCGCGCTGGCGCAGGGCGACCTCACCCAGCGCATCACCGCCGACTACCGCGGCGTGTTCGGGCAGATGCGCGACGACACCAACGCCACAGTGGAGCGCCTGACCGGCATTATGCAGGGCGTGCGCGGCGCGGTGGACGCCATCGGCACCGCCGCCCACGACATCACCGCCGGCAACAACGACCTGGCGGCCCGCTCCGAGCAGCAGGCCGCCAGCCTCGAGGAAACCGCCGCGTCGATGGAGGAGCTCACCTCCACCGTGCGCAACAACGCCACCACCTCGCAGCAGGCTCGGCAGCTGGCCACCGGCGCGGCCGACATCGCCGGCCGCGGCGGCGCGCTGGTCGGGCAGGTGGTCGAGCAGATGGACGGCATCAGCCACGCCTCGCGGCAGATCGAAAGCATCATCGGCGTGATCGACGGCATCGCCTTCCAGACCAACATCCTCGCCCTGAACGCCGCGGTGGAAGCCGCCCGCGCCGGCGAGCAGGGCCGCGGCTTCGCCGTGGTCGCCAGCGAAGTGCGCCTGCTGGCGCAGCGCTCGGGCGAGGCCGCGCGGCAGATCAAGGGCCTGATCGGCGACTCGGTGCAGCGCGTGGGCCAGGGCGCGGCGCTGGTCGGCGACGCCGGCGACACCATGCGCGAGATCATCGCCTCGGTGCAGCGCGTCAGCGACCTGATGGCCGAGATCGCCGCCGCCTCGCAGGAACAGAGCGCCGGCATCGAGCAGGTCAACCAGACCATCGTGCAGATGGACGGCGCCACCCAGCAGAACGCGGCGATGGTGGAGGAAGCCAGCGCCGCGGCCCGCTCGCTGCAGGAGCAGGCCGACGAACTGGCGCAGATGGTGGCGGTGTTCCGGCTGGCCTGAACAGGCCGTCGCCACCGGGCGGCGCACGGCGGCGGACTGCCGCCCGACTCCGCGTTCCCGACTTGTGGCCGCCGCGCCGCCCCTATAGAATTCCCGCCCTTGCCACCGCCCAAAGTGGCGGCAAGTCCCGGAGAGGTGTCCGAGTGGTTGAAGGAGCACGCCTGGAAAGTGTGTAAGCGTCTAAACCGCGCTTCGGGGGTTCGAATCCCCCTCTCTCCGCCAGTTATCCAATAGGTAGTGGCTCCGGCCAAGCAGTTCCGGAACTACCCTACTAAAAGACCTACTACGCCTGATGCGCTGGGCTAGGTAGGCGAAAAGGCCACCCGTCGAGGTGGCCTTTTTGTTGTCTCGACATAGGCGCGAGACGCACTGTAGCGTAGCCCCCTATGGATAAATTAGCCGAAAGTCTTGGCCTTCCCGTCTATGTCGGCGTGATCCTAGAACTCGTCGCTGGCCTGCTGCTCGCCTTGTTCGCCGCTTGGATAGCCGTCTGGCTGACGCGCAACAAGTTCCGCTCGGAGCGATGGTGGGAGAAGAAGGCCGCGGCCTACGAGCGCGTAATCGACGCCTTTCATAAAGCAAAGCGATACGACGACGAGCATCTGCGCGCAGAAGAGTTGGATATTGCGTTCGATGATGCCCGCAAAGCTCAACTCAATGCCGGCGCTGCGGAAGCCCGGGACGAGATTCTGCGCTCCGCGGACATCGGCAGCTTCATCCTCTCACCCAAAGCGCTGGAGATTCTGAGCAAATACAAAGATGCATCTGAGAACATGCCAAGACAGGAATCTTGGTATGAACACCTCGACATGTCATGGTCGATTGCCAACGATCATATGAAGCAGTTCGTCGCCGAAGCGAAGGCAGACTTGAAGCGAAAAGCAGACTAACAACAGGCTCCAACACGACCAAGAAAGAGGACTGCCATTGGCAGCCCCCTTGATTTAACGGACCATCCGCTTGTCAGGCGGATCAGACTCGCGGCGTTGCCGCCACGTCTGCGAACTCCGACTCCACACCACGTCGTCAGGCGTCAACTTTCGGAACTCCTCAAGGATGCCCTTATTGATTCCCCAGTTTCGCTGGCGGTTCTTGTACACGTGTTGCTCGCCGAAGGTCATGCGTATGCCGCGCGCAGCGGACGATTGCACCAAACGGTTCTGCCGCCTGTACTGATCGAGCATCCACCGCGCCACGGCCTTCTCGTCTTCCGAAGGGTTCATACCACCTCCGATGGCTTGTAGAGGTCCTCGCCCAAGGGGAACGGGAGGCGCCCCAAAGGGCGCTCCCGGGTGCTGCGCTTAGCCCGGAGGGCTGCGCCAATGCTGGCAGACGTACTCCAGACGGCCCTTACGGACCCGGGTATACGCGCACACATGCACCGTCTTGGCGTGGGACATAAGTCCTCCTGCAAGCCGGGTTTGTGAGGGCGATATCGGAATTCCAGGTCCCAGGGCGCTATACTCCCTGTGTTGTACGGGCCGCGGAATCGGCAGAGGGACACCCTCAACTGCCATGCCGTGATGCCGGTACGGAGGTTCGGAACATCGTTGTAGGCACCCTTGCCGGGGTGTTTCCAACTCCGAACCAACCGCACCAGCGTTTTGCCTACCTAGCGCCTCAACTCAAGCCTGTTTCGCGACGGGGAACTTGAGTTGGGGCGTTGCTTTGTCTGGGCCACCCGCGGCGGTAGTCAGAGGGTGGCCGCGATCTAATGTCATGACGATTCATCCTCCTCTTCCGCTTCCTCCGGGACCTCTTCGGCCATCGTGTCGCGGTAGTTCTTCAAGATGAACTCCGTCATCTTGATGACGTTCTCCCACTGCTTCTCCGTCATCTGTCCCGGGAGGTAGATGACGCCATCTTGACCGCCGAAGATCGGGATGGGGATGGCCACCATGTCGGCGCGCGGGGGCTTCGGCTTTGCGGGGTCCTGAGACTCTGGAGGCGATTGCGCCGGGGGGATCGGCGGCAAAACAACCGACTTTGTTTTGCGCTTGCTCGCGCCATTCGATGGCGCCGGGGGAGCCTTCGCGTGCGGACTGATCTTGATACCCGCCTCTTTGGCCGCCGACAGGAAAAAGCTGATCGACTTCGACAAGGTCGAGCCACTGATTTCGTACTCGCGGAATTTGTCCGCGAGCATGTTCGTCGTAGCACGCTCCAATGCAAACGTGCCGTCCGTGATAGCCCTGTAAGAGCCCTCAATCATCCTCTTGAGCATCGCCTTTGCCGACGCCTCGTCGGCAGCGACATACTCATTGAGCAGCTTGGTCGGGGCGCCAGCCTCATCAATCAGGCCAAACCACTTCATGGTCGCAATCAACGCAGACTGCTCAGAGCCAGAGCGCTTGCTGAGAAAGCTGCGGTCGATAACCCCGGGCAACACCTCATGGCTGCGCAATTCCTCGATCAAAGCCGTAAAGCTCCGATAGGTCGAGTACGGCGGCTTGATGGTCTTCTCATTCATTGTGCCGATCCTTCCTCAGGCCAAAGGTGGCGCGAGTGGCACAAAGATGGCACGCCACGCGGTACAGTGCAACCCCATTCGTTCGCAAATATTGTTAATAGATTGTTATTTGTATCTGAATGGACTTGACATAATTTATTTTATGTTTATGCATCAGATACTTACAATTCATTTATCTTTTTCATGTGAAACATGGTCTAGACCGATTTTTCAAGAGACCCATGCTTCTCGTGACTCAGGCACACGGCTCTCATGGTGTGAGACAACCAGCGAGTAGGCGCCTAGGACCTATTCTCGGGATCAGGAACGCTATTTGTCTGTTTACGGAAAAATCCACCGCGGGCTCTCGCCCAGCAGGGAGTGCGGTGCGAAGCGCCAGCCCCGGGAGGTCTGGATACGCCCCGCCACGAGGCCGTCAAGCGACGCGGGCCGCAGGCCGTACTCCTCGCGCATTTCGAGCTCGGTCCGCGAGACGATCCGCCCGGACGCGACGTGCTGCCAACGGTAGGTCCGTTCGTCGCGGTGGAAGCCCCGGGCGCGCTCCCGGTAGGCGGGGTCCACCCACCTGGCCTTCATCTGCGCGGATACACTGCGCACCCCGTGGCACACAGCAGGGCACAATTCGGTTTGTGTTTTGCCAGCGAGAACAGGGGGTTAGGCTGGACTCAACTGCCTCCCCCTCTCTCCGCCAGATCATGCGAAACCCCTGACTCGTCAGGGGTTTTTCTTTACGCGGAATCCGTATCGGGGCACATGCCAATCAGTGGGAAATCATCGGCCCGGCACGTTGGCCGCTACACTCCCCATCATCGTTTCAATGGTACCCGTCATGTCCGAAATCCTGGTCCCCGTCTCCTTCGGCGAGCTGCTCGACAAGATCACGATCCTGCAGATCAAGTCCGAGCGCATCAGCGACGCGGCCAAGCTGGCCAACGTGCGCAAGGAACTGGCTGCGCTGGAGGCCACCTGGTCCGCGCATCCGGCCGCGGCCGCGGACATCGGTGCCCTGCACGCGGAGCTGAAGGCGGTGAACGAGCAGCTGTGGGACATCGAGGACGACATCCGCCTGAAGGACAAGGCGCAGGCCTTCGACGACGGCTTCGTCGAACTGGCGCGCAGCGTGTATTTCCGCAACGACGAGCGCGCGCGTATCAAGAAGGCGATCAACCTCGCGCTGGGCTCGGGCTACGTCGAAGAGAAGTCCTACGCCGACTACGCCGCGCGTTGAACCACCCGTTTTGCAGGAGCGACGCAAGTCACGACCTGGCTTTGTCGGGAAAGCCTCGTCGCGACTTTCGGCGCTCCTACAGGGGGTTTCAGGCCAGATGGTCGGCCACGTAACGCTCGAACGCGGCGATGGCATCGTCTACCGTCACCAGATCCATCACCCCGTCGAACTCGACCTTGGCGCCCCATTTCAGCGCGCTGGCCGGCTTGTGCAGGAAACGGCGGGCCGCATCGTCGTAGCGGTCCACGCAATAGCGGCGGTCCGAATACGGGCCGCTGCGCTCGGGGTTGCTGGCCGCATGCAGGCCCAGCACCTTGGTGCCGACGGCGTTGGCAATGTGCATCGGCCCGGAATCGGGCGTCACCAGCAGGTTGGCGCGGGCCAGCAGCGCCGGCAACTGCTTGAGCGTGTCCTTGCCGACCAGGTCCAGTGCCGGCCCGCGCATCGCCGCGCGGATCGCATCGGTGGTGCTGCGTTCCAGTTCGCTGCGGCCACCGCACAGCACCACCTTCCAGCCGCGCGCGGCGGCATGGTCGGCCACGGCGGCGTAGCGGTCGGCGCGCCAGTTGCGGCGGGCATGGCTGGAACAGGGGGAAATCATCAGCACCGGGCGGCCATCGTCCTCCCATTGCGCGCGCGCCCATGCGTGTGCTTCCGGCGGTGTCCCCATATCCCACGCGACGTCGGTCTGCTTCAGGCCCAGCGGTTCGCAGAAGCTGCCGATGGCATCGAGCACGTGGATGCCCGGGCGGTCGGGGATGCGTTCGTTGATGAAAAGGCCGTGCAGGTCCTTCGAGCGCGACTTGTCGTAGCCGACGCGTCGCCGCGCCGGGATGAACGCCGACAGCACGTTGGCGCGGAACGCCACCTGCATCTGCAACAGCGCGTCGAAACCACCCGCCGGCAATTCGCGGCGCAGCGCGCGCATGCCGGCCAGCCCGCTGTTCTTGTCGTAGACGTGGAAGCCGACGCCCGGCAGGCCGTCGAGCAGCTTGTGCCCGGCCTTGTCGATCACCCAATGCAGCTCGGCGCCCGGCAGGCCGCGTTGCAGCGTGCGCACCAGCGGCAGCACATGGGTCACGTCGCCCAGCGCCGACAGGCGCAGCAGGCACAATGGGGAGGACGTTGCGGGCATGGTGTTGTTAGACTCGCCGGAATGGTCGCTTTCGACGCCACTGAAGCGCTGACGCCTTGCCGCGAAGGCCGCGGCCAGGGCGCCATTCTGTTCGACCGCGAATATCTGCGGCAAGCCGAAGCCGCGATGTTCTCGCCCCCTTGGTGGGGCGACAAGGCGCGGCCGGTGGGTGCCGGCGGCCGCGGCGGCGCATGGTTCGTCAACGCGCCCTTCGGCCAGTGCGTGCTGCGCCACTACCTGCGCGGCGGGCTGGCGGCGCGGATCAGCCATGCGCATTACCTGTGGCATGGCGCCAACCGCACCCGCAGCTTCGCCGAATTCCGGCTGATGCGGAAACTGATCGCGCAGAAGCTGCCGGTGCCGCGGCCGGTGGCGGCGTTCTACATGCGCGACGGGCTGCGCTACCGCGCGGCCCTCCTGATGGAGCGGCTGGACGACGTGCGCTCGCTGGCCGACCGCGCGCTGGTCGCCGGGCGCGGCGCGCCGTGGGAGGAAGCCGGGCGCCTGATCGCGCGTTTCCACCGCGCCGGGCTGGACCATGCCGACCTCAACGCCCACAACATCCTGTTCGACGCCAATGGCCGCGGCTGGCTGATCGACTTCGACCGCGGCGTGCTGCGCATCCCCGCCACGCGCTGGCGCGAGCGCAACCTCAAGCGCCTGCTGCGCTCGCTGCTCAAGCTGCGCGGCGAGCGCAGCCGCGAGGACGTGGAGAAGGATTTCGCGCGCCTGCGCCGCGCCTACGACCTGGCCTGGAACCGGGGCGTGTGAAGTGAGCTGGGCACTGCGTTTCCTTGGCGTCGGCAACGCATCGGCGGTCGAGCTCGGCTCGCCGATGGCGGTGATCGAGCGCGACGGCCGGCCGTGGCTGACCATCGACTGCGGCGGCGAGGGCCTGACCGCCTACCACGCGCACTACGGCGCGATGCCCGATGCCGTGTTCGTCACCCACGTGCACCTGGACCACGTGGCCGGGTTCGAGCGCCTGTTCGTCGATACGTACTTCAACCCGCAACGGCGCGGCAAGGTCCGCGTTTACGTGCCGGCGCCGGTGGTGCCGCTGCTGCACCGGCGCGTGGCCGACTACCCGAACGTGCTGGCCGAGGGCGGCGCCAATTTCTGGGACGCGTTCCAGCTGGTCGTGGTCGGCGAGGCGTTCTGGCACGACGGCCTGCGCCTGGAGGTGTTCCCGGTGCGCCACCACTGGCCGGAAACCGCCTGGGGCCTGCGCCTGCAGGGCGCGCTGGCATGGAGCGGCGACACCCGCCCCATTCCGGAAATGCTGGCCCGTTACGCGGACGATGGCGAACTGGTCGCGCACGACTGCGGCCTGCACGGCAACCCGTCGCATACCGGCATCGACGACCTCGAACGCGAATACTCGCCGGAGCTGCGCGCGCGGATGATGCTCTACCACTACGCCAGCGCCGCCGATGGCGCCGCCCTGCGCGCGCGCGGGCACCGCGTGGCCGAGCCGGGGCAGTGCGTGGTGCTGGCCGCACCCACTGCAGCGCAGGCGGAGCCATTCGCTTCCCCGTAGATGTCGGGCTTGCCCGGCACGGGGCCTTGCCGGGAAGGCTTCATGCGGGGCAAGCCCCGCATCTACAGCATGCCCAATAGCACATGCTACGGCAGTTGGCAGGCCCGAAAAGGTGGCGGCCCCGCCGGCTGACCTCGGCGCCCGCGTCAGTCGATACCGTTGCTGCCTTCCGGCCCTGGCGGGATTTTCGACCTAGCGTCGCGAGGGGCCGACGGGGCCACCATAGACGCAGGCCGCGCAGTGCGCGGCCCGGTTTCGATGTTCCGCGCAGCATTGCGCGGGGTTGCGAGAAACTCGCGTGTCTGGCGGGAAGGGGGGGATTCGAACCCCCGATGCGCTATAAACGCATGCCTGATTTCGAGTCAGGTACATTCAACCACTCTGCCACCTTCCCGGCGGTTCCCGGCGAACCGGGCTGCGAATGATAAGGGGCGCGGGCGGCGTGGACAAGCGGTTTCTGCCCTTCCACCCTGGCAAGACGCTTGCCGTGCACCGGCCGCGGACGCGATGATGCAGGCCGCTTCCGCTGAAAACCGCCCCCGCCGGCGCCCATGATCGAATTCGGACACCTCAGCCACGTCGGCCTGCGCCGCCAGCTCAACGAGGACACCTACCACGGTGACAGCGAACTGGGGCTGTGGCTGGTGGCCGACGGCATGGGCGGCCATGCCTGCGGCGAGGTCGCCAGCGCGCTGGCGCGCGAGGCCATCGTCCGCGAGGTCCGCGGCGGCACCACGCTGCCGCAGGCGATCCGCATCGCCGACGAGGACATCATCCGCGCCTCGCGCCACCGCAACGACAGCCTGCCGATGGGCACCACGGTGGTTGCCGCGCGCGTGCTGGGCAACCGCTTCGAGGTGGCCTGGGTCGGCGACAGCCGTGCCTACCTGTGGCGCGACGGCAAGCTGGCCCAGCTCAGCCAGGACCACAGCTACGTGCAGGAGCTGATCGCACAGGGCTCGTTGACCGCCGAGCAGGCCCGCGCCCACCCGCACCGCAACGTCGTCACCCAGGCACTGGGCGTGACCGACCCGGCGCACCTGAACGTGGCGACGATGACCGGCGAGCTGCGGCCGGGCATGCAGTTGCTGTTGTGCAGCGACGGCCTGACCGAGGAAGTGGACGACACCGGCCTCGCCGACACCCTTGCCCAGCACGACTGCAGCGCGCAGGAATGCGTGGACATGCTGGTCGCCGCGGCGCTGGACGGCGGCGGCTCGGACAACATCACCGCCATCCTGGTGCGCTGCCATTGAGCAACGCCGTCATGTCGGAACCCGCACCGCAGGTGCCGGGCTTGCCCGGCACTGGGCCTTCCCGGCGTCGCCTGCCACGAGCATGTGGGGCAAGCCCCGCATCTACGCGCTGACCGTTTCTTCCGCCTTCGCGCCGTCCCACAGCGCATGGCCGGCCTTCTTGCGCAGGCGTTCCAGCCGCGCCGCATGCGCCTCCAGCTCGGAAGCGGTGACCAGCACGCGCGGGCGCGGCAGCAGCACGGCGGCGTCGAACACCTGCACCACGCCGCCGGCACTCGCCATTTCCGCCTCTGGCAGGCCGAAGCCGATCTCCTCCTGCCCCGAGGTCAGCGCGATGTAGACGTCGGCCAGGATCTGCGCATCGAGCAGGCCACCGTGCAGGTGGCGGTGCGAGTTGTCCACGCCCAGCCGCTTGCACAGCGCATCCAGCGAGTTGCGCTGGCCGGGGAAACGCTCGCGCGCCATCGCCAGGGTGTCGGTCACCGTCACCCGTTCGTCCAGCCGTCCCTTGCCCACGAGCAGCATCTCGTTCTCGAGGAAGCCCATGTCGAACGCGGCGTTGTGGATGATCAGCTCGGCGCCGTCGACGTAGGCGAGGAATTCGTCGACGACCTCCTCGAAGCGCGGCTTGTCGGCGAGGAATTCCAGGCTCAGGCCGGTTACTTCCTGCGCACCCGCCTCGAACGCGCAGTCCGGCTTCAGGTAACGGTGGAAGTTGTTGCCGCTGGGGCGCCGTTCGAGCAGCTCCACGCAGCCGATTTCGACCACGCGGTTGCCCTTCTTCCATTCCAGGCCGGTGGTTTCGGTATCAAGGACGATCTGGCGCACGGGTTACCTCAGTTGCTTGCGGCGCCATTGCGCACGCGGATTGCGGCATCGCGGGCCAACTGGTCCACGCGCTCGTTGTCGGGATCGCCATTGTGGCCCTTCACCCAGCGCCACTCGATCTGGTGCCGCTGGGTGGCAGCATGCAGACGTTCCCACAGGTCGCGGTTCTTCACTGGGTCGCCGCCGGCGGTCTTCCACTGCCGCCGCACCCAGCCCGACATCCACTCGGTGATGCCCTGGCGCACGTACTGCGAGTCGGTCTGCAGCACGATCCGGCACGGCTCGGTCAGCGTTTCCAGCCCCATGATCGCGGCCATCAGCTCCATGCGATTGTTGGTAGTATGCCCTTCGCCCCCAGCCAGTTCGCGTTCGTGGCCCTTGTAGCGCAGCAGCGCCGCCCAGCCGCCCGGCCCGGGATTGCCGAGGCAGGCCCCGTCGGTGTGTATCTCGATCTCTTTCATCTTGCTCCGTCGTTCAGGTCGCCACCGGCCCGCGCCAGCCTACCGGCTGCGCTTTTTCCGGGCCGATGAAGGCTACCGTGCGTTTCTCGAATTCCAGCACGCATACCGCGCGCAATGCCGGCAACACCTTGCCGGCCGGCGCCGCCGCGTCGTTCCACAGCGGGCCGACGTGCCGCGTCGTGCGGATGCGCAGGCCCTCGCGCTGCAGGCCGCTGCGGCAACGCAGCGCCGTGGGCGGGCGCATGCCGCGCCACTGCCAGTGCCCGCGGTACAGGCTGTGGCGGTTGAGCAGGGTCAGCCACAGGCGTCCGCCCGGCATCAGCACCCGCGCGCATTCGGCCAGCAGCGGTTCCAGCTCCATCGTCGCCGGGTGCTGCAGCACGATGGCGTTGACTGCCTCGGACGGCAGCGGCAGCGGCAGGGCGCAGTACACGTCGCCCTCCCAGCCCGCGCCCTCCGGCGTCCGCTGCAGGCGCAGGCCGCGCCCGGCGGGGGCCGGCTGCGGGCGCCACGCGCTGCACGGTGCCAGCCACAACCAGGGCTGTGCGGGAACGCCCTGCAACTGTTCGAGCAGATGGCGGTTTTCCATCGCCCTCACCGTTTCCGCACCCGTCTTCTCAAACCAGGTAGAGACTGCAGCTTGACGGGGGAACGGGGCGGCAGGCATGGTCCCAATTCTATGCGACTGACCACCCTGCCCGCATTCCAGGACAACTACATCTGGGCGCTGCAGGCGCCGGACGGGCGCACGCTGTTCGTCGACCCGGGACAGGCGCAACCTGTGCTCGACGCGGTGGCGCAGGGCATGCAGCCGGCGGCCATCCTGCTCACCCACCACCATGACGACCACACCGGCGGCGTCGCCGAGCTGCGCCGGCATTGGCCGCAGCTGCCCGTGTTCGCGCCGGAGGACGAACGGATCGGGCTGGAATGCGAACGGGTCGGCGAAGGCGCCCGGGTAAGCCTGCCCGGCTTCGACTTCACGGTCCTGGCCGTTCCCGGCCATACCCGCAGCCACGTCGCGTTCCACGGCCACGACCACCTGTTCTGCGGCGACACGCTGTTCAGTCTGGGCTGTGGGCGCATGTTCGAAGGTACCCCCGCGCAGATGCTGGCCTCGCTGCAACGGCTGGCGGCGCTGCCGGCGCGGACGCAGGTCTGCTGCGGGCACGAATACACCTTGGGCAATGCCGCGTTCGCGCGGCATGTCGATCCCACCAACGCGGCATTGCAACGCCGCCAGAAGGAAGCTCAGGACATGCGCAGCCGCTCGCTCCCCACCGTCCCCTCGCTGCTGGCCGACGAGCGGGCCTGCAACCCGTTCCTGCGCACGTCCGCGGCCCCCGTCGTCGCGGCCATTGCCGCACGGCTGGGGCGCGCGCCGGAGGACGAGGTGGAGGTATTCGCCGAACTGCGGCGCTGGAAAGACGGGTTCCGCGCGTGAAGCGGCACCTGTCGGTGGCGCTGGGCCTGTTGCTCGGCGCCGGCAGCGGCATCGCCGCCGCGCAGTCGATCCCGGCCGGCGTCGGGCTGGCGCAGAACCTCGCAGCGCTGAACCGCCTGCCCACCGATCCGGCCGCGCTGCCGGCACCGCTCACGCGCAACGGCCACCTGATCCTCGCCGATTTCCGCGATGGCCTGGCCGCGCCGCAATGCGACAGCGAGGCGACCAACCCGCGCTGGCGCCGGCAGTTCGCGCATGCGCCAACGCGGTTGGGCAATGCGGAGGATGACGCGCTGCCGCTGTTCGGCTACGTGGTGGACGAACTGCGCACCGCCGGGCTGCCCACCGAGTTCGCGCTGATTCCCTTCGTCGAAAGCGGCTACCGCCCCGGCGCACGCAACGCCAACGGGCCAGCCGGGTTGTGGCAGTTCATCGCCACCACCGCCCGCAACCACCGCGTGCCGATGGAAAAGGGCTACGACGGCCGGCTTTCGGCGGTGGAATCCACGCAGGCGGCGGTACGTTACCTCAAGACCCTGTACGGCATGTTCGGCGGCGACTGGCAGTTGGCGGTGATGGCCTACAACGCCGGCGAATACCGCATCCTGCAGGCACTGCGCCGGGGCGGCATGAACGCGCAGAACGCGCGCCCGGCCGAGCTGCCGGGACTGTCGCCGATCACCCATGCCTACGTCGAAAAACTGCACGCGCTGGCCTGCGTGCTGGAACAGGCGGAGCAGGAGCCGGAGCTGATGGCGGCGCTGGACCGCCCGGTGCCGATCCTGCGCGGGCACAGCCTGCCGGCCGGCACCACGCTGGCCGAATGGTCGGCGGCGAACGCGCTGGACGCCACCCGCATCGCCCGCCTCAACCCGGCGCTCACCGGCAAACGCAACGGTGCCCGGGTACTGGCCCCGGCCCTGCCCGAACCGGAGCCGGACAGGCAGCCTTCGCCCGTGGTCGTCGCCGCCACCGAAAGCGAACCCGCGTCCGCCGCCGCTGCCGTCGCCACCGTGGCGGCAACCGGCACGCAGAGGCACACGGTGCGCCGCGGCGAAAGCGCATGGTCGATCGCGCGCCGCCACGGCATCCCGCTGAAGGTGTTGCTGTCGCGCAACAACCTGGACGCCAATGCGGTGCTCAAGCCGGGCATGGTGCTGCGCTTCGACGATCCACGCTGATCGCGGCCTGCCCGCAGGAGCGACGTGAGTCGCGATGGGGGCTTCCCGGCAATCCCCGGTCGCGACTCACGTC